>NZ_JBFRYA010000008.1:0-214564 GCF_040892635.1 Zhongshania guokunii | reverse complement strand
CTTTTTTAGAAGTATCTCCTAGTCGTTTTTTGACCGCGTTAAGCGCGGCCCCAGATATGTCCATGACGGTTACATTAACAAAATCATTTTCCAGCAATGAATCTACAAGAGTGGATGCACCGCCGCCGACATCTATTATTTTTGCTGTTTTCTCAATATTGATTTGTTGAATAATGTGCAGCGAACGGGATGCGTGGGGCTGAAACCAGCTTACAGAGTCAGCTGATTTTGTTGTGTATACTGCATTCCAATGCGCTTTGGTGTCCATAAAGGCCCCTTCATCGAATTTAAAAACCGCGAATTTTTTTGGCGCACTGCTTTATAGTAAATATCCAATACGCACTAATATATCTTAACTTTCGATCATGCTGATAGGTAAACGTATTGAAAAGTATGTCACGCTGCTATTAGAGTCAGCATCGACCCTACCACCATGAGCTTCAACAATGGACTTAACTATTGCCAGGCCCAGGCCAGCTCCCTCACTGAGTCGCTGACGCGAAGGATCAACGCGATAGAATCGATCAAATATTTTTGGTAGATGTTCTGGGGGGATCTTTAAACCGGGGTTTTCAACACGGAGCTCTACCCATGCATCATCTGTTTTTTTTAGTTTCACGTTAATTGTTTGCCCGGCCGGTGTATATCGCAATGCATTTGATAGCAAATTAGATATGGCGCGCCTCAACATAGCCCGATCGCCACTCAGCATGGGTGTGCTTCCGTCTAAAGTCAGAACAATCTGTTTCTCCTCTGCCAAAGCCTCAAAAAAGTCAAATAACTCCCGCACTTCATGCCCGAGATCCAGCCACTCACGTACTGGATTACGTAAACCGTGTTCGCTTTGAGCCAACCACAGCATGTCGTTGACCATTTTCGCTAAGCGCTCCTGTTCTTCTAAATTTGAGTATAGTAACTCTTGGTATTCCTCCAAGCTTCTGGCCCGATTAAGCGCGACTTGGGTTTGGGTAATGGAATTTGTTAAGGGTGTACGCAGTTCGTGGGCGATATCAGCAGAAAAGTGCGAAAGTCGAGCAAAGCTGTCTTCCAAACGACCGATCATGTAATTGAATGAGTCAACAAGCCCTCGCAGCTCACCCGGTACAATATTTGGGTCTATTCGCACATGCAGGCGATCGGCTTGGACATCGCGCATAGTGTCGCTTAAGCCGCGCAGCGGCGCATGCCCCTGATGTACGCCAAACCAAGCGGCCAACAACGTGACGACGCCAGCTAAAGTCATAATAAGCCACAGGCTGCGCCTAAAATTATCGAGAAAGAAGATATGGAAGTTCATATCCATGGCCGCGACAATACGATAATTACGTCCACTAATTAGAGTTTGGGTAATGGCACCTCGGTAAGCATTTCCCCCTGCGCCCCAGCTATGTAAATTAGCTGCTAAAATACGGGAGACGGGCGTATAGAGAGTCACTGGCGTGAGCAGTTCGTCATCACTCGGCCCGTAGATGAGTTGTCCGTCTGGGCTCCAAACTTGGAAATATACGCCATGATGTCCTGAAACCGCGTGGGATAGCACTTCAGGTAGCCGCGGGATGTCGTCTGCGCCTGCCCGTAACGCCCGTTCCACGGCCTGAGTAATAACAATGAGCTCATCGGCATCCTGCTCAGCAAAGTGACGTTTTACGGCTTGTTGAACAAGGTGTGCAGTCATCAGTAGGCTTAGGCCGATGGCAAGGGCAACGAAGACCATCACTCTTGTTGTTAGCGATAACGGGCGACGCTTAACTCGACTAAGCCACTTCATTATCGTCTTCGATCTCCAGTTTGTAGCCCATGCCACGCACAGTGTGAATCAACTTTGCTGGGAAATCGTCGTCGATTTTGGCACGCAGACGGCGAATCGCAACGTCAATAACGTTTGTATCGGAATCAAAATTCATATCCCAAACTTGGGAGGCTATCAGGGATCGTGGTAATACCTCGCCCTCTCTACGCGCTAAAAGCTCCAACAGGCAGAATTCCTTGTGGCTAAGACTAATTTTTTTACCTCCACGGCTAGCGCGGCGGCGCGGAAGATCTAAGGTGAGGTCTGCAACAGTAATTTGATCTGAAAGCACAGGCGCTACACTTCTGCGCAGCAAGGTACGAACTCTAGCTAGTAGCTCAGCAAAGGCAAATGGCTTAACCAAATAATCATCTGCGCCAAGCTCAAGCCCTTTAACCCGGTCTTCTACGCTATCTCGGGCGGTAAGAAAAAGTACTGGAGTTTGCCGACCAGCTTCCCGAAGGGACTGCATTATTCGCCAGCCATCAACATCGGGTAACATGACATCTAACACCATCAGGTCAAAAACTTCCGTCATTGCAAGATGATGGCCATCGAGGCCGTTGCGCGCCAGCGTGACCATAAATCCTGCCTCAGAAAGCCCCTGACGCAAATAATCGCCGGTCTTGAGTTCATCTTCCACTACCAATATCCGCAAAATTGCGTCGCTCCGTCGTTTGGCTTAAGTCAGTTTGATAAACATTATGGATGAGGCTTTCCAACACCAAGATGACTTAAAGATTACAGCTTTGTAATCTTTAAGTCATGCGAGTGACAGGTGTAGGTCTCTAGTATTACGAACACAAATCACTGAATGTATGAGGTAGTTGCCCGTGAGCCAATGGCTTCCCCAACAAAAACGATCTTTACAACCAAACCGCCGTCGCTTTGTACAAGGCCTTGCGGCTGGTGGCGTACTGGCAGCAACACCCACTTGGTTACAGGCAGCAATGAGCAGCAAAGTGGCACAGGGGCAAACGCCTGTTCTAAGTGGGCGTGAAATCAATCTTGTTATAGCCGAAAGTCCCGTCAACTTTACCGGCGTGACACGTATGGCAACAACGATCAACGGTTCCATACCCGCTCCTACTTTGCGTCTGCGCGAAGGCGATGAAGTGACGATTCGCGTCACCAATCACTTAGCAGTTGCCACCTCCATCCACTGGCATGGCATTCTTCTACCCTACCAAATGGATGGCGTGCCTGGCATCAGTTTCAAAGGCATAGCGCCGGGCGAGACCTTTACGTATCGATTTACCCTACAGCAAAGCGGTACCTACTGGTATCACAGCCATTCCGGTTTTCAAGAAATGACGGGGATGTATGGCGCACTCATCATTGAGCCTAGAGCAGGCGAAAGACACCGTTCTGACCAGGATTATGTGGTGCAACTTTCAGATTGGACTGACGAAGATCCTATGCGCGCTTTCAGTAAATTGAAAATTCAGAGCGATGTGTACAATTTCAATCAGCCCACCTTCTTTGACTTTAGCGAAGATGTTTCAAAGCTTGGTTTACAGGCCGCACTGGAAAAGCGCCAGATGTGGAACAAGGCGCGCATGAATCCAACCGACTTGAACGACCTATCGGCGGCCACGCTGACCTTCCTCATGAACGGTACAGCGCCTAATGGTAATTGGACGGGACTGTTCCAGAAAGGGCAACGCATACGCCTGCGCTTTATTAATGCGGCAAGCAATAGCTTTTATGATGTGCGTATTCCCGGCTTAAAATTGACCGTCATTCAGGCCGACGGCCAAGATGTCGAACCGGTTTCCGTCGATGAATTTCGCTTTGGCCCCGGCGAAACCTACGATGTATTGGTTGAACCCGCAGACGATGCCTACACGATCTTTGCCCAGAGTATGGATCGCACCGGTTATGCCCGAGGCACATTAGCATTGCAGCAAGGTCTATCCGCGCCAGTCCCTGCGCTTGATCCGGCAGAGTGGCTGACGATGTCAGACATGATGGGTGCAATGGGCAGCATGGCCGGCATGAATCATGATTCCATGAAAGGTATGGAAGGAATGAATCATGGCTCGATGAAGGGTATGCAGGGAATGGGCAGCATGGAAGGTATGAAGGGAATGGCGGGAATGAATGGTATGGATCATTCCGCCATGAATCACCAGCCAAAGAATCCTTTGGCCAAGCCCTCTAGCACTGTTAACCATGCCAGTAGTGAATACGGCGCGTCTGTCGATATGCGAGTGGATACACCACGCACCAATCTTGATGACCCAGGTATCGGTTTGCGTAACAACGGCCGACGAGTATTGACCCTAGCCGACCTGAAATCGATTAACGGGCTGCTGGATGATCGTCGCACCCCAACTAAGGAACTTGAACTACACCTCACTGGCAATATGGAGCGCTACAGCTGGTCATTCGACGGTTTGGAGTTTGGCAAAAGCACACCGGTGTCGTTGAAACACGGTGAGCGCGTTAGGGTTATTTTGCAAAATGACACCATGATGACGCATCCAATGCATTTACACGGCATGTGGAGTGAACTCGAAACCGACAAGGGTGAGCTGCGGGTTCGGCGCCACACCATTTCGGTTCAGCCATCGCAACGTATCAGCTTTTTAACAACTCCCAATGACCTTGGTCGCTGGGCGTGGCATTGCCACCTGTTATTTCATATGGATGCGGGGATGTTCCGCGAAGTGGTGGTGTCATGAGTAAAACGAAAATGAAAAACATCATCAGCCTAATGGCAGTCACAACTTTTTTTACGACATCGGCCTCATGGGCCCAAATGGATGGTGGAAAGATGCAAATGCAAGGTGGCAGTGCACCCGATGATGCTCGTGATCCACATGCTTATTCAGATGGCTATACGCTTACCGAAGGCCCATATGCCCAACAAGGCCCAAGGCAACTAAAATTGGCTGACGAACACGCTTTGCTGTCTGTATTAGGCGACCGCCTTGAATACAGCGAGGATAGTGGCAGTACGACCTTCGACCTTTTAGCTCGGTATGGCACTACTTACGATAGTCTCGTTATAAAAGCTGAAGGTGATACTAACGGTGGTCAATTGGAGGAAAGTCAGACAGATCTACTCTGGAGTCACGCTATCAGTGTCTTCTTTGATACTCAGCTGGGTGTGCGGCTGGATCAGTACAAAGAAGGTAGCGATCGCCAGTGGCTCGCTGCGGGCATCCAGGGTTTAGCACCGTACTGGTTTGAACTAGACGCTACCGCTTACCTCGGTGACGATGGACGTACAGCACTGAACCTTCAGGCAGAATACGAATTACTGCTAACACAAAAGCTAATATTGCAGCCTCGTGCGGAGCTTAATCTTTACGGTAAAGATGATCCTAGCAATGGCCTCGGCAGTGGTTTGTCAACTGCATCTATTGGCTTGCGATTGCGCTATGAAATAAATCGCCAGTTCGCGCCCTATGTCGGCGTGGAGTGGTCGGACGCATATGGCGGTACCGCTGATTATCGACAAGCTGCAGGACAGGACATAAACGATACGCAATTAGTAGCAGGCCTGCGGTTCTGGTTTTAATTAAATTATCGATTACTCATATTCCCAACTCAAAGATTAAGGATTATTCCAATGCGCTCAAAATTTATAACATTGTCAATTGCAATCTCTACGCTGGCTTTTACTTTGTCAGCCCAGGCTCATGATCCCAAAGAGCACATGAACAACGCAGAAAAGCCAGATTGCGCGGCCATGGAAAATATGGATCACAGCAAAATGGATATGAACGACCCTGTCATGCAAGCCATGATGAAACAGTGCATGGGCGACATGGAAGGTATGGAAGGTATGGAAGGTATGGAAGGTATGGAAGGTATGGAAGGTATGAGTGGCAGTGAAGCGCCTCAAGGCGATAAACCGGCGCAACACGGAAATGAAAGTAGCACGGAACAGACTGGCCATAATCACTGATATAACTATTTCGAGTCACCCAGCAAGACTTCATTAACTCTTTAGACGATTTGGAAATATTATGGCCGCAAACAAATTTCTACGCTGTGGTAAATGTTTGATGATTACCGCCGTTGTCGCGATGTTGGGCGGTCTAGCATTTCTTTACTCTGGTCTCTACCCGATGGGAGCTGATGTGCCGCACAATGGCCTAACATATTGGGGGCTCGAAACGATGCGGGAACGCTCCATTTCCCGAGCGGCAAGTACGATTGAGGTTCCCAATGATCTAGCCTCATCAGAGCGACTGCTAAAAGGTGCTGCTGACTACAATGCGATGTGCGCGAGCTGCCACCTGCAACCTGGTAAAAACCAAAGCGACTTTACTTTGGGCCTCTACCCTGCCCCACCCAATCTCGCACAGAAGGGTGATGATCATGGCCATGATGGCGGCCATGATGGCGGCCACGATGACAACACCTATGCTTTACAACGCCAATTCTGGATTATTAAACACGGTATCAAAGCATCTGGCATGCCATCATGGGCACCTGGGCATGACGATGAGCGTATATGGAATATGGTGTCATTTTTACAACGATTACCTGAACTAAGTACTGGGCAGTACCAGGTTCTCACTGCACGTAGTGACAACACCAAAAAACAGGAACATTGATTACTGCCTAATCAATGTTCCAATTAACGCTATACACTCGATAATTCAATATGAATACCGCACTACCCTTCTGTGATGACATTTAAAAACTCTACTAACAACCAGAGAAATAGCCATGGCAAGCGCTAATTATACTTTGAAATATATGCTGGCAGTATTCATCCTTAGCCCCCTTTTCGCCGCAGCCCACTCAGCACATGACCCTGTTAAGGAAATTCACAAAAAAGATCAGACGATTGCGACCCGACAGTCCGAATTTGATCAATTACAGTACTCAGGGCAAAAAATAGAAAATCTCCAAGACCAAATTACCGCCATGGAAAGTAAAATACTTATGATACGAAATTTGATGGCTAGCGATTATCCTCATATCAAGGAAAAAATGAGCAAGTACTCTTTCGACTACATTAAAAGTGTAGAAGAATCACTAGCGCAGTTAAAAAACACATTACAGCAAACTGATACATTACTTAATCAATAGTGATGGTTCGTAAATTGCGTCGAGCGCAGTCAACAAGCTCTAGTAGGAAGCTTCAAACGACTCTCTGTATTTTGTACGCACTAATCTAATCGGCTAAATACAATTTTCTCGATCGCTACCGCTGTCACAATTCGGCGGTCGCTTCCATATCACCTGGCATGGACAAGCTTTTAATAGTGGAGTGAGTGTATTAACTCTCAAGTTATTTTCGAGATACCGATAAAGTTTGAAGAATCCCGCACTCTTTAACAGTACTTTGATTTGAACAGCTATTTCGAAGCGTCATCAATTTGTTTTGGAGGTCTTGTAACTCATTTATTCGAAGTGCAACTTGCTCTATATGGCTATCAACCATTCTGTTCACATCATCGCATCCTATTCCTGGCTGCTGATTTAGCGCTATAAGTTGCCGAATTTCGGCAAGCGAAAGATCAAGGCTTCGACAATGCTTGATGAACCTTAGCTGGTCTACCGTCGCGGAATCATACAAGCGAAAGTTACCGTCACTGCGCCGCAGCGAGGCCAACAGTTTTTCTTTTTCATAGTGCCGTATGGACTGCACAGAACACCCAGTTAACTTAGCTAGCTCTCCAATTTTCACCAATTTCACCTTAATGCTTGACTCTATAGTTACTATAGAGTTTAGGCTAAGCAAGATTTAAAGTAAAAGGAGCGGCGCAATGACACTGACTGGCAACGGCCAATCTGCAGAGAATACCGATGATAAAGGTACTATAAGCACCCTGCAGCCCGATAAAATCTACGTTAGCCAGTTTGTGGTTTCCAAGATGGACTGTCCTTCTGAGGAACGCATAATTCAGATGGCTCTAGAGGGCATTGAACCGGATGTAGTTCTAGAATTTGACACGCCCAACCGCATGCTAAAGGTATTTCACAGTGGCAACCTTGTCGCCATACAGTCTCGTTTGGATTCGCTTAGCCTCGGCGCGAAAATTAAAGATACTCACAATCTAGACCACGATGAACTGTCGCAAGCGATAGCGTCAGCAAAAGAAGCAAGTTTAAAAGAAGGTACCATCCTAAAATGGTTACTTGCGATTAACGCAACCATGTTTGTCGTTGAATTTTTGGTTGGGTGGTTGGCACAATCTGCTGGGCTTATTGCAGACTCGCTAGATATGTTTGCTGACGCGACAATTTATGGCGTGGCACTCTACGCAGTTGGCCACAGCGTCAAAAGGAAGCTGCAGGCTGCTCACCTTTCAGGATGGTTGCAACTAACGTTAGCTTTAGGTGCGCTAAGTGAAGTGATACGACGATTTATTTTTGGCAGTGAACCTGCGTCCACTTTGATGATGAGCTTTGGTTTTATCGCTTTGATTGCTAACGTAATATGCCTAATTTTGATATCTAAAAGCAAGGATGATGGCGCACACATGAAGGCCAGCTGGATTTGCTCATCAAACGATGTAATCTCCAATGTGGGTATTATTTTAGCCGGCGTACTTGTCGCAGTCACAGGTTCGCGCTACCCTGACTTGCTGATTGGCTTGGTTATTTCCGTCATTGTGTTGCATGGCGCGCACCGAATTCTGAAGTTAAAAGCTTAAGCAGTTCGGAGTTTCGAACGCTACCCGATACCAAGCCGCATTCATTAAAAAGGTTAATTGTGACTAAACATTGGACATCTTATCTGCTGATAATACTGATTGCTTGCCAGTCAGTATTTGCTTTTGCGGATAACCATGACGTTCAAGACGCAAGTCCATTGGCAGTATTTGATCAAAGTGACATCGTTCAAAACGAATTAATTGTTAACCAACTTAATACCAAAGATGCGACAAACATAGACAACTGCGACCACTGCGGTTTTTGTCATCATGGCCAGCTAGTTCCTGTGCTCCTGTCATTTTCATCTGCTCCGAGCACTGTATTACTCAAAACCCAATATAATATGGCGATTCCTAACGACCCGCTATTCTCCTTCTACCGCCCTCCCAAAGTTTAAGCCTACGTTTTACTAATCTAACGACATTTCGGTTATTTCCGTAATGTTCAGCATGGTTCCGTCTATTAAACGTGGATTTTTACATGGCTATTCGCTTTTTTATGCCTACGAGATTCGTATGGCGCACGCAACACAGCTTTAAAAAGCTGGTGCTTTTATGTTTGTTTTTCGGCTGGCAAGTATCTTTTGCGCACGCTGAAGCTACAAATAACTCCCTTACGCTCAATGCCGCACTTAAGCGTGCTATCGAGCTAAACCCGTCATTAAAGGTTTTTGAGTTTCGCAATTCTGCGCTAAGTGGGCAGATGCAAATTGCGGCGCTAAAACCTGCCTATGAGCTAGGAATTGACGCAGAAAACTTTTCTGGCGCTGATGAGCTCAGTGGGTTTGATGGCGCAGAACTTACCGTTTCGCTCTCCTCTGCTTTGGAAATGGGCGATAAGCGCGCAGCAAGGCTCGGCATTGTTTCTAACAGTCGCTCAGTGATCGATGCACAGCGGCAAGTGGAATCATTGGAATTATTAGGCGAAGTGACCCGCCGTTATGTGGATGCGCTTGCTGCACAGGAGCAGGTTACCCTAGCGAGAGAAGCCAATAGGCTTGCCAATGAAACGCTTAATATCGTCAGACGGCGCGCCAAAGCTGGGGCAGCGCCTGAAGCAGAGGTGAAACGAGCACTCGCGGCCGCGTCACAGGCAGGTCTAACGCTACAGTCCACCCAACAGCAGCTTAACTACTTAAAAGTTTCCCTCGCTGCGCTCTGGGGTGAAAAAACGCCTAATTTTGTGACACTTGAAGGTGATTTATATCACTTTGACACCGATATTGAGTTTGACTCGCTCTTCGCAAAAATGGAGAAGAATCCAGCAATCCTCATTTTTGCAGCTGAAGAGCGCCTCAAGGATGCCGAACTGCGCGTTGCCACAACACAGTCGAAAGCGGATGTCAGTTGGTCGCTAGGCGTGCGTCGATTTCAAGCAAACGATGATTCTGCACTGGTGGCCGGCTTCAGCATGCCGCTGTTTTCCGGCAGAAGAAACACAGGGGCGGTCTCTGCCGCGCGTGCCCAGCGCAATGAAATCTATGTACAAAAAGAAGTGGCTTTACTGAGTATGCACACACAATTGTTCCGTGCATTCCACAATAGAAAACAAGCAATTCTCGCGGCCAAAACACTACAAAGCACCATCATCCCTGCGCTGCGAGATGCACTCAAAGAAACCCAAACTGCCTATGAACGTGGGCGCTATGGCTATTTGGATTACGTGTCTGCACGGCAGGAATTACTGAATGCTCAGCGCACACTGATCGAAGCGGCTGCGTCTGCACTCACTTATGGCGCCGAAATTGAACAGCTAACAGCAGAGCCCTTGTCCTCGACGCTCTATAGCGTATCAAGCGATTTCTCAGGAACAGTACAATGAATATATACGATACGATTAAAACACCCATTATTAATGCCATTTTCTACGCCACAATTTGTTTTTCTTCATCAGTAGCGCTTGCCGAAAGCGGACATGGCGATGAAGAAGATCGTGACGAGGGCCACATTGAACTCTCTCAGGAGCAAATGAAGCACGCGGGTATCGGCCTAGCCCAAGTTGGGCCTGGCGCAATTCGAGAAACCTTAGCTGTTTACGGGGTTATTACGAGCAACGCAGAACAAGCCCAAGCCGTCACGGCCCGGTTTGACGGCGTCATCCGCACCGTTAATAAAACCATTGGCGATAACGTCCGTAAAGGTGATGTGCTTGTCACTGTTGAGGCGAATGAAAGCTTAAAAACCTACCCTATTTATTCTGCACTTAATGGTGTCATTAGTCAGCGCAACGCCAATATTGGCGAACAAACAAACGGTAAAACACTGCTTGTTGTTGAAGATTACTCTAGCGTTTGGGTAGATCTTTCCGTGTTCCCCAAAGACGTCGCAAAGCTCTCATTGGGGCAAACGGTAAGGATAAAAAGCACTAACCACGCCAGCACTGGCGAAGGAAAAATTATCTTTGTTGCCACCCAGGGGAACCCTTCGAATCAAGCCACCACAGCGCGCGTCCTGCTGAACAATGTCGACAACCTATGGAAACCCGGACTTTTTGTTAATGCCGAAATTACCCAAACTGAAACTGCTGCTGCCACTGTTATCAACAATGAAGCTGTTCAACTGATCGAAGGTAAAACCGTCATTTTCGTGAAAGGAGACGAAGGTTTTGAACCTCGCAATATCACCTTAGGCCGCACAGATGGCGAGACCAGCGAAGTACTGCGTGGACTAAAAGTTGGCGAAACATATGTAATCAAAAACAGCTTTGTTTTGAAATCTGAAATGGGCAAGGAGGATGCTGAGCATGGCCATTAATCACATCCGCCGCACTGCGAACTCCAAGCGCAGTTTTTGCCACCAGCACCACGTTATTTCGTGGTGCGAGACCGTAGTAGGGCCTCGCTATGATCGATAAACTTATTCAATTTTCCATTGCCCGCCGTTGGCTGATCATGTTTTTTGCGCTCGCCATCAGTGCACTCGGTGTTTGGAATTATCAAAACCTGCCCATAGATGCCGTACCCGATATCACCAATGTACAGGTACAAATTAATACAAGTGCACCCGGTTACTCACCGCTGGAAGTTGAGCAGCGTATTACCTACTTGGTCGAGCTGGCGATCACCGGTTTACCTTACGTAGAGAGTACCCGCTCTTTGTCGAGATATGCGCTCTCTCAGGTCACCGTTGTATTTGAAAAAGGGACGGACATTTACTTTGCCCGCAACCTGATCAATGAACGTTTGCAGCAGGCCAAAAGTGATATGCCCTCGGGCATTGAACCCGTGATGGGGCCAGTAGCGACCGGCCTCGGGGAGATTTTTCACTACGCGGTGCACGCAGACGACGATGCTCGACAGCCTAACGGCGAGAAATATGATGCGACTGCCTTGCGCACCTTGCAAGATTGGGTCATTCGTCCCCAGTTGCGTCTGGTCAATGGTGTGACGGAAATCAACACGATCGGAGGTTTTGAGAAGGAATTTCACATCACTCCAACCCCAGCCCGCCTATTAACCTTCGGCTTAAGCTTTGATGACTTGGTTGAGGCAATAGAAAAAAACAACGCCAATGTCGGTGCGGGTTACATTGAAAAAAATGGTGAGCAATACCTTATTCGCGCACCTGGACAAGTGGCGGATATTGCTGAACTGGAGAAGATCATCGTCGCTCACAAAGACGGTATCCCGATAACAGTAGGAGATGTCGCCGACATCAGTTTTGGCAAACAGCTCCGTACCGGCGCGGCAACCCGCGATGGGGAAGAAACCGTACTCGGCACCGCCGTGATGCTGTTGGGCGGTAATAGTCGCAGTGTTTCGGAAGCGGTTTCCGCAAAGCTGGTGGAAATCAATAAAACACTGCCCAAAGGGATCACCGCCGAGCCCGTCTACAACCGAACGGTACTCGTCGATAAAACCATTGCAACCGTACAGAAGAACCTACTTGAAGGTGCCGTACTGGTTGTCGTTGTTTTATTAGTCATGCTCGGCAACGTCCGCGCCGCTTTGCTCACTGCGATGGTCATTCCGCTGTCAATGCTAATGCTCATGACCGGTATGGTACAAGCCAAAGTCAGCGCCAACTTGATGAGCTTGGGAGCGCTCGATTTTGGTCTTATTGTCGACGGCGCAGTGATTATTGTTGAGAACTGCATACTAAGACTGGCTGGTAGGCAGCATCAACTCGGCCGCATACTCAAACTGGATGAACGCTTCCAAACCGTGTTCGCCGCGACACGGGAAGTATTCACGCCAAGCTTGATCAGCGTTCTGGTGGTGATACTCGTTAACTTACCGATCCTCGCTCTCTCCGGCGTCGAAGGAAAAATGTTTACGCCCATGGCCATGGCCGTGATCATCGCCTTATTGTCGGCCTTGGTGCTGTCATTAACCTTTGTGCCCGCTGCAGTCGCACTGTTGCTCACTGGTCATATTGAAGAAAAAGACAACATCATTGTTCGTCAATCAAAACGGGTGTATACCCCAATTCTGGCGTGGGTACTCAAATTCCGTTTCAGCGTATTAGCTGGCGCGGTACTGCTAATCATCGCTATTGGTGGATTGACCACAAAAATGGGCACTGAGTTTATTCCAAACCTGGATGAAGGTGATATTGCCATTCAGGCTTTGCGTATTCCGGGCACCAGCCTTACCCAATCCCTCGACATGCAGTTTCGGCTTGAACGCGCCGTACTGGAAATACCGGAAGTAAAAACCTACTTCTCACGCGTCGGCACCGCAGAGGTTGCCAGTGATCCCATGGGGCCAAATATCTCTGATGGCTATGTGATGCTGAAAGATCGTGCAGACTGGCCCGACCCCGACAAGTCTAAAGCCCAATTGCTAGAAGATATCCGGCAAAAACTAACGCTAATCCCCGGAAACGCGTTCGAGATCAGCCAACCGATACAGCTTCGCTTTAATGAACTGATTTCCGGTGTTCGCTCAGACCTAGGCATTAAGATTTACGGCGACGATCTAGATCAGTTATTGAAATCAGGTTCTGAGATTGCAACGGCGCTTAACGGCGTTGAGGGTGCCGAAGGCGTCAAAGTAGAGCAGGTTTCTGGTTTACCTATATTGTCGGTTGAAGCCAATCGGCCGGCGCTATACCGCTACGGTCTGAACGTCGCTGATGTCCAAGAGGTATTAGCCGCTGCGACAGGTGGCGAAGAAGCCGGATTAATCTTTGAGGGCGACCAACGGTTTACCATCGTTGTACGGGTAGCGGAGGAAATCCGCAACGACTTACGAGCCCTAGAGCGACTGCCTATACCATTGCCACAAGGGGGTTACGTACCACTCCAAGAAGTCGCCACGCTCACGCTGGCACCGGGGCCGAACCAAATTTCCCGCGAAAACGGCAAACGTCGCCTTGTTGTGAGTGCCAACGTACGGGGCCGGGATTTAGGTGGCTTTGTCGCCGATGTGCAATCTCAAATTGAACGAGAGGTGACCTTGCCGCCCGGCTATTGGCTGGAATACGGTGGTACGTTTGAGCAACTCCAATCCGCAACGGAGCGGTTAAGCCTCTTAGTACCCGTGACACTTGTCATGATTTTTGCCCTACTCATGATGACCTTTGGTTCTGCGAAAGATGCGGCACTCGTATTCAGCGGTGTGCCACTTGCGCTAACTGGCGGTGTCATTGCGCTTTGGCTGCGTGATATCCCCTTGTCAATCACCGCAGGCGTTGGCTTCATTACGCTATGCGGTGTTTCGGTACTCACCGGCGTAATGATGGTCTCGGCGTTTAGAGATCGGCTGGAGCAGGGTGATGATATCGATCTATCGATCAAAGAAGGCGCGATGTTACGGCTACGGCCAATATTAATGGTCGCATTGGTAGCCGCGCTCGGATTTCTGCCGATGGCCCTCAACACCAGCACGGGTGCGGAAGTGCAGCGGCCACTCGCGACGGTGGTTATCGGGGGAATCATCTCCTCTACCCTATTAACCCTACTGGTTTTGCCCGGTTTATACCGTATGGCTTACCGCAAACCAAAAAACATCCCTGAGAGTGATGAGAGTCAAATGGCATCTTAATGCTTTACCGTCTGGCCATAAGGCTGTGCATTACTTATGGCCAGACAAATCCACAACCATAAATATCGCTCTACTAATTCATGGAGTACCGTTATGAAACAAATCAAAGCATTTATACACCATGTCAGATCCGCCATTGTAGTTGAAGCATTGCGCGATGCCGGCTACAAAAATCTAACCCTGCTAGATGTAAAGGGGACGCTAAAACCACTTAGCGAATCCGAACAATCGTATTCAACAGATGCTGGTGTTGTTATTTCTGAGGTTCGAATCTCACTAGTCTGTGAGGATTCTCAAGTTGATGATGTCACTGGCATTATTCGTACGGCTGGAAGAATTGGCCCACATATCTCCGGCTGGGTTTATGTTAGCCCCATAGAGCAAGCACTACCAATTGGCGGTCCTAATAACTAGAGCCGATTCATTCAGGCAGTCGGCACACATGAAAAACAAAAATTGATTCATGTGTGCTAGCGTCTTGAGGATCTAATAATGCAACGTGAAGATGATTCCATAGCAGACTTTCTTTTCAGAACGCATCGAATTAATTGTATAAATAGTCAATGATATTTTTTAACGAGAGGCGGAGAAAATATAGGGCCATTCGCAACGAGAGAAGTCGCCAAGAAACATCTCGCCAGCTATCCGGAAAAAATGAAAGCGGTAGACTAACGATACATAATCACGCCCACAGTGACGACAACGTTTCCTCTAGACGTATTGGCTGGGCCCTCTTTCTCAATGTCGGCTTTACTATTATCGAGTTTATCGGCGACTGGCTGACTAACAGCCATCATGTTCACCTCTCGTCTCTTGATGGCACTAACAGTGTTCTAACCGCACCTCTTACCTTTAAAAGCCCTGTTGATACTTTAGTTCACACCAAAATAACCACTACAGGATAATAAAATGACTACCAAAGCAAAACTCGACCTCAAGTTGGTGCTGCCGGACGTAGACGACCAGCATGATGCCTGTCTTGAACGTCTCCGAGACCTACTGCAAGCAAAGCGCGGTGTCGAACGTTCGCATGTCCTCGCAACGGGTGACCGGAGCGTGGGCTATTTGTGCGTGCACTTCGATCAAGACCTGGTGTCGCTACAGGACCTGCGGCATTTTGCGCAACAAGCCGGCCTGCAGCTGCAAGCATCCTACGGTCACCTAAAAACGGACATCGAACCCCTGCCGGAACGACGGGCCCGAAGTCTTGCCCGGTCGCTGCAAAACGAGGAGGGCATTCTCGAAGCGGTCATCTCCGGCGACGGTTCGGTTCGGGTCGAATTCGATCGCGAACAAATCGACGACGAAAGCGTACACAGTCACATAGAGCGCTTGAGCGGTGTCGCAGAACATGCAGACGACGAGGCGCACGCACACGGTGGCATTTTCGGCGAGCGGACCGAACTGATTTTTGTCGCACTGTGTGGTGTCGCGCTGTTGCTGGGGTGGTTGTTACCCAAGCTCGTGACAGTCCCCGAATGGATTCCGCTCTCAGTGCTGGTCGCTGCCTATTTCTTCGGTGGCTGGTTCACGGTTAAAGAGGCCTGGGCCAACTTGCGCTCCGGACGCTTTGAGATTGACACATTGATGTTGGTCGCGGCGGCCGGCGCCGCCGCACTGGGCGCCTGGGAAGAAGGCGCGCTGCTGTTGTTTTTGTTCAGCCTCGGTCACGCCCTAGAAGCCTACGCAATGGGGCGTGCCAAACGAGCGATTGAAGCGCTGGGTGAGTTAGCACCGCGGACTGCGACCGTTCGCCGCGACGGTACAGTGCAGGAGGTCGCGGTCGAAAACCTGCGCATTGGAGACGTCGTTCTGGTCAAGCCGAATGCGCGTTTACCGGCTGACGGATTTGTGAGCGATGGCGAGAGTAGCGTGAACCAGGCGCCGATTACCGGCGAGAGCGTTCCTGTCGATAAATTTCCAGTCTCGGATGAAGCGGGGGCCGCCACGAATCCAGACCAACTCGACGCCGCGCATCGCGTTTTCGCCGGTTCGATTAACGGTGGCGGCGCTCTTGAGATTCACGTGACGCGAATCGCTGCCGACTCTACGCTGGCGCGCGTGGTTGAAATGGTGCGCAATGCCGAAACACAGCAATCACCGACACAGCAGTTCACCGATCGCTTCGAGAGAATCTTTGTCCCGGTTGTTATCGCTGGCGCGGTGCTCGCCATGTTTGCCTGGGTGATTGTTGATGAGCCGTTCAGTGCCAGCTTCTATCGAGCAATGGCATTACTCGTTGCGGCGAGCCCTTGCGCTCTGGCCATCGCGACACCGAGTGCGGTGCTCAGTGGCGTTGCCCGAGCGGCGCGCGGTGGAGTGTTGGTGAAAGGTGGCGCGCCGCTCGAGCATTTGGGCCGACTCAGTGCTATTGCCTTCGACAAAACCGGCACGCTAACCGAGGGCAAGCCGAGGCTGACCGATGTAATCCCGTATGGGTCCACCGACGAGCAATATTTACTGTGTGTTGCCATTGGCATTGAGACGCTAAGCGATCATCCCTTGGCTGCGGCCGTCGTGCGGGGCGGTAAGGAGCGGCTCGGTTCGGTCGAACCCTTTACAGCGTCGAATCTTAAGAGCATCACTGGTCGCGGCGTGTCGGCCGAGGTCGGCGGTGAAACAACGTTCATCGGCAAGGATGATTTGTTCGCTGAAGTGGACGGACCGCCGATCCCGGTCGCACTACACGAGATGGTGAAAAAACTAGAATCGGCGGGACGAACGACGATGATAGTGCGACACGGCCCCGTCTACCTTGGCGTGATCGGATTAATGGATACACCGCGTGAAGCCGCAGCAGCGGTTGTAAAACGTCTAAGGTCCTTGGGCATCACGCGCATGTTAATGATCTCTGGCGACAACCAGCAAGTGGCCGATGCGGTCGCACGCGAAGTCGGACTAGATGAGGCACGCGGTGACCTTATGCCTGACGACAAGGTCACGACGATCAAGCAACTGCGATCAGAGGGTCATGTTGCGATGGTTGGCGACGGCGTCAACGATGCGCCGGCCATGGCTAACGCCACAGTGGGCATCGCGATGGGCGCTGCTGGTTCTGATGTCGCCCTGGAAACTGCAGATATAGCGCTAATGGCTGATGACCTTAATCATTTACCGTTCGCAGTAGGCCTTAGTCGCGCGACCAGTCGAATCATTCGACAAAACCTTTGGCTTAGCCTCGGTATCGTGGCCCTCCTGGTGCCCTCGACGCTCTTCGGTCTGAGTATTGGTGCGGCTGTTCTGGTGCACGAAGGCTCTACAGTCGTCGTCGTGTTCAATGCGTTGCGGCTGCTGGCATTCAGCGATGAAGCAGATTTGAAGGGGGAACGACGTGGGTAGCGGAAATCCGTGGTTGGAGCGAGTACTGTCGTCCCCCAAGAGCGCCGGCGCGGCTATGTTTGGCGCCATGTTGCTCGCCTTTGTGTAGGTCAACTCACCGTACCAGAGCTTCTACGAAGTGATTCATCATGCGCCCATGTCCATTCAGATCGGCACGCTGGTGATTGCCAAGCCGATGATTTCCTGGATCAATGAGGGATTGATGGTGTTCTTCTTCCTGATCGGCCTCGAGATCAAAGGCGAGGTTTACGAGGGACAGCTATCCAGTCTTCGTCAGGTTGCATTACCCGCCTTCGCCGCGTTAGGCGGTATGGCGGTACCGGCGGCCATTTACCTAGCCTTCAACGCTAACGATCCGATCGCTGCAAAAGGCTGGGCGATTCCCGCAGCGACCGACATCGTACTTGCACTTGCCTTCCTAGCACTTCTGGGTCCACGAGTACCGACGTCGCTCAAGGTGTTCTTGACGGCGCTGGCGATATTCAATGACTTCGGCATCGCGTTGCACGAAACTAAAACCATATCAAACTCGCAAAGAAATTGGAGGTATGGAAAGGGAGTTGTGAAGATTCGAGTAGAAGTGTCAGTGAAAAACAGCCTGCTCAAGTTGTCCGCACACAAATACGATTAGGTGTCCACTCACATCATTCTGTCTTGAGTAAAGCGTGCTAGGGATACACGAATCCTAAAATCGTTTGTACCATGTATTTGGATTTTGTGGGGAAAAATAACCTAAAATACAGTTCGGGTTCACTATGCAGAGCTGGATGTGATTAGAAGCACGAAAACCAGCACCGTTGTAAAGCTGGTCGCCCTCAGGAAACATCCCTCTTACTGAATCCAGAAAATCAGGGTGATTCTGAATAACTCGTTTATTTTTCCCTTCCGCATTTTTTAATCCCAGCTCCTCGGTAATGGTCTCGTTATTCAGCTGGTGAAGCCTCATAATAACCGCGCAATCAAGCTCCCTTCTTAAACTGAAGCCATTTGGGTCTGTTGCTGTATTTTCTGGCGGCGGCTTGCCAATCTCTTTCAATTCTTCAATCAGAACCTTGTGAGCAGTGGATACCTGCTGAATACACCTTTCGTCTAATAGATCAAGACAATTCCCTAAGTTGATAACTGCTCCAATGACTGCCGGTTTTGCAATTTCAGGCCGAGAATTCGCCCAGTCGAGTGCGCGGGATTGGCTCCCTTCCCAGAAATAAATGCCATGACCAAGCCAGTCATAGCGTTGCTCGCTGGAGTTGAGGGGGTGTTTTTCTGAGATGACGTAATCTGCTACCGACTGGTCACATCCGTGAAAACCGAAAACAATAGAGGACGTTGCGTACATCTAGCTGGGAGTTATCTAGAACGTAGTGAGCGAATATTCCCAGATTTCGTTAAGATCCCGCTCTTAAAAAGGGTGACTTTAATTTGATCTGGCGCGACTCCTGCGATGCGCTTTTCTGCAGACGTCTGTGTTTTCTTTAGCTCAGCTAGGCGCTTGTCGAGTTGCTTTTGCAGATTTGTCTTCATATGCTTCACCAATGAATGGCATAGAGTTTGATACTTAATAATAACATAAAGGCCAAAGTAATGACCACAATGCGCTACGGCGGTTTCTGCGAGCGAGACCTACCACTCACTGCAACGACTATCGCCGCCTGACTAGAAGCTGCTCAATTATACCGCTTTTTACTACTACTTCAGCTTCAAGCTTGGCTAGTTTCACTGTCGCCTCCTGCTGCCATGACAACTGCTCGCTGAGCTCCTTCTTGAAAATAGCCCTTTCAGACGACCATGATTCACTTTGCTTTCGATAATCCTGTAATTCGGTATTCAACGACTGCTCAATCGCTGTCA
The DNA here is from genome assembly GCF_040892635.1 of Zhongshania guokunii. Taxonomy (NCBI): domain Bacteria; kingdom Pseudomonadati; phylum Pseudomonadota; class Gammaproteobacteria; order Cellvibrionales; family Spongiibacteraceae; genus Zhongshania; species Zhongshania guokunii. Next base: position 194,975 of record NZ_JBFRYA010000008.1, on the reverse strand, counting down.
ACGTTTTTACCTGCCGTTCGAGCCGCTCTTTCGTTGATTCCAGGCTTCTTGCCACTTTTTGGGTGGCACCAAGGTCCGAGATTAGGCGCGAGTTGTCCTTGTTAAGTTGAGTGATTTCAGTCTGTTTGACCGACAAGGTCTGATTCAGAATATGATTTTCTCCCTGTAGCTGCTGCATTTGTTGCTCGTGCCGACGCTGATCTTGGTCGCGTTGCTCTTTAACGGATTGCCTATAGTGATCAAGCGCTTCGCGGCTGTGGTGATGTTTTTCTTCTAAAGATTGAATTTGGGTCTGCTTTTCGTTGAGCAATGCCGTTAATTTGGATTCGGATTGCTTTAACACAGCGGCATTCGTTTCGGACTTATGCAGTGCAGCATTCTTATGCTCAACTTCTATTTCAACGCGCTCCAAAGTTTCCAATTGCGTAGTATGTTTTTTATTGAGTGCGTCAAGTGCCTGTGCCAATTCACTATTTTTCGCGCGAAGATCCTGTAACTGTTCTTCAAATTTCTCCGTCTGTTTTCCGACTATTGATTGCGCCTCCTCTCTCAAGCCAGAAGCTAATCGTGTAATAAGCTCTTTGATAGGCTGACTGAGTAGCGCAGCATCGTCCATTCTAATGGCGGATTCTTCTTCCAGTTCTTTGAGATATCGATGAATGGTGGACTTAGAGCCTGTGTTGCCAAGCGCAATTCGTATTGTATCTATGGAAGGGTTTTGCCCTTTTTTAAGCACTTCCTCCCGCGCTTTTAAGACTAATGCTTTGTTGATTCCACCCCTAGCCATAAATCATCTCCAGTAAATATCGTACTGTATTACGTATCATGCATATACATACTATATTATAACTAACGCTATTCGCATGATAGCGCTTGGATGACATTAAATAAGGGAGACTTATTTAATGTCAGGGCAAAAAAGCGTAATCTTGAGGCTCTTTTCAGTACAGAATCGGCGTTGGCTCAGGTAATCGCGGTGAAGACATGCACAAGTAGGCCGCCACACGCACGACATTTCTCTGGATAAACTGCCACTATATAAGGCACCTAATGACTAACCCCACCGACAGATACATTCATGCCGCGACACGCGAAAACACCCGAAAGAGCTACCGCGCAGCAATAGAACACTATGAATCTGTATGGGGTGGCTATCTGCCAGCGACGGCAGATAGCGTCGCGCAATACCTCGCACATTACGCACCGACTTTGGCTATCAACACCCTAAAACTGCGTTTAGCTGGACTTGCTGCGTGGCACAATGACCAAGGCTTCCCCGACCCCACCAAATCACCGCATGTCAAAAAAGTGCTCAAAGGCATAACCGAACTACACCCACATACCGAGACACAAGCGAAGCCGCTCAAGCTTGAAGACCTCAACAGGGTCGTATCGTGGTTCGACGAGGTATTGAGATCTGAGCTATGCACACGCCCTCGCCGCCTGACATTAGTACGTAACAAAGCCTTATTTCTCATTGGTTTTTGGCGGGCGTTTCGCAGCGATGAATTAACTCGTATCAACATTGAGAACGTGAGTGTGGTACCTGAGAAAGGGCTTGAAATATTTCTTCCGCGGAGCAAAACAGATCGCAGCGCGCAAGGCCGCGTTGTTCGTGTACCCGCATTGCTACAGCTCTGTCCAGTTTCAGCTTACCTAGACTGGGTTAGCGAAGCGCAGTTACGAGAAGGCCCCCTCTTCCCTGGAATCAATCGCTGGGGGCACCTCAGTGAAAAATCACTTCACCCGGCCAGCGTCATTACAATTATTAAGCAGAGTTGTACGCTTGCAGGCATTCCCGACGCAGATGAATACAGTAGTCATTCATTGCGGCGCGGATTTGCGAGCTGGAGCAATACTCAGCAATGGGATATAAAGGCGTTGATGGAGTATGTGGGTTGGAAAGACGTTAAGACGGCACTGAAATATATTGAAGCTGACGATCCTTTTTTAAGTCAAAACAACAAAAGAGGCCTAAATTTACCTGATAGCAATATGTGAGCCCCCAGCTACACGAGTTTTGATGTCTTCAAAGAGTTAATCATGACGTCCATACCCTCATGAGGATCGGCACCAATAACTTCACAGTATTCAATGAACTCTGACAGTTCAATCTTTCTGCGGTCCTGTTCCATTTTACCCAAAACAGAATGATGCCGCCCCATCATCGCCGATGCCGCACGTAGCGACAACCCGCTATTCTCCCGCTGCTGCTTCAGCCAAGCTCGCAGGTTGTCGTAGTGAATAGTGTAGGGAGATGGTTTCATTGTCTCGATGATAGAGACAATGTAGAATGTCGCGAAATTCGAGACAGAAAAGACGACGTACTGCTTCATGAAAGACATACATATTAAGCCAGCACTTCTTCATGTTTTACAAAACATGTCTGACACGCCGTTCACTGTTGCACAGCTGACTCAAAAATACCTCAAGCACCCAGAAAGCCAGCACACCGCTAAAAAGTCCGCGAGGCAATATGTTTATCGCAAAATGCTCCGGTTAATGGAGCATGGCCAGATGAAAAAGCTGTCTGACAACAATAGGTGGCCACGCTATCAGTTAACATCAATATTTATAAGCACCGTTGTAGATCGCCCTGCAAACAAAGAAGAATTCAAAATGGCGGAAGTCATACAGCATCCAAGCTCTGCTTTACGCCCACATGAATTAATATTAAAAGAGAAGCTCAGCCAGTACAGGTCCGACATGCTTTGCGCTCTTGGTGAATCTGAAGAATACAGTGCGCTTTGCAATGACCACCCTGATCTGCGTGAAAGCGCACAAAACTTGTATAACGAGGCTCGTGAGCGCGGCGCCACGCTGCTAGGCAAGATAAAAGCACTTGAAAACATGCTCACGCACCATGCAGGGTAACAATATGCAGCTCAGACAATGGCAGCAAGAAGCGGTCACAGCTGCTTTAGCGCAATATAAAACAGATCATCCACACTTTCTTTGCCTAGCAACCCCTGGTGCCGGCAAGACATTAATGGCGTCGCAAATAGCGAAAGAATTAATGGCCGCAGGGAAAATTGATTTTGTTTTTGTTTTTTCACCCTCCGTGAATGTCGCCACATCATTCCAAGTGTCACTTGAATCCCAATTAAATTGTAGATTAGATGGATTGTTAGGATCAAAGGGGCGTTCCCTGACTTACCAGTCAATGCCTAGCTCAGATTCAGCATTTTGGACCCTCCTGTCTCAATTCAAAACATTGGCTATTTTTGATGAAATACATCACTGCGCTGGCGATAACCTAGACAACACCAATGTCTGGGGTCAAAAAATTATTCAACATATACAAGGCAAAGCGAATTATACGCTTGCGTTAACTGGGACACCGTGGCGCTCCGACAAAATACCCATAGCGCTCTCAAGTTATTGCGTAAATGGCATTATACAGTGTGGTTACAGCTACGGATTAGAGCGAGCAATTCAGGATGGCGTATGCAGGACACCGAAGATCATTGCCGTAGACAATGAAGACATTACATTACTATCCGGTGACGAGAGCGAGCGCTATAGTTCATTCGCGGAGCTACTCAAACAATCAAAATGCCCGTATCAGCAACTGTTAGACAGCGATGATTTGATTGCCTACATGGTTAAGGTAACTTCAAAAAAGCTTAAGCAGGTAAGGCGAAAGCAATCTAACGCCGGTGCTTTAGTTGTCGCGGCAACCGTTGATCACGCTATTAAAATAGCAGAAATTATAGCGTGTGAAACGGGTGATTCCGCCCGTGTGGTAACGTATTTACACGAGGATGCACAAGAAGCCATTCGAGATTTTCGAGAGGCTAATGATAAGTGGATAGTCTCGGTCGGTATGATTAGCGAAGGTACCGACATACCGCGACTAAAAGTGTGCTGTCACCTTACTAGGGTTAAAACCGAGTTGTATTTCAGGCAAATTTTAGGCCGTATATTACGCTCTACGGGTATTGAAAATGATGAAGGCTTTCTATTCATGCCCGCCGAACCAAATCTAGTCGAATACGCCGAACGAATTGTTGAAGATATACCCAACGCGAATACCGTTGCCATTGAACAGATGACCGGAAGTATCACCACAAGCGATAACTCAACTCAAGTACTGACGCTACCGGTGATAGAGAACGATACTAAGCCAATTGTAAACGTCAATTTTTCTACCGAGCTATTTTCAGGTGAAAAAGGGGTTGAACTTTCAGCATTAACTACACCAACGCTTGCTGAAACTTACGATACGTCGGTTGGCCTATTTGGACGATTTAGGCAGGAAATGATAAATTTTGCGATACAAGACATTGCCTTTAATCGTTAAGAAAGTGGACACCAATACGGCGCCTATGAACGCAAACTTAAAGCTGATTGGCTTAAGCCTCAGGATTGAATCCTTATCGGTGATTTGCAATCTTAGTTCAGGTGAGCGTTTCGGATATGCCGATGTACGCTTCTGTTAACGAGGGACAATAAAATATCCGATGACGCATTGAAGGAGTATGACAATTCTGGTTCTGAGCGATTTACATCTAGATGTTTGGTCCGCTAACTATCGGCGAGCACAGCGCAGATGTCGTGGTCTTGGCAGGTGATATCCATAATGGCTAGACCAAGCGCCTGTTTGCCGAGAAATATTTGGTTTACTTTGAGACAGCGGATGTGACCATGACCAAACGGCTTTCCCAAAAGAGTATCGCTTTTAAAGTCGAACAAATTATTGGCTCAATGAATTTATCTGGTGGATCGGCCCCTCCTGAAATGCGTGAAACCGTGCGCCGTATTGTCAGTGGCGAGCTCAAAGGTAACGAAGTTCGCCGGCAGCTCGTGGAAAAATACCGCAACCTCGACTGAAGGTGGAATCATCAATATGCTTCGCTATCTGTTGAAATAGTCACACCCTTGCCTTTAAACCGTTAAAATATCATTATTACGGATTATTATTACAGCCCTCTTCGAGGTTTTTATGCCCAAATCTGGCCAGGCACGCGTTCTCACCACTAAGCAGTAAGAACATGTCTTCGACGTGATCCAGCAGCACCGGCATCCTGAGAAGAACACCGCCATTATGCAAATCAGTTTCAAGCTTGGACTCCGGGCCCAGGAGATTGCCCTGCTCCAGATCAAGGAGATTGCCAAATTGAATGTGACAGGCAGTATTTTATGCTGCTTGAAGTCATGAGTTTGCCGACGGCCTCCACTAAAGGCGCTGATACAATGGGCCGCTCTCAGAGTCAGTACCAACGTAAAACCATCAGTTTTGATGTGGAGAGCTTTGATAAAGTTGTTCGCCAAATTGAAGCATTGGCAAAAGCTTGCGCTCCCGTTAATCCAGAGGACTTCTATACGCCAGTTCGTAAACACAAGGGAAAAAGCCGAGATCTTCCGATGGTGGATGCTGCGCTTAGAGCGGCTTTTTGCCGACTACTTGCGTTTACGACTTGAAAAGGCCGGAACTCTCATGCCTTCCTCCCCTCTTTTTATCACTCAAAAAGGTGGCCCGTATTCTCCGAACACACTACAGGAACATATGGCGGTGATACTGAGGGACTGGGCTGGCGTCGAAAAGGCCAGTTCGCACAGCGGCCGACGATCCCTGATAACTAATGTCATTCATAAGCAGAAAAAATCGGTGAAGATCGCACAGAAGATCGCCGGCCACGTGAACCCGTCGACCACCCTCATTTATGAAGAGCCACCTGAAGAACTAATAAAGAGTGCGCTGGAAAACATCTGAGTATCCGCATGCCTGAATGCGGATGTCGAATACTAAACTTCACTGAACATAGCGTATTTGGTTGTCGCAGATAACTTGCTGAAGGCCCCGCCCACCCCACCAATAATTGGCTCACCTCCACTATTAAAAGCCACTACTGATCGAAAGAATGCTCACGAAATAGCGTATGTTATGGCACTTATACCTGACTAGAGTATTTCTTTAACATCTTTATTATTTCCATACTCTTCTGCGACAGTTTCAATCAAACTATCGATATCTACATTACCGCCTCCGCCTAACTTCAGAGTTCGAATAGCTTCGACCCATTGACCTTTACCTGATTGGCCTAGATTGATCAAAGATAAATCTCCACCTGCTGTTATCCATATTTGATTGTCTCTCAACCCTCCTGGATAAAGCTTACACATAATTTCAACTAGCTTTTGCTCTCGGGTGGGTTGTGTAGTGGCATCTGAAAAATCCAGTTGTTCCAGCAAGCCGAACAGGAAGGCGGCTACGTTTGCAGAGGCGTAGGACTGGGAGCCCTTGCCATCCATATGATCTTTGCCGTCCACTAGGTCTGAGATGCCGCGAAGTAGCAGGGTTTTGACAAGCGGGCGCATGCGGCAGACTTCCAGAAAGCCGAGGCCTTCCATTTCGATGCCGAGGGCATGGCTGGCGTTTTGCTTAAGGAATTGATGAAGATCTGAACCAATGGAAGCATCTACCTTTTCACCAGAAACAATAGTGCCGGTATAAGTGCTTATGACCGGAGCAAATTCCGAGTTCAGTAGATTCTCAATTGTTTTATTCCAGTCGGTACTTTTTGCATACTGACCGGCCAGCCGTTCCAAGGCATACGAGGAAGCACCAAATTGTGGGCGAGGTTTAAAATTGTTTTCTTCGGCCTTTCCTCGCTCGTAACCGTAAACGTCCCGACCAATTATAATGTCTCCAACTTTTACATCTTTCAAGCCACCTGCCACACCTGCAAAAAAGACATATTCCGGTTTGAAATGAGCTATGGCACGCTCTGTTTCTATGGCGGCATTTATATTGGTTTGGTCGGTACGACCAACGATCACATTAAGGATTCGTTCATTGGCGGTGTAGGTCCCTTTGGTATAGTCGGTGCCAGTTTCGGGATGTAGTATTGGCTCGAAGTTATTTAAATGGTGCTCGATTGCCAACCGCTCCACTTCCAGAGCGGTGAGGATAAGGATAGGCTTGTTCATAAAGTCTCTTGTAGTTCTCTGAGCGTTTCGTTTTCAGAATAAGTGTCGCGCATCTTACTTAATAGATTTCTTAATGTTGGCTTTCCATTGTTACGCACGATTTGAACAGCATGACTCCACTTGGACCGACCAGTTCCGGTTGTGCAAAGTTGTGACGGGTCACCTCCTGCACTAATCCACAATCCATTTTGCTCTGGTCCACTTGGAAACAGCTTAAACGCAGTTTCCAAAAACTCATTCCACCACTCCTCTGAGCTGACTGCATCTCGCTTTAACCCGTCGGCAGGAAGTTTAAGGCGTTGGAAAAAACCAAGTAAGTGGCTGCATTGTGACAAGGCTGGTAGCAGATCCTTTCTATGGAAGCGTTTATCATACAGCTGCTCGGCTACTGCTTTCCAACTTCTTTTAGAAACTAACCGACCAAATTCTTCAGCTTCGGCTGTTAAAAAGTGATTTTCCCGTATCAACTGCTGTGCTTGATACTCTGTCAAATCAGGCAGCACATCGAACAGCTGTATTTTTTTGGCGAGTGGGACTGTTTTACTGCTTATAATATGCTGTTGAACTTTCTGTGATTGCATTCCATTGTTCAACTCAGTCTCGAGACCGTTGTAGGATAATTTGTTAGTGGTAAGGTCACCGACCATTTCGACAAGCGTTGCGCTAATGAATTCGGAGCGTGCTTTCTCGGGAAGCAAAGGCCAGATAGCTGCCCGCCGTGGGTAGTCTTTCAGGCTTCTATACGTTCCAATGCTGATTGCATTTAGGAGAGTTCTGTTAAACGAATTTTTGGCCAGCATGTGGTCAAGAATTTCAAATAGCGTGTGCTGTGGGTTGGAAATGCCTAACCAAACGTCACTGCCTTGCTCAATAGCTGCTTCCCAGCATTTCTGCCAACCTTCGCTGGTAATATCGATACGTTTTAGTAGCTTGCTGTTTTCGGCAATTAATTTCCCAGCGATACGGTGCAACCGAGTATCGGTGTGATCGGCTGCTACGCGCACAAATGAGCTGTCGCTGATGCTTTCGGAAAGCGCTTGTAGTGCTATAGCATGATCTTCATCAGTGTCGATACGCAATTGAGCTTCGATGGCTTTTTCAGCCGAATAAAGCTGCGCAGCCACTTTCGCATGTAGCAAAAACCAATTCTTTTGTTCGGCCATGCGCAGAACCGCTTCGGCGACTGATGCTTCCAGTTTTGGGATTCTTTGGGCCAGCTCGTTTTCGGTATCATTCGGCAACCAGGAAGCGTGCCGGACAATCAACGTAGGTTCATTTTTCATCCATTGCCAAAAAATTTGGGCATCGCTAGATTGACGTTTTGTCAGTCGGCTATTTGTGTAGGCCAAAACCGTGCTGGCCCACCAGTTTTTCGTTTCAGCTTCCAGTGCTTTTGCCAGCACAGCACCACACGCCTGCGCTTGCTTTCCTTTAAGAAGATGGTTGGTAAGCCAATCGCGCAGTGCATCCGAAGTGGAGTTTATTGCGTCCGGAAACCCTTTCCAATCCTGGTACATTAGCGCTATGAACATATTTATCGGCACATTGGGAATGGCTTGAAGAATAGCGGTCAACAGCCTGTTTTTTCCCTTTACTCCAACTCCTTCATTGGAACTAGTTTTCGAAATAAAATGAGCGAGCACCAACAAATGGTTAAACTCAGGGTTCTTGCCGAGCTGGTGGTAGGCTTTACCATAATCTTCAAGCTGGTTGAGCGTTTCTACCGAATCAATTTTCGGGGAAAAATCATCGAGCAAGATTTCAAAGGGAGCTGCCTTTTCAGCATCCCCTGCCAGCCAGTTTGCGGCTGAGGATCGCAGGATCTCTGATTCATCAGCACCGATTACACGAAAGGAATGCCTTTCCCAGAGGGATTTAGCGTCTTCGGGAATGTAGAGCAGGCTGATGTATTCTTTTTTAACATAAGAGGGGCCGAATGCCGCTCCGATTTTTAGGAGGCGCTTCACTCTGGCCGGCAACTTTGGCCAGATTCGGGCTATCCATTCCCAGTAGCCTTCTTCCCCCAACCAAACAAATGGCTGGTTTTCTAGCAAGGCATTGGTTGCGGCTGCTTCCCTTCCATTCACTGCTCTCGTTAACGTCATACTTACTTGCGAGGGATATTCCAGAGAGTGCATTTTCTCATCTTTTTGAATGCCTGGCAGGTGATATTGAAACAGATTACTGAGGTTGTGTACTTTGTGTAGATCTGCTTTTGGTATGAATAGGACATGCGAAAACACCCTCCCAGAACGCAGCCCAGGATTTTTATCGGGAAATGTCTTAATCAGCAGAAAATGATCTTCGGCAAATAAACCACGCACCACGGCGCCGGACAAAACCCCGCCTTCAGGTCGGTCGGCCAGATCCGTGTAACCGCTTACTCGTCTAAACAGCTCATTTTTTTCATCGGAAGCGGCTAGCAGATCGTGCCCGGCAGTTTTACCCTGCACTTCTCCGTATATTGCCTGGAGGATAATGATCATAGGGCCAGAGCTTTTTCGATAAGGCGGGTCAGATCTTTTTCCTTCGGATTGTCGTCCAATACCAGATAGCCGAAATTTTGAGGCATCTCGTCCAGGTATTTGTCGCGGTTCTCTTCAGTTTTCAGCGGGAATTCCTGTGCGGATACTCCAATGATCTTGAAGCCTCCTGGCAACCAATTGGCCGCAATGAACTGTGTGAACAGCGGCATCTTCTGCTGCAAAATTTCTTCCGGTGTCGAATCGGTCCTCAGCTCGTCCCAGCAAGTTAATGCAATGAGCAATCGAGGGGTATCGATGAGGTCTTTCATTCCTGTGCCGCGTGCGTGCAGCAGGACTTGCACTAGCTCGATGAATTGGGATTGATCGGAAGTACCAAAGATTGAGGAATTCGATTCTTTCTGATCTTTTTCAGCAAAACCCTTCTTACTTAAGTCGAAGCGCTGTTCAATTTCTGCCGGGCGAATAAAAAGAATCCATCGGTCGTTTGTTTTCGCCCGATCAATCCACGTTTTGTCATATTCCATCAGTGCTACGAGGTCGCGTACCTGTTCCCCGCCATAATCTTTGCAAAGCAACACAAACTCCTGCCCTTCGTGAATGACCGGTATTTTGACCTCTAGGTTATCGGTATAAGGAGTTGATTCCGTTTCTTCCCCGTCAGTAAGTCGATCGTATGCGTTTTTGATACCATCGATATTTTCAGGTGCGGAAGCCAATTGCAGCTTTCCTTTTTTATCCAATAGGCGACCATACAGTTGGGCTAGGAAGGTAGTTTTACCTGTTCCAGGCGGTCCGATGATCAATATTTCGTTATTTGCTGCCATTACTGCCTCGGTATAACAGGAAAAAATCATCTGTTTGAATAGATTTAGGATTGACGCGCAGTGGTTGAGGGTTGGCTATTAGGTTGAGTACCGTTTTTGCCACACCTATATTATTGATGTGGCAAAGCTGGTCGGAGTCGGATTTCGAATAATTGCTGATCTCCAGTGAGGTGGCCCCGGGGAAGGCTTCAGTCAGACTTCGTTTGATGGCCTCCACAATGTTTTCACGCATGTTCTCGGCTAAGTCAGCCTTCGACCATACGATCACCACCGGTCTACCTCGAAGTCGGCTTTTGACCTGTTCAGCTACTTGAAGGATGTCCCGTCTCGCCCTGCCCCGCTGTTCAATAATTGCCTCGCAATCGACGAAAAATAGGAATGCATGGGCGTTACCATAAATCCAGCGGGCATTTTCAGCTGCTGGGTCGTCGACGTTATCCGCCCACTTTGAAAATACTTCGCCTGATGAATCTGCAAACAAGATGTCGTGTAAAAATCCATCGTGTCGTAGGGCTAGGTGGTAGAGACTATAAAAATCCGTGTCGGAAGGCGTAGCATCTGGATTTCGAACCGTGCCATCTTCTTGAACTTGTAATGTTTTAGCCTGCAATTCCCATCCGTTCAGCGTATAGCTACCGGCAAAATCCCAGTTCTCTATGCGTTTGCCGTTGAATAGCTGCGAATACAACATGGCAAGGTAGGAGGTTTTACCTGCTCCAGACGATCCTACCAAGCCGACGATCTTGGGCGTACCCCGATGTGTCAAAAGGGCCAGCTGTTCGGGCCGTAACCATTCTCCCGTCCATGGAATGGACCTAGCCGCAGCTATCTTTTTTGCAGCTTTAGCCGGCGCATCTATGGCTTCTGCTTCTACGAAAAACTGACATTGCTCGTGCAGCGGACCAGCAAGCTCAAGACAAAAATCGTCAGGCGCATAGCAGCCTTCTTTCACACATACTCGCTTAGCCATGTCTCGCCCTATTTATCGGTTGCCAGTTTTTGCGCTTGTAAACAATGAAACAACCACACCGCTAGATCGGATACTGTCAGTTTGGCTTTTTTATCGATGTCCGTTTCCATGAAAAAACTGGTGGTTTCGCCCGAATGCAAAGTATTGGCCCATGCGCTAAGCAGGGATTTGCGCCGCTCTCCTTGTTCTGCATATGCTTTCAATGCTGATTGAATATTCTCATGCAGGCTAAGGCTACCCTCTAACCATTCTGTAAGTGGGTGTTCCTCGGCTGCCAGATCCCCATGCACGTCTTTCAGCGCTTCTCTCAGCAAGTAATCCACGCTTTCCGGATAAATGGGCTCCACTTGTTCAGCAAGATCGTACGCCATGCAAACGGCTGCATTCAATGGGTCAACGGAACGGTAACTGGCATTCAGAGAACGAGAATACAGCGATTGCTTCCACCAAAGTAGTTCACTGCGATTGTTGTTAGCGGTAATGCTTTGGACCACAGAGTTATTCAGATCTTCAAAGAACGGTTGAAGTTGGGCGAAATAATCACCCATGCACTTTTTAATAGAGGAAGAAATAGTGGAAAGGGATTGGGCTTGTTGGGATAAGGCTGAATTTACAACCTCAGTAATTCCCATAGCTGAATTTTCAGCCGCAAACTTAGGCCAGTTATGATTGCCTTGATTTTGTACGTGCGGGTTTTTTCCACCCCCAGCTTGCGGACGCCATCCGGAGTGAACCATTGCATCGAGCATATGTGTCTTTAGCGCCTCCTCATCAATTTCAGCCGCTTTCACTGCGGAAATTGAAATCTCAACCCCGGTCAATTCGCTAATCTGAGGTTTTTGACTAATTCCCCACGCCGCCTGTCCATTTTCCTCCGCTCGGTCAGCCAGCTCTTGAAGAAACACATTGATCACGCTCTCCTCCGTATCCAGCTTGTAATACCCGATCACATCGCGGGCTGTCAGCCAGACCAGTGCTGCCGTAGCCGCATCACCTTTCGCTAGCTTGAACAGACATTCCAGAATCACTGCCCGTACATAGGTCGTGGATTTATCGTTGGTGGCAGTCACACTATTCTTAAAAGCAGGCCACTTTTTGATAATAATCGCCTCCACCTCCTGCACCACAGGCTCGCTGTCTTTTACCATTGGATCGAGCGCCACTAGGGTATAGGAGATGATATCCGACTTTATTTTTTTACGTGTTAGGTGTTTTCCAACTTCAGTTACCGCCTTCTTCAGGCTCTCAATGTTTTCTGAGACATCAGTTTTTATGTGCCGTTCGTTAAGGTAGGTTTGCAGTATTGTTTCAGTCATTCAAAATGCCTTTTTCCTTGTCTAATAAATGGGACATCACAGGTTGTTATGTTATTTCTATAGAATCGTTCAGTCCTATATATGCCTGATAGCATAGTGAGGTTCCTTGACTGCCTTACAAATACAAGCATTAGTGAAAATTCACCCCGTCCAAAAAATGCCCCCCATCCACGGTGAGCACATTGGTGTAGATTTCGGTACTTTCTATCGATTTATGCCCAAGGAGCTGACTGACGATCTTCAGCGGCCGTCCGTGCAGCAATAGGTGTATTGCGAAGCTGTGCCGAAAGGTATGGCAGGTAATATTGATCGGCGCGCCCCCTACTCTCTTCACTAACCCATGAATATGTCGATTCACCGTCTGGCGGGCCATCGTAAATATCCGCTCGTCTTTTCTGAAGTGTCCCGCGTACAGGTAGCTCTGTATGCGATCTTTAAGCATGGGGTCGACGATGGGCACGGCGCGCTTGGGTCTGCGGGCGAGTTGTACGTTGGTCGGTCGCCCCGGCCGCTGTTTGAGGGTGCGCAGCACGACCATGAAATCGTAGCCGTCATCAGTGAAGTGGCTGGGCGTAAGAGCAAGGACTTCAGAGATTCGAGCGCCGGTAGTCCACATGAGGTCAAGGATCAGGCGGTAAGTTGGGTGTTTTTCGGCGTCGAGCAGGCCCAGGACTTCGGGCTTGAGTAAGTACGTGGGCATCGCGTCCACGGTATCCAACACGAGTTCGCGCTTGGCCATGAGGCGCTGCCAGTCGATTTGCACATGCTGAATCGGGAACGTATCGAGGCGCGGCTCGTTCGGGGAGAAGCGTCGTTTTGGCCGGGATGCGGGAAATGCCCCGCGGCCGTCCTGAATCCGTTCCATTTCACCCAAATCCCTGGTGCATATTTGTTACCTTTATACGCTCAGGTTTGGGGCGTTGCAAGCCGCAATAGTCGAGGAAAAACGCACTGCAGGCCGGTGCACCGAAATAGGTAGTAACGGTGCAAATCAGGGTCTTTTAATTAATGCGAAAACACGTTAAGTATCGCAGTCAATTCCTTAGTTGCGGGCGAGTCCTTAGTGCCCTACTTAGTCGAGATAATTGAGCGTTGGCACTGATTGCCATGAGCAGCGCTTTGTGAAATATATGTTTATAGCTACGTTACATAGCCACAGTGAGTTTCTCTATGGGCCTGTTGGAGGTAATCCTAAGGTACCGCTCTCACTACCACTTGGAGTTATCACATGTACAGAACGAAATTATTAGTTCTTTAACTTTAGTCAGTTATCGTATCGATCAAGAGTTTTCACCCTTAAATCCTCAGCCACCCATGCTTATAAAAAAGATAACCTATATTTCTACGACCATGTTTTGTGCAACTTGCAACCTCATACCTATACAAAATCTTCATGAATTACTAATATAATCAACATCTTAAATTAGAAACATCGGTCGATTCACCCCAAAACAGTCAATCACCCTCCTTATCGTGGGCTAGTTGATCTTGACGTAAATTTTCGACTTGTAACGCCGGTACATAGCCGCCTTTTGAGCGACATCGAAGGAAATCCTATTCATGAACAACAAACCGCCAATACAGGCTAGCAACTTGTCGTTACGTAATAAGGATGCGACCCTGGTTGAACGCCAGGGGCCCGAACCACTACGGCAATACCTCCAGGCAGCGACATCCGACAACACACGTAAAGCCTACCGTTCGGCCATTCGACAATTTGAAAAATGGGGTGGTCGCCTGCCCTCGGATCGGGATACTGTCGTGCGTTACCTGCTGGCCAGAGCCGAATCGCTTAATCCCCGAACCCTGGATCTGCACCTGACCGCTATTAGCCAATGGCACCATTATCAAGGGCTCATCGATCCAGTAAGTGATCCGTTGGTCCGCAAAACCATGGAAGGCGTTCGTCGTACCCATGGCCAACCCAAGCGCAAAGCCAAGGCATTGCGCTTGGAGCACGTCGCCCAAATGGTGAATCATTTGCGGCAACTACCAACCACCAAAAAGAAACTGAGGGATATCGCGCTGGTGTTGACCGGCTTTTTCGGTGCCTTTCGCCGTAGCGAATTGGTGGCCATTCGCTACGGTGATCTGGTGTGGGAACCTGAAGGACTTCTCATCCGGCTGTCTAGTTCCAAGACCGATCAACAAGCCTCCGGCTTAGTGCGAGCATTACCTTTCGGTGCACCAGACTGCTGTCCTGCTACGGCCATGAAAAACTGGATAGAACTGGGTGGCATTAATGAAGGTCCGGTTTTTCGCCCCATTAACCGGTGGGATAAGATTCAGCCTAAAGCGTTGAATCCCAGTGCCATTAATGAATTACTCAAGACTTTGGGTAACGCCTGCCAGTTCGATTTTGTACCGGAATTGAGCAGCCATAGCTTCCGGCGCGGCCTCTCTACATCGGCAGCCCGAGAACGAGTTGATTTTGAGTTGATTAAAAAGCAAGGCGGATGGAAGAGCGATGCCACCGTCTGGGAGTACATTGAAGAAGGACAGCAGCTCTCCAATAACGCTACCCATATATTGATGGAGAAAATGGCGGTTCTTATAGATACCGTTCGGGTAAAAGAGATATGAACATGACAAGAACTATCAGTAAAGTTGCCAAAGAACTGGCTATCAATATAGAAACCGTTCGCTTCTATGAGCGTCGTGGATTAATAGAGCAACCGCCAAAACCCGAGTTGGGCTACCGCCATTATCCCGATGAAACGGTTAATCGCATCCGGTTCATTAAGCGGGCGCAAGAATTGGGGTTTACCCTGGAAGAGATCGCCAACCTGCTAAGCTTGAATGACCGCCCATGTGCTCAGGTGCAGGAGCTGGCCGAGTATAAACTCAGCGCCGTCATGGAAAAAATTGCCGATCTGAAGCGGCTCGAAAGCGCACTCAAGGCATTATTGACGCAATGTCAGAGTAATAACGATGACTCACATTGTCCCATTATCGACTCCCTGCAACCTTAATTAGTTTTACACGGGCATCACAAAAACGTTTGACTCCGTACATCGGTACGGAGATTACACTTGCTCCATACACTGAAATCAGAGGAGTAAGTCGTGTCACAGAAAGAATCCAATCTACCTATTATTGGCGGCGTTATCGCGGCTGTTGGCGCTGGCCTGTGCTGCGCTGGTCCTTTCGTGTTGTTGCTGCTAGGCGTGAGTGGCTCCTGGATTGGTAATTTAACCTTGTTAGAACCTTATCGTCCCATTTTTATCCTGCTGGTTTTAGCCTTATTTGGCTTCGCAGGCTGGAAGGTCTATCGCCCCGTTGAGGACTGTGAGCCAGGCACCGCCTGTGCAGTTCCTCAAGTGCGAAAACGCCGGCAGGTGATCTTTTGGTTAACGGCACTGACTGCGTTGGTGCTAGTCACCAGCAATTATTGGATTGTCTGGTTTGCCTGAATACTTTCTTACCGCTCACTTTTATTAATGACTTAATACGTTACTGGAGAAAATGATGAAGAAAATTGCCTTGTTGTCTTTGCTAGCCTTGACCAGCCTGACCGCTTTTGCTGCGCCGAAAACAGTTACTTTGGAAGTTCCAACCATGAACTGTGTGACCTGCCCCTTTACGGTCAAAAATGCCTTAAAAAATGTTGAGGGTGTGAGTAAAGCTGAAGTCACCTTTGAAACCAAATTGGCAGTTGTCACATTCGACGACGAAAAAACCACAGTAAAAGCACTGACCGAAGCCACCACTAATGCGGGTTATCCATCAACGCTCAAGGAGTAAAGCATGGAAATGCTAATACAGTTACTGACCCGTTTCGGCGATAAGATTAGCTCATTGGGCGCGCTGGTTTCTGCTATGGGATGCGCCATGTGTTTCCCGGCCATCGCCAGCCTGGGCGCTGCGGTCGGGTTGGGTTTTCTCAGCCAATGGGAAGGTTTGTTTGTTAATACCCTGTTACCGTTGTTTGCCTGGATTGCCCTGGTACTCAACGGACTTGGCTGGTTCAGCCACCGGCAATGGCACCGTAGTGCGCTGGGTGTGGTCGGCCCCATTTTATTGCTGTTATCGCTCTATCCGTTTTTCCAATACGGCTGGAGCAGCTATGTCACCTATTCAGCGTTAGGCCTGATGGTTGCCGTATCGCTTTGGGATATTTTTTCACCCGCGAATAAACGCTGTGATGATGACAGCTGTGCTGTTTAACACGACGCAATGCCTGACTACTATTTGAGGAAAACGAATGATCTTACTATCGATAGAAGGGATGACCTGTCCAAGTTGCGTCGCTCACGTTAAAGAAGCGCTCGATGCGATCGAAGGCGTGAATAAGGTTGAAATATCTTATGAAAACGCCAGCGCAACGATCACCACAAACGGTGGGGTCAGCGTAACCGATCTCATTGGAGCGATTGAAGCCCTGGGTTATACCGCAAAAGAAAACCCCTTAGCGGAAAACACAGCACCGAACGCCTACTGTGACAACGAAAATACCAGCAACACAGAAAGCAACCGAACTCAACATGTGGCGATTATCGGTACGGGTTCCGGCGCTTTTGCCTGTGCTATCAAAGCCGCTGAAGGTGGTGCCAAGGTCACTCTTATTGAGGGAGCCGATGTGATTGGCGGCTGTTGCGTGAATGTCGGCTGCGTACCCTCAAAAATTTTGATCCGCGCCGCTCAATTGGCACAGCAGCAACGCAATAATCCCTTTGCCGGACTGGAAAATCATGCGCCCCAATTGAGTCGAGCCTTGTTGGCTCAGCAGCAGACCGCTCGAGTCGAAGAGCTGCGCGCTGCAAAGTATCAGAATATTCTAGAGACAAATCCTGCGCTTAGTTTACTTAAAGGTTGGGCGCAATTTAAAAATGCAAACACCCTGATAGTCAGAAAAAATGATGGCACTGAGCAGGAAATCTTTGCTGATAAAATCCTGATCGCCACTGGCTCCACGCCAACCATTCCTCCCATCGAGGGGCTGGCCGAAACGCCTTACTGGACCTCTACCGAAGCGCTGTTTGCCGAGGAATTGCCGCAGCACCTGGTGGTGATTGGTTCATCGGTCGTGGCGCTAGAAATTGCCCAGGCTTACCGACGATTGGGCAGTGAAGTCACCGTGTTGGCAAGACACTCACTACTTTACAGTGAAGACCCCATAATCGGTGAAAAACTGGCAGGCTGTTTTGAAAAAGAAGGCATTCGAGTTTTAAACAACACGCAAGCCACCCAAGTGACCCACGATGGAAATCAATTCACCCTGAACACTAATGCAGGCGAGCTCAGTTGTGATCGTTTGCTGGTAAGCACCGGGCGACACGCCAATACCAGCCAACTCAATCTGGACGCGGTGGGTGTCACCATCAACAAAAAGGGCGAAATCGTTGTTAACGAACGCATGGAAACCAATGTTGCTGGTATTTACGCTGCCGGTGACTGCTCTAACATGCCGCAATTTGTCTATGTCGCCGCGGCCGCCGGTAGCCGTGCTGGTATCAATATGACGGGCGGCGACGCCAAACTGGATCTGTCCACCATGCCCGCCGTGATCTTTACCGATCCACAGGTGGCTACCGTCGGACTGACCGAGGAGCAAGCCAGGGCTCAGGATATTGAGACCGACAGCCGCGTACTGGGTATGGAAAATGTCCCACGTGCGTTAGCCAACTTTGAAACCGACGGTTTTATCAAACTGGTCACAGAGAAGGAAACGGGGTTGTTGCTAGGCGCGCAGATCCTGGCTCACGAAGGCGGCGAACTGATCCAGAGTGCGGCTTTAGCCATCCGCAACCGTATGACGGTGACGGAATTAGCCGACCAGCTTTTCCCTTACCTCACCATGGTGGAAGGTTTGAAGCTCTGCGCGCAAACCTTTAACAAGGATGTCAAAGAACTGTCCTGTTGTGCAGGATAAGAGAGGGCAGTATGGGAACGGCACCCGCCACGCATTCACTGACAGCCCCAACGGTCAATGCGTTGGCGGATGGATTGAACAAGGGTGAATTCGTTCCTTTTTACCAGCCTCTATGGGATGTTCAACACCAATGCTGGGAAGGCGCTGAAACGCTCATTCGCTGGCAACATCCAACTGAAGGATTGATCCAGTCAGACACCTTTATTCCCGTTGCCGAACAAAGCGGATTAATTCTGGAACTGGGCGCGTTTGTCTTACGGGCGGCCTGTCAACAGATGATGCATTGGCGTCAACGCGGTTTACCCGAGGGTATCATCGCGGTCAACGTCTCTGCCTTACAAATCCACCAACCTGACTTTGTCGAAGACCTTGCCAGGATATTGCGTGATACGGGACTGCCTGCTCCGGCATTGGAACTGGAATTAACCGAAACACTGGCCCTGGAGGATACGCCAATCCTGATCGAAAACCTGCATCGCTGCCAGGCGCTGGGCATTCGCCTGTCCATCGACGATTTTGGTACCGGGAGTTCGTCGCTGGCACGCTTGCAATGCTGCCCAGTGACCCGCCTAAAAATCGACAAAACCTTTGTCACGCATATGACAACCGAGCCAAAGGATCGCGCCATTACCGAAAGCGTCATCACCCTTGGCCATAACCTGAATTTATCCATCGTCGCGGAAGGGGTTGAGACGGCCACTCAACAACAACTTTTAGAGAAGCTTGGCTGTGATGTATTACAGGGCTATCGGCTGGCGCGGCCAGCCGATGCCGAAACGACTGAAGCGTTGTGGCCAGGCCGCAGTGTTTGAAACGAACGGAGACAAACCCATGTCAAAAGCCGCCGTGTCAAAAGATGTGTCACGATACTTTGAGGTGATCCCCGACTTTGCGGCATTCATGGATGCCGATGGGCAGGCACTCGAATTTCCCCTGACGATCTCGCAACTGGCGAAAGCCGCGCAAACCACAGTGCATACCGTCAGGAATTACGTCTTGGAAAATTTGGTACTTTGCCCAGAGCATTCCGCGGGTGGTTTCGGTTTATACAATCAATGCGCTTTAAACCGGCTGCGCTTCATTCGCGCAGCGCGTGCGGCGGGCCTGCTGATCCTGGATATAAAACCCTTGCTCTACGCCATCAACGAAGGCGACCAGCAAGCCTGTGAAGCCGCCATGCGCGAACTGCAAACCAAAATTGATGAACGCCAGGCTTACTTGCAGGCATTGGATTCACAGCTGTCGGAGCTGCGCCAACTGGCCTGATCGCCATAACAAAGGAGTATACGATGTCAGAAAAATGTGAAACCGGCCCCCACGACTGGGTAGCCAATAAAGGCCGATTTATTCTCACCTGGGTATTGCCAGCGATACTCATAGTGATTACCGGCATGATGCAACTTGCACCGTGGATGACCGGCAGTATCTGGGCGATCGCTTTAAGTTGGATGGGATATGCCTGTTTAAGAAATGCGCGTCAATGTGGGCGAATGCATTGTTTTTTCAGCGGGCCATTTTTTCTGGGTTCCGCCATGTTGGCATTAGGCATTGGGATGCAGTGGATACAATGGCTCACCTTTAACGGATTAGGACTCTTTTTACTGATCGGTACACCACTGGTTTGCGTGTTACCGGAGATGTTCTGGGGAACTTACAAAGTTGCGACAAACGGCAAAGAAGAATGAATGCGATAGTGAAGCGCGCTACAAACTCTATAAAACGCCTCTGGTCACTTGTAGTGTATGCATTTCAATCGCCGGTTCAGGATTCTCACTCAAAACGGCGTACCGCGATCCTCTTTAGTCTGGTGCTGGTCGTCCACTTGGTTGTCCTGCCAGCGCATGAACTGGGTTCCGATATTGGCTTGCGTTCTTTTGCACATCTTAATCTGAGAATCGCGCTATTTGCGTTTTTGTTCGCAACGCTGGAGAGCGTTCTCATCAATTTATGGGTTCAACTGATACGCAAGAAGACCCATTGCAGAACGGCACCAGCGGCGGGCGGCATAGTTATCGGGATTGTAAGCCCCCTGTTGTGTTGTACCCCGCTGCTGCCGACCATCTTAAGTTTTATCGCCATTTTGTTTCCTTCCGCTGTTTCTGGTATGGGTCTCAAAATTCAGTATGCGGTCAATGTGTATCAAACCGAACTGTTGCTGTTGGCGTTGGTATTACTGTTGTTTGCGATTGTTCAAAATGCTTGGCATCTCAATTCAGGCGACGTAATGGCAGGCCATCACAAGGAATAAAGCAATGAAAGCCACTTGCGACTAATCTAGGCATATCCAAATGACGACTAGAAACCTGATAACTATAACGCGATGCTTTTACACAATAATGCATCTATCAGAGAAAATTTAAGTCGATGGCCGCTATCTATCAGACAGCTTATCCACGAATTAAATCTGATATCACCGAAGATGAGTTAGGGGATGTCTATACACCTACGCCGGAAGATCAGAAGTTTGCACTGCGTCACTGTAAACGAACCAGCGCATCCTTTTTGGGGCTCCTGATTCAGCTAAAAATCACGCAGCGATTGGGCCGGTGCGTATTTTTGTAACTATGAACACTGAATTTCCCCCTGTGTCAGGCTAGTTGTCGCCTATTTTCAATTTAAAATTTTGGAGACATCATGCCAGCATTATTAGTAGATCTAGAAACAAAGGAGCGTGGCCGAATTTGGTTGTTACCGCCCTACAATTATTCCTTGAGACGAGTCGGAAATGAGCTTAGCGTAGCAGTTGGCACAGTTCATAAGTGGAGGCAGGAATTGAAGGATGAGGGTTTACTTCCAGACGATGAGGTGACAAAAAATGAAGTTTATACAGCTGATCAAATTTTCTCTTTTGTAATTGATACTGCGAGTATGTCTGAGCATCAGTTAGCGGCCTACTGTCGAGAAAATGGTTTGTATGTTGAGCAGGTAAAAAAGTGGAAAATTATTTCTGTGCAAGCCCATATGACTAAGCCTGAAAGTAAGCATAAGCAAGACAGCTTGCGCCGAGCCGATAGGAAAAAAATCCAGATACTGGAAAAAGAACTGGCTCGTAAGGAAAAAGCCCTAGCTGAAACAGCCGCATTATTGGTGTTGCGGGAAAAGTACAATGCCCTCTGGGAACCGAGCGAGGAAGATTGACACCTCTTCCAGAGCGGCAATATTTAGTTAGCCTGATCAATGAAGCCACCGCCAATGGTGCACGAAAAGCAGAAGCTTGCCGAATTATTAGTTTGTCTATTAGGACGCTCCAGCGCTGGGTAAAAAATGGCGTTGTTTGCGGCGATGAGCGGGCAAGTGCAGTGCGGCCTACGCCTTCGAATAAGCTCTCTACGGAGGAGCGAAAGAAGATAGTTGATCTGTGCAATGAACCAGAGTTCGCCAGCCTAACACCCAATCAAATTGTCCCGACGCTGGCTGATAGAGGTATCTATCATGCGTCAGAATCGTCGTTTTACCGAATATTAAAAGACCATGACTTACTGGCAAAGAGAGCGCGCTCAAGGTCAAAGGGGCATCACAAAAAGCCCCGAGCACAAACGGCGACGGCCCCGAATCAAGTCTGGACTTGGGATATCAGCTATTTACCTAGTCATGTTAAAGGGCAGCACTATTACCTTTATATGATCTTAGATATTTTTAGTCGGAAAATTGTAGGTGCTGAGGTGTACTCTCAAGAACTTGGCGTACACGCCGCCGATCTGCTTCAAAGGTCAGCTTGGGCAGAGAAGTGTGTAAACAGAAGGCTCATTTTGCATTCAGATAATGGTGCGCCCATGAGGAGCTTTACAATGCTTGCCAAGATGCAAGATCTTGGTGTTATCTCCTCTTACTCAAGGCCTCGCGTGAGCAACGACAATCCGTATTCTGAGTCTCTATTTAAGACTGTAAAATACTGCCCTCAATGGCCGCTGAAAGGCTTCTTAAATATCGACGATGCTCGTGAATGGGTCGATGGATTTGTTCATTGGTACAACACGCGTCATAAACACAGTGGTATTAAATACGTTACTCCTGAGGAGCGGCACGCGGGTTTAGATTTGGCGATTTTGAGCAAGCGAGATGAGACTTACCAGAAAGCAAAGCTTAAAAACCCTAGAAGATGGAGTCGGAGCTGCCGGAACTGGGGCTTCATTAGTGAAGTGAAGTTAAACCCAGAAAAGAAAGCCGCATAACCGTAAAAAGCGACAACATGCTTGAAAAACAGCGATTTTGCGAAGCGTGAACACCTGCACCCTTCCTTTTTGCAGGCACCGCTATTTAACGCGAAGTGTTCACAGTGGGTCAACGCTATGATGAATTTTGCGCATGGATTCGCCCTTGAGTTGTAACTTTGTCGCGTTATGGAGCAGGCGGTCGAGAATGGCGTCGGCGAGCGTCGGTTCGCCGATGGCCTCGTGCCAATGAGTGGATGGTAGTTGGCTGGTGATGAGTGTTGCGCCGCGCCCGTGGCGATCCTCGACCACTTCGAGCAAGTCATTGCGCTGCTGCTGGGTCAGTATGTCCAAGCCCCAATCATCAATGATGAGCAGCTCGGTTTTTGCCAGTTGGGCTAGGAGTTTGCCGAAGCTACCGTCGCCATGCGCCACGGTGAGCATTTCAAATAACCGACTGGCGCGGAAGTAACGGACTGAGAATCCGTGCTCGCAGGCGGTTTGACCCAGCGCACAGGCTAAGAAGGTTTTCCCCGTGCCGGTGGCGCCCTCAATCAAGAGATTACGATGATGGCGTATCCAATCCAGCTGTAGCAGTTGCGCTAATGTGTCTTTGTGCAAGCCGCGACGGGCGCGGTAATCAATGTCGGCGGGGTGGGCATTAAGCCTTAATTTAGCCTGTCTCAGTAAGCGGACAATTTTACGGTTGTCTCGGCAAGTAGACTCACTATTGACCAGTAAGCTGAGGCGCTCGAAGAAGCCCAGCTCCTCGTAGGTGGTGGGTTGATCCAGTTGCTGAGCAAGGGCATCAGCCATGCCGGTGAGTCGCAGGCTGTGCAGCAGTTGCAGAGTGTGTTGGTGGTTCATGGTGTGTTTCCTTTTGGTTTTGGTTTTGGTTTTGGTTTTGGTTTTGGTTTTGGTTTTGGTTTTGGTTTTGGTTTTGGTTTTAGCTTAATTTGGGCTTAGGTTTGGACTGGGGTTAATGGTAGTAATCGCTGCCACGCACATTGGCATGCGTCAGTGGCAAGGTGGTTTTCGACTCGGTTTCAGCGGTATTGATCGGGACTTTGTCCATGCTATTGCTGAGGATGGAAGCGATGTTTTTGTAATGCATACCGCCGATGTGTACCGCGCGATGACAAGCGGCTTCTAAGCGCGCTTTGCCATACTTCTTGCTGAGATTAAGCAGACCGAGGCAGGCGCGATAACCGTGTTCAGGGTGACGACGACTCGCCAACTGATGCTCAATGACGGTCTCGGCATGGGGGCCGATACTCGCTGCCCAGCTCAGAAACCGCTGGGGTGACCACTCCTGATGTTTGCGATGTGCTTTGGCCATGTGCAATGGGTCGGTGGTGTGGCCACCGGCATGATGAACGCGAGGATGCACGGCGACTTGCTGGCCGTGATGGAAGATCGCCACCGTCGTATCGCCGGCATGCACCATCACCTCTTCCTTCACCAGCTGGTAAGGCACCGAGTAATAATGGCCGAGGTAGTCGACGTGGTAATCCAGATGAACCCGCGCTTTCTTGATGTGGCGGTAAGTGTACGCAGCGCTAGGCAAGGGTTTTAGTGCCGGTTTATCCAGTTGTTCGAACTGGCTTCGCCGCGTGCCTGGGCGCTTCTTAAAGGGGCGGCGATTTAAATCATCTAACAGTGCGCTGATCGCCATGTTCAACGATGCCAAGGTATAGAACGTCTGCTTTCTAAGCCGCATCATGATCCAGCGCTCGACAATCTGTACGCCTACCTCAGCCTTGGCTTTGTCCTTGGGTTTATAGGGCCGCGCGGGCACGACCGCCACCCCGTAATGCTCGGCCATTTGCTGATAGGTGGGATTGATGTCAGGATCGTATCGACAAGCTTTACTGACCGCGCTTTTAAGGTTGTCGGGCACAACCACAGCGGGTAAGCCGCCATAAAAGGCAAAGGCCCGAACGTGTGAACCCACCCAGTCGGGCAAGCTTTGCGACCACGTCGCTTCGGCAAAGGTATACGAGCTGGCGCCGAGTACCGCGACAAAGACCTGAGCATCACGTACCAGTCCGGTCTCAGGATTCACCACCGACAACGTCGGCCCACAGTAATCCACAAACAGCTTCTCACCTACACAATGTTGCTGACGCATAGACAGCTGCTGCGTTTGGCGCCAGCGCTTAAACAACACGGTAAAGCGGGAGTAGCTGTAGTGATTGTCTGGGTGCGCTTGGGCGTACTCTTGCCACAACAATAACCGCGTCATGCCTTTTTGTTTGAGCTCTTGCTCAATGGCCATAAAGTCGGGCTCGGCAACATCAGACGATGCGACCGTCGACCGGCGGGGCTGAAGCAGCGCCTGAAGCCCCAGCTCAGACAGCTCATCCGGCAATGGCCAGTCGAGGCCTGCGGCGTCGGCGCGCTGCACATACTTGGAAACTGCCCCCACCGATAGGCTCAGGCACAGGGCAATTTGACGCACCGACAGCTGAGCCTCGTATTTTAGGCGTAGGAGTTCTCTTAACTTCATCATAGTGACCCTCTTGGTACTCATGGTCGTTCCCTGTGGTTGAACGAAAAACAAAGGGAACGCAGATTACGGACAATGCCGTTGCCTGCAAGAGATGAAGGGGGTTGTCTGCTACGGCTAAGAAATTTTGCTAAGCGTGAACACCTAATTTTGCGCGGTGGCAAAAGTGTTCACGGTTCGACAAAATTCAGTGTTCACAGTTGAGAAAATTAGATGTTCACGATGGGCGAAAATCGGTGTTCATAGTAGGCAAAAATACGCACCGGTTCGTAAACCTGGGTGAAATACCAAAGGTGATCATCACGCACATTAAAAATCAGTGCCGTTCGCGGGTGACACTGAAGGATCTCCAAACCTATTACACATCGGGCGCGAAGGATCGTCACGTAAAGCTGATTCGGCGCCATCTTAATATAAAAGCCTACGATGCGGCCAAGATCTCTGAATTGGCACAGATTTGGGCACTTGAGGCAGCGACTACCAAAGAAGCATTACCGGATATCATCAATGTCACGTTGGAATATTTGGTCAAAGAGCGATACGAGTTACCGGCGTTCAGTGTACTTGAGCGGATATGTCAGGCGGCCAGGGCCGAAGTCAACACTCGGTATTACGATCAATTGTGTGGCTTTTTAGAGTCTGAAAGTCGCCAATGCATCAACGATATTCTTCGATCTAGCACAGGACTGAATGGTTTTGGTTGGAGCACGCTGAAAAATGAACCCAAACGCCCGACCCCTCGCAATATCCATGCGTACATCCAATACCTGGAATGGCTTACATCCCTGCAAACACTTTTGCCCACGGATTTGGGGTTGCCGCCAGTTAAACACCAGCAGTTTATCAACGAGGCCAAGGCCCTGGATTACGCCGAATTGATGAAACTAAAGCTGAACAAGCGACTCGCACTCGTCATCGTTTTAATCCGGCACCAATACGCACAAACACTGGATAACGCCGCCGATATTTTTATCAAGATGTTGTTAAAAATGGATCGCTCGGCGCAGAAGCTGTTGGAGAAGTACCTTGCAGACCATCAAAAGCAAACCGATCATTTGATTTCTGTGTTGTCTGGGACGGTCAAGGTGTATCTTGATAAACCCGATTCGGTGGCAGCTTTTGATCCGATACTGGGAAAGAACAGTGATCAGCTAATGCAAATGTGCGAACAATATATGGCATTCGCAGGCAACAACTATTTGCCGTTTATGGTTCGACTCTATAAAAAGCAACGATCCACCTTGTTTCGTACGATTGAAATACTCAACCTGGCATCGGCCACGGAAGACAAGGACTTGCTCAATGCGTTCCAGTTTATTTTGACGCACAAAAAGCGTCGCACGGAGTTCCTGTCAATTCAAAGCGATCCGAACGATCCCTCTTCCAGAAATGTCATTAATATTCGCTGGATTCGCGAAAGCTGGTGGAAATTAGTCACGGGAAAATCAACCAAATCAGCACAGGTGTCGGAGGTTAATAAAACCTGTTTTGAGCTGTGTGTGTTTGAACGGATCGCTGAAGAACTAAGTACCGGTGACTTGTTCATTCCCTACAGTGAAACCTTCGATGATTACCGGGAGCAGATGATCACCTGGGAAGAATACGAAGCGCAGTTGCCTACCTATTGCGAGGAGGTAGGGCTCGTCGCCGGTGATACTGAATTTACAACAACGCTGAAGAAGTCCATGGAAACGAGCTGCCGGAAAGCTGACAGCCAATTCCCGGAGGACGAACTGGTTCGTATTGAAAACGGGAATCTGATTATCGGTAAACCAAAGCCTGATCAACCCTTACCTGAAGTCGAAGAAATTGGAGCGCTTTTGCGCGATCGGTTGGACAAAATCAACCTGCTTGATGTGATTATCAATGTCGAAAAGTGGCTGAACCTGAATAAACATTTTGGCCCGTTGTCGGGCTTCGAATCACGTATCAGCGACCCGGAGTTACGTTTTGTCCTGACCGTGTTTTGTTACGGTACCAACATTGGTCCCACCGAAACCGTGCGATCTGTGCAGGGCGTTTCTCGCAAGCAAGTCGCCTGGCTTAACTTAAAACGCACGACGGAAGCGCGTCTCGATAAAGCTATTGCGAAGATCAATAGCGAGTATAAGAAATACCGGCTCATTGAGTGTTGGGGATCAGGCAGCAGTGTGTCCGCTGATGGAAAGCTTTGGGATCTCTACGAAGATAATTTGCTATCTGAATACCATATTCGGTATGGCAGCTATGGCGGCATTGCCTATTACCACGTCTCGGACACCTATATTGCATTGTTCAGCCGGTTTATTCCCTGCGGTGTCTACGAGGCGATTTATATCTTGGACGGCCTACTCAACGATGAATCTGATTTTAATCCGGACACCGTTCACGGCGATACACAGGCGCAATCCACACCCGTCTTTGGCCTGGCGTACTTGCTGGGCATAAAGCTCATGCCCCGTATCCGAAATATCAAAGATCTCAGCTTTTATAAGCCTGATCGCTCCATGGTACTCAAGCATATTCAGTCTTTGTTCAAGGAGCCGATCAAGTGGGATCTCATTGAAAAGCACTATGCGGATATGATGCGAACGGCCATGTCAGTTAAAGCAGGGAAAATCACCGCTTCGACAATCCTGCGCCGGTTCGGCACCAAGAACCGGAAAAACAAGCTGTACTTTGCGTTCCGTGAACTCGGGCGCGTGGTCAGAACCATGTTTTTGCTGGAATACATTACCGACGTTGATCTGCGCAAAACAATCCAGGCAGCGACCTGTAAGAGCGAAGAGTTCAATGAGTTTGCCCGGTGGTTGTTTTTTGCTAATGGCGGGAAAATTCCTGCAAACTTGAGACACGAACAAAGCAAAATCGTTAAATACAATCATTTGCTGGCCAACTTCGCGATCTTATACAACGTAAACGCGATGACCGAAGTGTTCAATCAATTGAAGTCGGAAGGGTACAATATTACCCGCGACATTATGGCCGAATTCTCACCGTATCATACCGAGCATTTGGGGCGGCTAGGAAGTTTTGAGCTGGATCTAACCAAGCAGGTTAAGCCCATGACTTTTGAACTGCTGGTTGATTAATTCATAATATTCAATCGGTTACGTTAGAAGTGGCTAAATTCAACGCTTTTACCGGCCGGACCTCTAATATGCTTCGCTAACGAAGCTTTGATCACAGTCTTCACATCGGATGGAGAGGCGCGGCTTCCCGTACACCTTCACTTGACAGCCAGGGCAGTGATATCGGTAGCGAGTTTTTCGCTTGGGGGGTTCGGATACGACGAAACTCTCTGGCATCAATTCCGCGTACGTCGCGTTCTCGATCGGAATTTGGTGAGGACGAACTGGGGAGAGTTGTGTCTCCTCTGTAAAGTGCTTGATGATCTCGTAAGTGGCATCAGCTGATGGCATGTCAGTATTGGATGCGATTAAGAGCGGCTTCGTGTTGGGATCAGCGATAATCGGACTAAATAATCTCGGTAGTGCCTTGCGATCCACCCAAGCCAGTTGGAAAGCGCCCTCCTTTTCAAGTTTCGTGAAAGCGACAAGAAACCTGCCCCCTTCGATGATGTAATCCCCCATTTGCTGACCAGTAATGTCACCGCCTGGTTCGCCCGTTGACGAAGGCATGAGACCGACGTCTATCATTTTCATTGCCCATTCTTTGTTGTGGTAGTAACTCCGTCCAGGATTGCCAAAATTGTACTGCCAACAATGGACCATTTCGTGCACTAAGGTCTGCATGACTTCGATTAAGCGGCTGTTGGCAACGTAAGCCGGATTGATCGCGATTTCGTCGCATTTCCTCCCGCCAAGACTCCCCCATCGCTTGGGAGAAAAATAACCCATCACCCCTTTCGTACGCTGCACCGTGAAAATCACTACTGGCAATTCATTTCCGAACAGTTCGTCGTTGAAATGCGAATAGGCAAAGTGGAGTGAGGAATACAGTTCTTGCGAAGGGGTCATATTCGGCGGCAATCAATTGAGAGATATTTTGCGCAATTGTAAGCCAAAAATGCATTGTACAAAAACCAAGAAGACGCACCAGAAAGGTGCACCACCAACCATGTCGTATGTTTTCTGATCAATAGTGGAAGAAATTGCTTGAATTTTGTAGTGTACACTACAAAAATAATCGATTTTGGTTATATGGAATGCAGATGTGAATTGTATTTCGAATAACAATAGTGTCTGCCTTCCCAATCTAACACAGGATGAACAATGTCCAGCATAAAGATACTGTCTCGAGCTCGCAAAGCCACCTTCGATGGAGTTCCCAATTTTTCCGCGACTGAGCGCAAGAGCCTCATGCTGCAGGACAAACGTGCCAAGACCCTCCTTCGGACGTTTCGAAGCAACGAAAATAAAGTAGGGTTCTTGATCCAACGCGCATATTTCCAAGCCAAGGGACGCTTTTTTTCAAAGTCCCAGTTCAAACCGAAGGACGTTCGTGAAGCGGAGCGCGCTCTCGGTTTGAGAAAGCCTTGCAACCTTGATCTCTATTCCGATGCTAGCGCCTCCGTTCACCGTAAAAAGATACTAGAGTTGCACGGCTGGCAATCCTACACACCGGCGGCAGCCAAGGAATTACTTTCGCTGGCGGCTATCCACAGCAAGTCACTAATGCGGAACGAGGACATTCTCTTTACCTTGTTGGAGTATTGCTGGCGCAACAAAACCGTAATCCCCAGTTACACGACACTCGAAAATATTGTCGCCTCCGCCACTGCCGAATTTCAGCAAGAAACGTTGAAAAGGCTGGACGGCGCCATTACAAATGACCAGCGTAATACGCTGCTTTCATTGATTTTGGATAAAGAGCGCGCCAGTGAGTTTACTAAGCTGAAAAATATCAAACTCGGAACCGAGCAAAGGATATTGCGCGAAAATGCGGAAATCTTGGAGCAGTTCCGGGAAATCTTCTTCAGCGCATTACCGCTGATTGAAACGCTAGACCTCCCTACCTCAGCGGTGAAGGAATACGCCAGCTGGATCTATAACTCAAACCTATCACAGATACAAAGATTTAAGAACAGGAACCTGTTGACATTGCGACTTCTCTGCTTTGCCCAGGACCAATTCTTTCTTCGCCAGGATTACGCTATCGATGCCATCGTTAAAACACTTAGAAGTGTTTTAAACTCGGCGCGGGGGATGGAGCGTAAGCAACGCGAACAGGAGGAAGATGCACTCCAGAACGCCAACGCAATCGTAGTAAACTCGGCAAAGAATGCCGATGGCGTAATTCGGCTAATCAGTCAGATTTTCGATGATGCTTCACTCTCCGACTCTACACAAAACGAGCAGATTTCCAACCTTGTTCAAAATTACCTCGAAGCCATAAATCCCCAGTTTACCGATCATGTGACCAAAATTGAAAATCAACTCCTACTCAGAGGCTCGCAAAGCCGATTTTATGATTACCTGTTCAATGTCGCGACTACGTTAGTGAAGTCACTTATTCCACTTGTCCGAGCAGTTGAGTACGACGAAAAAAGCACGGCCAAATCACTGCTCGCTGCAATCAGCGCTATAAAGGACACAAATTTTCGAGTCGACGATTCCACTTCATGCGATTTTATGACGAAAAAAGATATCGCCGCCTATCAAAAAGAATGCGGGGTTCCACAAATATCAAAGTACAAAGTTATTGTCTTGTCACAGCTGAGCGCCGCCATCCTTGGCAGAACTTTAACGCTCAAATACTCTTACAGGTACCTGTCAGACCAGCATAATCTCATCTCTGATAAAGAATGGCTTGAAAAGCGTGATGAAATTTTATTCGCTACCAACTTGAAGCATTTCGTTGATGGAAAATCGGCAATCGCTGCCATTTCGAAGAAACTGGAAAAAGCCTATAAAACGCTAAATGCCGGCTTGGCGAATAATGATTTCGTCACAATCAATAAAAACGGGAGCTGGAAAACACGTACTGAATCGGCGGATTACAGTTCAGCAGAATTTATTCCGAAACTCATTGGCGACAGCGGATCACACACTCTGCATGAAATTTTAAGAGAGATCGACACCTACTCAAACTTCAGCGACAATTTCCGAAACTACCAGGATTCGCATGGAAAGCAAACCGCCGATAAAAAGGTGCTCTACGCTGTGTTGATGAGTCTCGGCACGAATATCGGTCATACGGATATGGCCAAGGCAAGCGGCATCAGCCGTAAGCTCCTTTCCGACACAGAGAAGAACTGGTTTAGTTCGGATAACTTGATGAAGGCTAATGCTGCAATCATCCGCGTTATTCGCGAATTGCCACTACCGATAATATATAACGAAAGGGATGATGTCTTACATACGAGTAGCGATGGCAAGAAAGTCATCGTCGCCGTGGATTCGCTTTTAGCGAATTACTCCTATAAGTATTACGGCAAGGAGCAAGGGATAAACGTCAATAGTTTCGTTGATACAAGTCAAGCGTTTTTCCATGTCAACGTGCTGAGCAGCTCTGATCGCGAAGCGGCCTTTATGATGGACGGTATTGCCAGGGCGCAACAGTATTCATTAATCGAAAACATCGACATGAGTGTACACAAGCATTCTACAGATACGCACGGATATACTGATGCTATGTTCGCCGGACTACATCTGCTAGATGTGTCGTTTGCTCCACGCTTAAGTGATATCTCCTCAAGTGCCTTATACTCGGCCACGAGCAGCTCACTCATCAAGAATTCTGGTTATCTGATTGGCCCGAAGACTC
Organism: Zhongshania guokunii; assembly: GCF_040892635.1. Taxonomy (NCBI): domain Bacteria; kingdom Pseudomonadati; phylum Pseudomonadota; class Gammaproteobacteria; order Cellvibrionales; family Spongiibacteraceae; genus Zhongshania; species Zhongshania guokunii. The sequence goes on along the minus strand of NZ_JBFRYA010000008.1, from coordinate 163,206 downwards.
AAATCAATATCACGCAGATTCTTGAAAACTGGGATGATATTCTTCGTCTTATGGCTACCATAAAAAGCGGTAGGCAGTCTGCATCGCTTATATTTCGGCGCCTGGCGGCTAGCGCCCGAGAAAGCGCGCTGTACAAGGCAATAAAATCTCTTGGAAAGCTCATAAAATCGCAGTTTATTGCAACCTATCTACACGATGGCGATCTCAGACGCTCGATTCATAAGCAACTTAACCGAGTCGAGCTAGGGCAGAAATTTTCGCGCGCATTATTTTTCGGTCGCGAAGGTAAGCTCCAAGTCGGCGCCGAGGCTGAAATACTGAAAGCGATGCAGTGTAAATCGCTTTTGAAAAATGTCGTCATTTTATGGAACTACTTGTATTTGTCCGACCATATTGTGAGCTTGAAAGACAGCAACGAAATTGAATCTACAATAGATTCAATTTCAGAGGGGTCGGTAATTTCATGGAGGCATATCAATAAGCATGGAAAGTACGACTTTAATCATAAGCCAATCAAATCTTTCAAGGCGACTATCAGCGAGATGAAGAAAATAAAAGTCTTCAGACAGCGATTAGCCGCAACGTAATACTGCTGTTCATGGGTAGCTCGGATACTAGCACGCCTCACCGTCCGAGAGAGCCGAGCCGAAAAGCGGCACTTGAAGATAGGAGCCCCTCTACCCGCATTCGAAAATCGTGAAGCAAAGATATTTTCAGCTCATGCCCAAGACTCAGATGCAAAACGAAAATGTGGCTCAGATTGGCGCCTTACCAAGCGCGGTACGGTCGAAAACGGCCAGCTATTATTTTTATAAATCAAATAGATACCTGATGGTAACGAAAGATTAGGACCAAATTTAGTCAAATACCCTATAGTGCAGAAGTAGACTGACATTCAGATTGGCATCTTCACTAATTCTAATACTGTTTAGTATTCGACATAGAGTATTAGGGCGTTTACAATGGAGCCCTCAGGTATTCACTGGTAATCAAGCCATGGCCAAAGCTAAACCAACGCCGCTGTATCCAACTTACGCCGAGCTCAAAGACTTTCGCTTTGAAGAATACCCTGAGCTCAAAGCCTTTTTAGAATCAGCTGAACCTTGGCGCCTACAACACTGGCGCTGGGGCCAAGAGTTTCTACAGTACATCGGCCGCAATAAATCTGAACATACTTACACGCGGTTTCGCAACGAAATTGAACGTTTCTTATTATGGGTATTTCTTTTTCAATCCAAGCCTATGGATCAATTTCGCAAAGCCGATATTTTGGATTATGCCGACTTTTGCTGGCAACCGCCGGTGTCGTGGATTTGCCTTGCGAACCACGAGAAATTCCTTTGCCAAAACGGCCTTCATACCCAGAATCCACTTTGGGCGCCATTTAAGCTCAAACTGCCCAAACGCGCCGATAACGATGTGCTGGCCGACAAGAAAAAATACAAGCCGTCTCAACAAACCTTAACCGCAACATTCACGGCGATAACTGTGTTCTATAAATACCTTATGAGTGAAGAATATCTGTACGGCAATCCCGCACAAATTGCCAAGGGTGATTGCCGACACTTTATTAGCGATGCTCAGGTTAAAGAGGTTCGCCGCCTTAGCGAATCTCAGTGGCAATACGTTTTTGATGTGGCCCACACATTGGCTGAAGAAGACGATTTGTATGAGCGCAGCCTCTTTGTTATCTGCGCGATGAAAACCCTATTCCTACGTATTTCGGAGCTATCCGAGCGCCCTAACTGGTCGCCAATAATGAGTCATTTCTGGGAGGATTCTGAGGGGAATTGGTGGCTAAAAGCCTTCGGAAAAGGCCGTAAACTGCGGGATATTACCGTGCCAAACAGCTTTATTCCCTATTTGAAGCGATACCGCAGCTACCGTGGCCTAAGCAAGCTACCTTCACCGGGAGACAACTCCCCTATCGTTGAAAAAATTCGCGGCCAAGGTGGTATGACCTCCCGCCAACTCACACGCATTGTGCAGCAGGTCTTTGATAAGGCTTATGAGGAAATGCGCGCGGCCGAAGGTGATGACAAGGCCCGCAAATTAAAAGAGGCGTCTACCCACTGGTTACGCCACACCGGCGCTAGCATGGAAATCGAGCGAGGTCGTGCTTTAAAGGACCTTTCAGAGGATCTTGGTCACTCCAGCATGGCAACTACCGACACCGTGTATGTGCAGACCGAAAACCGGATTCGCGCAGAGAGCGGAAAAGCACGAAAAGTTAACTAACCCAGCTTGCACTGAACCTAAATTAGTCTTAATTGCTGCTATTTCTGGGATTTTATCCAGAGCCGTAGGACCCACACAAAGCTCAGTATCATCCCCAGCCACGCGACAGTTGTTAATGTGGCAGCGAAGGATTTATCTGCCGGCAATGCGTCCCAGCGGTAAAGAATATTAAACCAATCGTGGTCACCACCACCGACTAAGGGCAGCTGTTGCGCCCTTGCGTCTGCTACGTAGCGGGCAATATTCAGAAAGTTCTGAAACAACCAAAGTAGACCAAGCCCGGCTTGCATGATTTGGCCGCGACGGTAGAAGGACATAAACACTATTAGAGGGAATACCAATTGCCCGAAGGTGCCGCCATAGAGACCAGCAGTTTGACCAAAAAAGCCAAATAACACATGCCCTGCTTCATGAAAGGCAAGGTTTGCGTGGTCTAAAATAGGGATAAAGCGATTGTATCCGCCACCGTAATAAGCCAGCAATATAACAAACGTCGCAGCAATTGCTAAGACCCCTGCGGGACTTACATTTGCTGGAAAACCATCAGCAGAATGCCTGCTGATGGAGCTTGGCGTCTTTCGTAACGGGGGCATAGTTTTTCCCGAATAGAGGCGAGCTTATTTCGCGCTATCCGCATCGACAAAGACCTGCTCTTTCCAGTCAGCACCAAGTTCTTTCTCAATATAGTCACGCATAAATTGGCGGATTTTTTGCGAGGGTGTGACGTCTTCCTGTTCACACAGCTTTTCGAACGCGGCCTTCTTATGCGGGTCTACTAACAGGGTTAATCGTGCGGTCCGTTTTTCCATGGAGAAGCTCATTTATTAGAAGAACTGCTATGTTAAATCAATAAAAATAGCAGTGTGCTTTAACGGCACAGATTGCCCTAGTGCCGTAACAAATCGTCATCGGATCCTAATAATCATCCGTCAGCCCTTTAATGTAGGGCCCGCGCCAACTAAAGCAGCGCCTTCAGTTGTATCTGTAAACTTTTGAAAATTATCAATAAACTTGGAGGCTAACGAGAGCGCTTTTTCTGTCCACTGCCCAACTTCTGCGTAACTCTGACGGGGATCCAAGAGACTATCCTCTATACCGTCTAAGGCACGCGGCGTTGCCAAATTAAATATTGGGAGGGTATTAAACGTGGCCTCTTCTATTGAGCCATCCAAAATCGCATCGATGATCTGGCGGGTGGCTTTAATCGAAATACGCTCGCCGCTACCATTCCAACCAGTGTTAACCAAATAGGCTTGGGCGCTGGCATTAGCCATGCGCTTATTTAAAACTTCGGCGTACTGCGTGGGGTGTAAACTTAAAAATGCGGCTCCAAAGCACGACGAAAATGTCGGTGTAGGTTCGGTAATCCCGCGCTCAGTACCCGCTAACTTTGAGGTGTAACCAGACAGGAAATAGTACTCGGCCTGCTCTTTTGTTAAGCGCGTTACCGGCGGCAATACACCAAAAGCGTCGGCTGTTAGGAAGATTACTTTAGAGGCGTGGCCGCCCACCGAAATTGGCTTAACAATATTTTCAATGTGGTAGATCGGGTATGAGACGCGGGTATTTTCAGTTTTTGAGTTGTCTGCGTAATCAATATTGCCGTCAGAATCGACAGCCACATTTTCCAATAGCGCGTCGCGCTTGATGGCGGCGTAGATTTCCGGCTCCTGCTCTTGGCTCAAGTTGATGGTTTTTGCGTAGCAGCCGCCCTCAAAATTAAAGACGCCGTTATCGTCCCAGCCGTGTTCATCGTCGCCGATCAGTGCCCGTTTCGGGTCGGTAGAAAGGGTGGTTTTACCCGTGCCCGACAGGCCAAAAAAGATCGCCGTATCTCCGTTTTCACCAACGTTAGCTGAGCAGTGCATGGAGGCCATGCCCTTTTGTGGCAGCAAATAATTCATTACCGAGAAAATGCCCTTTTTCATTTCTCCGCCATACCATGTGCCGCCAATAAGCTGTATACCTTCGGTCATATTAAAGGCAACGAAATTTTCAGAATTCAGGCCCTGCTCTTCCCAGTTAGGATTAGTAGCTTTAGCGCCATTCAATACTACAAAATCAGGGTCGAAATTTTCTAATTCTGCGGCACTAGGCCGAATAAACATATTTTTAACAAAATGCGACTGCCATGCGACTTCGGTTACAAAGCGCACTTTCAAGCGGCTAGCGGCGTTAGCACCACAAAATAGGTCATCTACAAACAAGCGCTTGCCGCTGAGTTGCTCGCCTACAACTAATTTAAGCGACTGCCAAATGTCCTCATTGATAGGTTTGTTGTCGTTATTGCCTTGGTCTGACCACCACAGCGTGTCGCGGGTGGTGTCGTCTTTAACAAAGTACTTATCCTTGGGTGAGCGGCCAGTAAAAATGCCAGTATCTACCGCCACTGCGCCACTCTTGGTTACCACTCCTGCCTCATAACCTGAAAGCTCAGGACGTGTCTCTTCTTGAAATAGGACGTCGTATTCAGTGTTGTAGAGGACCGCTGATGGGCTATGTATACCGTAGCTAGAGAGTGCTTGATGAAGTTTAGTTGAGCTCATTGGGCGTCCTTCGGTTTGCAATTGATTGGGGTTGCGCGCTTAGCATTCATTGAATGTTAATAAGATTAACATATAATGCACATCTGGCTAGCCCTTGTGCCAGCAATGACCTAGTATTCAAAGCGATATTAATCAGCGTCCAGCTTATGTGCTTACATGCCGGTACTTAGCCGATAAGAGTAAAGGAACATCGCTATTACTTATGCACTAAACGAGGTTGAGATCATGCTATTGAATGATGCCATTGCCCTCGGGGAAAATGGCAGTTGGCTGGAAGCCCAGGTCAGAGTAAGCCCTGGCACTAAAATACCAAGCAGTAAAACCCAATGGTTTGTGATGCTGCGCGACACCAGTAATAAATCGTTTGTGCTCGCCGATAATGACGACCAACCCATTGCCAGCGAAGACATGAGCGCCCTCGCCGAGTTAATTAGGCAAATTGGCCTAAAAGAATTCACCGTATTTTTGTAATTAGATTTAAGGAAAACCCTATGAGTAGCCTTCCACCCTGCCCCAAATGCCAGTCGGCCTTCGTCTACGATGATCGCGACACTTTGATCTGCCCTGAGTGCGCCCATGAATGGAAGCTAAACAGCGGCGATGATGAAAATAGCGACATCGCAAAAGTAAAAGATGCCAATGGCAATGATATTTTTGAAGGTGACAGCGCCACACTAATTAAAGATTTAAAAGTAAAAGGCAGCTCCACCGTAATAAAAATTGGCACCAAACTCAAAATCAACCGCATCGTCGATGGCGACCACAATATCGACTGCCGCGTAGATAAAATCGGTGAAATGATGTTGAAGTCAGAGTTTGTCAAAAAGGCGAACAGTTAACTCAATCCGCGCGGCTGGCACTTGCTGTCGTCGTGCATATCAAGTATTGGTTACAGATGCTGGTAAATTCCAAGCGTGTAAAAGCATCGAAGGCAAGGTTCTTCGGCTCTTCATCATTCACGGGGTATTCGCGAGGTCTAACGAGATTTGGTGCCCGGGGCCGGACTTGAACCGGCACGACATTGCTGTCGGGAGATTTTAAGTCTCCTGTGTCTACCGATTTCACCACCCGGGCTAAGGGGTTCTGGCGTAAGAGCCAGTAATGATGCAAAAACCTATAAACAACGGCTTTTGGGTAGCGCTAGTGCTTTAAAAGCGTTCGCAGTCTACTGATATGATTCAAAAAAATCAACGGCTTAGACTGCTTTATTGTTAGCTAAATTACCTGCAGGTGGTGGCGTGCCCTTTTATGCCCCTGGTATTTGCGTAAACCCAGTAGCGCAGCAAACAGAGCAAGCACACTCCACAGCGGGTATTTAAGCCCGTAAACCAAGGGGCTCAGGCCTACCCGGCTTACAAAACGCAGGGTGCTGGAGCCCGCTATATAGTCTGCAATCGGTGGCGAGTAGTGATAATAGCTTGCCACAAATCGTTGCCCCCACTGGTAAGGCATCAACACATTGTCGCGAAAGTCGCGCAATATTTTTACGTCTGGCGCCAAATAACTTCCATAAGCGGCCGTTGCAATAAAGCAGGCGCCCCCTCCCCCGCCACCACTCTGGGCGGCAGGAACAGAGGGGGATGGCGCGGGGTTACCCACGGCAATAGACAAAGAGGTTGCGGCGGTCTCGGCGTTTATTAGACCGCTGGCGCTTACATCGTCATAACCGGTGGCTGCTCTGCGGCCATTAACATCAATAGCCGTAGCTTTTAACGCGCTTATGATTTGCGCCGGCGTGGCACTGGGATAAGCCTGTTTTAGCAGCGCGAAAACCGCCGCCGCATTGGGCGCAGCAGCAGAGGTACCGAAGAAATTAGGGAAACTATCTGGCTCGCCATCTTCAGGGGCGACATTGCTCGACGGCGCACCTAAAAAGGTGTTGTTGTTGCCATCGATGGCGGCAAAGCTTGGAACATTGCGATTTACGAGCTGGTAATTGCCATTTTGATCGAACTGTATTTTGCGAATGCCACCGCGAGAGGTAAACGGTTCGGGGTCTATACCAAGAGTGTCATAGCCTTCTGGGCGAAACTCCGGCGACTCCCACCAAGGCACAGCGGCAACCGAGGCGACATTTGCTGCGGCTGAGTGCCCCCAAATCGCGATGCCGTTAAAGTTGTATTCAACGGCACTAGGCTGGCCGCCGGTAAGTAGTATTCGAAACTCCACTGGCACCCCAGCTTGCTGGGGAATATCGTTCTGGCTACCGTCAAAGTGCTCTACTGCTATGTAAAAGGTTTGGCTTGCCGCGCCAGTAGCGAGGGTGACAAATTCATAGGCGTCGCCACTGGCTTGCCCGGTTGTTCCCTGTTGATTTGCGCTGCGCTCATAGAAACTGGGGTGAATTGGGTTTAGGGCTAAAACACTGGCCTCGGTTGTGGCGTAGAGGTCTAAATCGATTTGGGCGCCATTTGCTGGATTAATCGAGGCATAGGGCTGGTTCCAGTTCAGCACAACATAAACCGTGCTATTCGGGGTAAGGGTGATGCTTAAAAAACGATCATTACCGCTGGCGCTCCAGTTGTGCAGGTCGTTACCACTTGGCCACAGGGTGATGCCGGGTTCGTCTAAGCTCTCATTTGAGTCTTTATAAACATAGCGGTAGGCCTGATCTCCGTCGTTACCCGCAGCAGTTAAGTAGGGTATGCCAGCGGCAACACAGCGGGTTGCTGCAGCCGCAGGAGCGTCGTCTTGATAGCTGCTTTCGCTAATGAACAAGATGTCGTCGACCACGATAGTGGCCTTATTGGCAGCGCAAAGATTATCTATTGCCGTTGCCATTTCTGCTCGGCTTTGGCCTGCGGCATGAAATAAGATATTTGCACCAGGCGCAACGTCGTACGCCAGCTCTGCCATCGCAGCGCCTTCGTCGGTACCATCAGGCACGTCGTCGCGCAGTAGGCCAACTACCGACGGAAGATCACCGCTAACTTGGTTGATCGCGCTCTGTAAATTTCCCGCGACGTTTTTGGCTGGCGTTGTATTGATACCGCGTACTGAGGGCGTCTGCGCAAAACTGTCTGAAATGATCCCAATGGTTTGCCCGCTGCCGTTAACTGCCAGATTGCTGCTAAGCGCAGTGGAGCGCATGGCGCGGTCGGCGCGGCTACTCACCGAGCCCGCGCGAAGCACCGAAGGCTCAGCCAACGACAGAGAATTTACAGTAGTCTGCTCCGCCAAGCGCACTAACGCAGTAGCGTCGTAGACCCGAACCGTTGCATGGCGGCCGTTGTCGCTTAAATAAAGTAGGTCTATGCCTTGTTCGCTCAGAAATATGGGCAGTTCATTGGCATCGCTTAGCTGCAATACCACTACTACTCCCTGGTCTGCTGCGCTATTGATGTTGCGTTGCAATCGTAGCTCAGGCAAAGCCTTAGCACGTGATGTACTAGCAAAATCAGGTGTTTCTGAGCGGATAAGACTGCGCAGGTGGCTGTCTATTTTAGCGGTACTGGCTGACTCCTGTGCAAATTTCTGCTTGAGGTTTAACTCCGCAAAACTGTTTTGGCTGGCGCACATCAAGCCACTCATCACAAAGACCGCCCAACTAATTTTTACGCTCATCAAATGCCCTTAGAGTTAAATCACGTTTTGGTGCAGCGGTACTAACCGATACTGCGCTCACACCCTGCATACCCGCCAGCTTTTTTAACTGTTCCTGGGTGTTGACCCAAAGTGTTAGACGCTGATTGCCGGTGTTAATGTAATCTAACTTATAGCCTGCGTTTTTGAAATTAGCGATCATTGATTCTGCATTATGTGACCAATACCGAACATCCACCAAAATGCCTAACTCAGGATCAACGCGCACTGTTAAACCACCTTCGGTTATACGCCAAAGTGACTCGTCTAGATTTACAAGGGTATTTAACGGCGGCTGCAATACCACACCTTCGATAATGGCGACTTCTCGATCTAGCTGCTGGCGGCCGGCCTCTTGATTGCTGCACGCAAAGAGCAATCCGCCAAGGGCAAGGCCGATGCAAATCAGGTCAAATGCGGCGATGAAACAATTTTTGAGGGTGAGCATAGATCCATTTGCTCCTAAAGATAGCTTGCTAGGTTCAATCATGCGGCTAGCTTAACGCTTTAGTTAGTTGAGCAAAGTAAGGGATTTACACATATAAGTAGCGCTAAAAACCGATTATATAGCCGGAGTTAGCGACTGCTTCTGTAAAACGGCAGCTAACGCCACTACTTAGTGATTCTTAACTGGCTTTCTTAAGTGTTTCTTAATTTTTAGACGATACTGTAGTGCCCAATAGCACCCCCTCCTAATTGTGCTCATTGAGACTCGGTATTGTATTTTCCTTCAGCATTGAGCTCAGCGTTTTTTACAAAGAGAAGATAATATATGCCTTCGCTGTATCGCCTGCGCTCCTATCACACCATCATCGTCGCCGCTGTTTTTTTGAGCGCCACGGCTAATCTAAGCTTTTTTACCGCGGTTCTTGAGCTTTATCCCTTTTCCGACAATTCCGGTTTTATTGTTTCCATGGTGATATTGCTCATTGCCTGCCTGACCTTGCTGATGGCTGTTTTCAGTCTTGTCTTGCACTGGCGTATTACCGTGTCGTTCTTTTTGCTCGTAGCTGCCGGCACTGCTTACTTTTCAGACCAATTTGGTACCGTTATCGATGTGGATATGATCCGCAACTTGGCCGAAACCGATATCGCCGAGTCCAGCGATTTAATGAATTTAAGTCTAGCACTGCGAATTGTATTGCTCGGCGTTGTGCCAGTGACACTACTGTGGGCGCATAACCCCGCACGTGTTAGCTGGGGAAAACGGTTACTTGGTCACACTATAACTGCCGCCTTGGCTCTGGCGATTATGGCCGCCTGTATATTTAGCTTTAGCAGCCAGTACGCTAGCTTTTTTAGAGAACACAAATCTGTTCGCTACTATATAAGCCCCGCCTACCCTATTTATTCAGCTATGCAATTTGCAGCAAGTTTTGCCCCAACGGCCGACCCAATGCCCTTTATGACCCTCGACGCTGTCGCCAACATTTTGGAAACCGAGGATGCTCACGCCGAGTTGGTGATTTTAGTGGTGGGTGAAACCGCTCGCGCAGACCATTTTTCGCTCAACGGCTACGAGCGCGTAACTAATCCTTTGCTTGCCAAAGAGCAGCACCTCGTAAGCTTTAGCAATATCCACTCCTGTGGCACATCAACCGCAATTTCTGTGCCGTGCATGTTTTCTTACTCGGCCCATGAAAACTTTAACGTGAACAGCGCTCGCAACACCGAAAACGGTTTGGATTTATTGCAAACCACCGGAGTAAATGTGCTGTGGCGAGACAATAATTCTGACTCTAAAGGGGTTGCCGACAGGGTACCCTTTGAAGATTTTCGCAGTAGCGAGCGCAACCCCGTGTGTGACGAAGAGTGCCGCGACATTGGTATGTTGGACGGGTTGCAAACCTATATCGACAATAAAAGCGGCGATATATTGATTGTGTTGCATCAAATGGGCAGTCATGGGCCAGCGTATTATCGGCGTTATCCCCCAGCGTTTGAGAAATTCACGCCCGCTTGTCAATCGGCAGAGCTTTCCGATTGCAGCCAGCAGGAAATAATCAATGCCTACGACAATACTATTCTCTATACCGACTATTTTCTGTCGCAGGTGATCGCGCTACTCAAAGTCAACTCACCTAAATACGAAACGGCAATGTTTTACGTGAGTGATCACGGCGAGTCGCTGGGTGAGTCGGGCATGTATTTACACGGCATGCCCTATAGCTTTGCGCCCGAGGCGCAAACCCACGTTCCGGTTGTTGCGTGGATTGACCCCTCCTCCGACATCGATTACGAGCAGACCTTAGCGATAAAAGATCAAGCCAACTCTCACGACGCGGTGTTCGATACCCTGCTTGAAGTCTTTGAGGTAAGTACCGCTTTATTGCCCGCCGCCGCTGTCAAGTTGGTGGTATTAGAAGACGAGGAAGATGAAGAGGTACACAATGCGGCCCGCTAAACATATTCAATATTCCTTGCTCGCGCTGCTGACCTGCACCATATGCTTTGAGCTCACCCCACTGGATACCTGGGTGCAGGACTTATTCTATAATAGCCAAAGCCAGCAGTGGGCTTTAAGCATTAAAGGCAGCCCTGTAAGGCATTTCATACTTTACGACGGTCCCAAAAAACTACTCATTTTGTTTGAAGTGGCCTTGCTACTGAGTCTATTGTTTTTTCGCAAACACCCCATTGTTAAGCAATATCACTGTGGTCTACTCATCGTTTTACTCTCACTGCCACTGGGCCCCGCCGCGGTTTCCTCGCTAAAAGGCACCACAAATGTCGCCTGTCCCTACGCCCTAAGCCAGTATGGCGGTGACATTCCCTATATTAAGGTTTTTGAGCGATACCCCACTGGTCAAGAGCCCAGCAAACAGCAGCGCTGTTTCCCCGCAGGCCACGCCAGCGGAGGCTTTGCGCTGATGGCTCTGTATTATTTACCAAAATCTCGGCGCCGCCGGCAACAAGCTCTGTATTTTGCTATTGGCGCGGGCTGGATCATGGGCGGCTATAAGATGCTACTGGGTCACCATTTTCTAAGCCATACCATCATCTCGATGCTTATATCGTGGCTGGTGGTTAACTGTGTAGCGCAGATGGTCATTCCCCATAAAACGCTGGAGCGTTCATCGCCATCGGATTCTAAATCAGGCTCCCTACTGACGATTGCCTCGCCTGACTAAGTTCAACCCTTAAATTCCGCCTAGGTATATAAACGCCGTGAGTCTCTCCCGAGATACGTGGCGTTTCTGGCCGCCATATTGACGGTTTTGTTAATTCAGCAATATTATATCCACTGTCCTACCCCGCTAGCACGCGCTCAGCATGGTTCTCTGCAACGGACTGTATTATCATTAGCGCCGGTCATTACCGACTGGCCTCTGCCGTCGCCCGAAGCCGAATGACAACTAATAAGGATAGTGATTTTATGGATCAGACTATGGTTCAAGCCTTTGCCAATAACTTTCTTGGCAATGCGCCCAAATGGTATAAAAAAACGATTATTTGTTTTCTCATTTTAAACCCCATTCTGCTCTATACAGCCGGCCCCTTCGTTGCTGGCTGGGCGCTGATTGCAGAGTTTATCTTTACCCTAGCTATGGCGCTTAAGTGCTATCCCTTGCAGCCCGGCGGCTTATTGGCACTAGAGGCCATTATGATTGGCATGGCTTCGCCAGAAACCGTGTACATGGAAGCCCGCAACAACTTTGAAGTAATCTTGCTACTGGTATTTATGGTCGCAGGCATCTACTTCATGAAGAACCTGCTGCTCTTTGTGTTTACCAAGCTGCTGCTTAATGTGAAGTCGAAAATAGCCTTGTCGCTGCTATTTTCCTTCATGTCAGCAATTTTAAGCGCCTTTCTCGATGCCCTCACGGTAACGGCGGTCTTAATTGCGGTCGGTATTGGCTTTTATTCGGTCTATCACCGAGTTGCCTCGGGTGGCCATCATTCGCACAGTGATCACGATCACGGCGACGACAACAAGGTCACCGACAATGCCCGTCAAGATTTAGAGCAGTTCCGCGCCTTTTTACGTAGCCTCTTAATGCATGGTGCGGTGGGTACGGCACTGGGTGGCGTGTGCACCTTGGTAGGCGAGCCTCAGAACCTATTAATTGCTGAGAAAATGGGTTGGGACTTCATGCATTTCTTACAGGTGATGTCACCCGTAACGATGCCTGTGCTCGTTGCTGGCCTTATAACATGCGCCTTACTGGAAATGACCGGCAAGTTCGGTTACGGCACAAAATTACCTATTTCGGTCCGTACGGTTCTTGAAGAGTACTCGGCTGACCAAGACCGTAAACGGACCAATTCTGATGTTGCCATGCTAATTGTACAGGGCGTAGTCGCCGTGTTCTTGGTGATAGGTTTGGCCCTTCACTTGGCGCCAGTGGGTTTGATCGGTTTAACAATCATTGTCTTACAGACCGCATTTAACGGTATTGTCGACGAACACCGCATTGGCCACGCGTTTGAAGAGGCGCTGCCCTTCACCGCATTATTGGTGGTATTTTTTGCAATAGTCGGCGTTATCCATGAGCAGCACCTGTTCAAGCCAGTCATAGATCACGTATTGGCAATGGAAGGCCAGATGCGTACCTTAATGTTCTTTATCGCCAACGGCGCGTTGAGCGTTATCAGTGACAACGTATTCGTTGCTACTGTGTACATCAACGAGGTTAAAGCGGCCTTTGATGCCGGCCATCTGACCCGCGAAGAACTTGAGCACTTAGCGGTTGCCATTAACACTGGCACCAATATTCCTAGTGTTGGCACCCCGAATGGTCAGGCTGCATTCTTGTTCTTGCTAACCTCTGCACTAGCTCCACTCATTCGCTTGTCTTACGGCAAAATGGTGATAATGGCTCTGCCCTACACTATTGTGATGAGTAGCGTTGCGATGGTTGCGGTGTGGTTCTTTGATTAATCCCGCGCTATAAAAAGCGCTAACGCGCTGTTAGTTTGCCAACGAAAGCCCCGGTCATTGTGATCGGGGCTTTTTGCTTTAGAGGATACCTAAAGGGAATGCTGGTTTTGGCGCAGCGCTAACTACTTATGGCCCCAGCGCGCGGGGGTTCCCCGCACATCCACATGCACAAAGGGGCCGTGGGCTGGGGTTTTGTTATACAAGCCCACGCCACCCATCAATTCAGGGCGCTTGCTATGACTGACTAATTTATCCGCGACTGCATAGAGATGCTCGGCATCTTTAAGATTTGTCTGGCCGTCACCATTCAGGTCGTCCATATAGTCATTGACGGGGCTCACATCAATAAAGATATCGGCAGCCCCACCGTAAATATGCCGGCTATTAGTGACATTACCAATGGCCTTGTTATAAAACGGCGTGCGGTAGCCGCTCATTACCACAAAGCTGTCAGTACGAATTCCCTCGGCGTTGACGGTCTTTAGTAATAATTCAAGTTTGTCGAGTAACCCTACCTGCAGCAGTAGGTATTTAGGGTAGCCACTCTGCTGCTTACATAGAAATTGATTCAACCTGAAATGGGGCGATACCAAAAGGTTCTCTACTTCTGGGGTAACCTCTATAAAGCCTGCAGGCGGCTGGTAGGTTTCGAGTCCGTTTAAAGCACTGGGATAGCTACCTATCTGATAACCGTTAAGCTTGCCCTTTACAATTTGGTTCGCAGGCCGCAACACAAAGACCTGAAGCTCAATTTTGCGCTTATCTTTATTGCGCAGAAGCACTATTGGATAGTAGCCGGGTTTGTTTGGCGCCCGCCATTTAATTTGTCCAGTCGCGCTGATACTGAGCTTTTGCGCCCCCTGAGTTGCACTAAACTCCCCCACCGCTTTTTGGCTGATTCGAATATCAAGGGTTTTGCCGGGCATAATTGTGCGCAAACTAATGGCTTGGCGCAGAGGCTTTTTTCCTATTTCAACACTGAATGGCGTCAGGCCTGGATCAAATGAGGTTTGTGTCTCTGCCTGTGCCCCCACGGTTAAAAGACCCCACACCAAGACGAGTGCAAAGCGCTTACAGCAATTGGGTTTTAGGTTCATTTGCTTCTCTACTGAAGTGCGGGTTTGTTTAGCGCTTGCCACAACGGCAGGTCGCGTTCGTAAATATCATTGCGGAAATTGAGGCCACCTTGGCGATCTACCCATGCGGTCCAGTATTCAATATGAATTGGCAGCGGTGTTTTCAAACTCACCGTCTCGGTATTGCCCTTGGCGATAACCGCAGCGATTTTATCGTGATCCCAGTCCTGATCGCGCAGTAGAAACTCGGCGAGTTCCAGTGGGTCAGAAACCCTTATGCAGCCCGAGCTGAAGGCCCGTTCGGCCTTTTTAAACAACTCCCTTGAGGGTGTGTCGTGAAGATAGACATCATGGGGATTGGGGAACATAAACTTAACCTGCCCCAGCGCGTTTTGCGGGCCGGGACCTTGCACTAAACGGAAGGGGAAATTGCGTTTGGTGATTTCGTTCCAGTGTATTGAAAATGGGTCTATTGGCACCGCCGAGTCGCCGCGAAAAACCCGAATACCAAGACGATTTAAGTAGCCTGGGTCTTTTTGTATCTCACCGAGTTTATCTTCAACCGCTAATTTAAAGGGCACCGTCCACGTTGGGTTCAACACCAAATAGCGTATTTTATTGCTAAATACCGGGGTTTTTCGGTAATTGCGCCCCACTACCACCGGTTTTACAAAGACAGTTTCGTTGTGGTCGATGATTTTTAGCTCAAACGCTGCGATATTAACAAGCAGGTGCTTGTCACCCAGATCTTCCGCCAGCCAGCGCCAGCGTTCCATATTGACAATAATCTGCTTGGCGCGTTCCTTGGGGGATATATTCAGAGCCTTAATTGTTTCGCGACCAATTACGCCGTCGGGCTCTAGACCGTGACGCGTTTGGAAATTTTTAATACCTTGCTGCAACGCAGAGCTGTAAACATGAATTGCATCGGCCTCGATGGCATCGCTGCCTGCACTTGGTAAATCCCCCCACACCCGCAGCCGCGCGCTAATAATAGGTAAGCGCACATCACTATTGTCAGCCTTTATTGCCGGACTTTCGGCCAAGGCCTGTGTCCACGGTGTATTCGACAACGAATTCATTTTCGCTAATGCAATTTTCAAGCGGTAATAGCGAATTTGTTTTGGCCGCAAACTGTCTAACGCAGTCGCAATATCGCCCCGTTTTACGACGCGCTGCAATACCGCTTCAATATTTGTATGGCGGCGGTTGGCCTCCCACTCATTACTCAAGCTTATCGGGTCGATTTTACCTGCCTGTAAGTGGCCAGCCAGACTAAAAAAGGCATCGCTTAATAGTAAATCGAGTGCCGCGATGTCTTGCGTCCTTGCTTCCGCATCCAAGAGTGGCAGCAATATTTCACTGTGATAATCGCTGGGCAACAAGCCTTCGCTATCAATAGTTTTGATTGTGCTAATAAGTACCCGTGCCGAATCCCTTAAAATGACGCCGCTAAACCACAGAGGCTTGAATTCGTTCTGAATATAAAAACGACTGAGTTGGGTTTTATTCATAACCCCTTCGCTCAACAATGTCGCCGGATAACCGCCAGACCAGGTCTCGATATTTTGACGTATTTGATCGTTGGCCAGCGCGGGGTAGACAACCGCTAGGCAAGTAACTATCACGATCATGCGGTAGATGAGTTTCATAGGTAGCAAGATCTCTAGCGAGTGCTCACGAGCAAGCGTGGCGGAAAATGTGCTTAAAAATGCCGGCTAATTATTATTCGAATTCAGCGATTCGGTTTGTAGGCTTCAATTTAGCGGTGTACAAGGCTGATTGCGCAGCATTTAGCAAGTCCTCGGCGCTTTCGAATTCCCCCTCAGTACCGTGAGTTGCCACGCCGATGCTTGCGTGAATAGTAATATTGCTAATGCCGCCAAGGGGGCCTTTTTTACTTGGTGTGCTCAAGGTGGCAATGGCATCGTAGATGCGCTGACAAACCATGGTCGCTTGCGCCCGCGTGGCTCCACCAATAATAATTAAGAACAGTTCGTTGCTGAAACGACTGAGCACGTCGCCCGAGCGTATGGTGGCCTCGAGTGCCCGCGCCACGTCATTAATATAGGCATCCACGTCCGGAACTTTTTTCTGAATTTCTTTTAAATTGCCAATTTCTAGTAGCATAAAGCTAATATTTCTATCTGTGCGGCAGGCAATATCGAAGGCATCTGGAATATAGCCGTCGGCAAATTTCCGTGAAAAAACATTTGTTTGCGCGTCGTAACGCTCTTCTCGACTTAGTTTAGGGGTGCTAGCTCGATTTTTATCACTCACGGTAGTCTTGTGCTGGCTGTGCTGCAAAGTCTCGATATTCATCGCCGCGAGAGTGGCATTGGCTTCTTCAAGTAATTTCGATTGGCTGGCACTTTCGGTTAATTTAATATCGAACAAGGCCTCCATCTCTGGAATTTTGTCGTGCATCACCTCAATTAAACGCTCTATTTTATTGAGATTGAAGTCTAAAACCCGCTGGCACTGCAAAACTAATTGATTGCGAGCCTCACTGGTTTCACCAAATATTAAATAGTCGGCAACTACACCAGACAAAGCAACACAACGCACAAACAAGCCATCGCGATCGCCTTTGGCAAACACGGTTGGCCGGTGACTATTAGCAATGGCCAAGGTGGTACGATCGGCTAGATCCCAGTGCTTGCAAAGCCAGCTACCAGCTTCCGCGTGGTCGCCCCCCATTCGTTCAATTTCGTACTCCCGAACTCGCTGATGAAATACTTGGTCACTTTGCAACTCGGAATAAAACTCGGGCTGCAAGCGATCAATCGCAATCATGCCGATATCCTGCAATAAACCCGCTAGAAACAACTCCTCCAAAGCGCGCTCACCAGCCAGGCGACCAAGCTCCAAGGCGGCACTGGCCGCCAACAAAGACCGCCGCCAAAACAAAGGGTAATGCAGGCCAGAGCTCTGTGACTCCTTTATTGAGGACGTTAGCGAAAAACTCAATGCGAGATTAACGGTGGTATTTAAACCCAGTAAAACAATGGCGCGACGCAGGTTTTCGATTTTGTGGTCGTTGCCATAGATAGGCGAATTGGCATATTGCAGGGTTTTGGCCGCCAAGGCAGGATCACTGGCAACAAGGTCAGCAATATTTTGCATATCGATCTCACCCTGCTGAGCTAGGGTGACAATCCGCGTTACCACCCGTGGAATAGACGGCAGGCGTGCGGTATTTTCAATGAACGGGCTTAAATCAATTGCCATATTAACTATTCTCTACCACCCCTAAGAATGAGGTCGCGTGTAGCGATTATATTTCGCATCCATACTATTACTAAAGCAGTAATTTACTAGTCTCGTTTTTCAAATACAGTGGCAATTTGGCGACTAAACATCACTGCTCGACCATCCGGCCCCCAAATAGTCGCGTTATTGTGGAAATATCCGTCTCCCGCAGCTTGGCAACGATAATCGCAGTACCACCATTGCGAGGCATCTGCACTGGGTAAATCTGTTGGAAACTCCAGATACCAGCTCAAGGAGCTACCCACGCCCGGTGGCTTAATCATATTTAAGCCCGGCATCGGTGGCGAGTCAGCGAGTGCGATTAAAGCTGGTATATCAATTGCTCGCGGGCTAGGAAAACGCAACCAAATACCAAAATCGGCGCTCGCTGCGCCGCTAAAAGGCAGGTCGCCAGATGCAATACGCATATCAAAATGCTGGGTGAATTGTGGAGTAATTCCTTTTATATAGGGCAGCGGCGTGAGACTTTCTGGTGGGCTGACTTCGGGGATGCTCGGGGCGTCGAGCTTAATAGCCGAAGGCCGATCTTTACCGTAGGAGGCGCTAACCGTAACCGCCACTTCGCCGTCGCACACAAGTTCGCCCTGTAAATGGCTTACCGAACCGCCGGCGCGCAGCTCGCGAATCACAATGCGATGTTCGCCTGCCGGCACCGGACCAACAAAAACCACCGACAAGGCGCGCAGCCGGCGATCGGCATCGACTTGCTGCTGCATGGCTTCGCAGATTAAGGCTGCACTGAGACCGCCGAAAGCCGTTCGGCCTTGTAACCATGTGTCATCAACACTCACACTGTATTGATTGGCTTCACCGCTGGGCTTAATGCTCGCGAGTAAGCCTTGAAAATCTATCATGTTTCGTCCTTTGTCATTTTAAGCGCGGCGCACTTTACAATGTAAAGTGCGCCTAGTGCTGTACTCGTTTGGCTATCGTTTTTTTAACGGAATTAAGCAATATCGGGCCAGCGGTAATCTTTATAGGTTTCTCGAATATCTTTCTTGCTCAGTTTTCCGGTCGCCGTGTGGGGAAGGCTGTCGACGAACAGACAGTCTTCAGGGATCCACCATTTCGCCACTTTTCCGTCAAACCAGGCGAGCATTTCTTCACGACTCAGGCTTTCCCCTTCCTGCAGAATTACCAGCAACAGCGGCCGCTCGCTCCACGAGGGGTGCGGCATACCGACCACAGCGGCCTCGGCCACCGCTGGGTGATTAACGGCGCAGTTTTCTAGCTCTATCGAGCTAATCCACTCGCCGCCGGATTTTATAACGTCTTTTAGGCGGTCGGTTATTTGCATATAACCGTATTCGTCGATACAGGCTACGTCACCGGTTTCAAACCAGCCGTCATCATCGAGGGTTTGACCGTCATAGCGATAGTACTCAGCGATAATCCATGGCCCCCGAACTTTTACTGCCCCGGCGCTAGCGCCATCCCAAGGCAGCTCATTGTTATCGGTATCCACGATTTTAATTTCGACCCCAAACACCGGGCGACCCTGCTTCAATCGCATTTTGTCGTATTGTTCGGGCGGCAGGTCCGCAATTGCAGGCGGCACATTGCCGTTAAATGTTCCTAGCGGGTTCATTTCGGTCATGCCCCAGCCCTGCTGCACGTCAACGCCATGCTTATTACGGAAATCGTCAAAAATTGTGAATGGACAAGCCGCGCCGCCAACTGTTAGGCGATTGAGGCTATCGATAGTCTTGCCGGTTTTAGCCAAGTAATTTAACAGCGCCAGCCACACCGTTGGCACCCCTGCTGACACCGTGACTTTTTCTTCGTTAATGAGTGCGCATAAGGTTTCACCATCACCCATCTTTGGGCCAGGCATCACTAATTTGGCTCCGGTCATTGGCGCACTGTAAACCATGCCCCAGCCATTAACATGGAACATTGGCACTATGGGTAAGGCGACATCTTTAACAGATAAACCAAATACGTCGGGCGCAATACTGGCATAGCAGTGCAACAAGGTAGAGCGGTGGGTATACAGTACGCCCTTTGGGTTACCGGTAGTGCCCGAGGTATAACACAATGCCGACGGCGTGTTTTCATCTAGTTCAGGCCACTCAAATTCGTCACCCTCTGCGGCCAACAAATCTTCATAGCAGCGAGCATTGCGCAAGCTCGTTGCCGGCATATGCGCACTGTCGGTCATCACCACAAAGCCTTTTACATCAGGCATGGTGTCTTGTAATTGCTCTAATAACGGCACCATGGTGGCGTCAACAAAAACCCATTGATCGCGACCGTGGTTAACTATGTATTCGATCTGTTCAGGAAATAAACGCGGATTGACGGTATGGCAAATCATGCCACTACATGACACCGCATAGTAAATTTCCAGATGGCGGTAATCGTTCCATGCAAAAGTAGCTACCGTGTCGCCGGGCTTTAAACCGAGTTTAACGAGAGCATTAGCTAAACGTCTGGCTCGCGCAAAGGCTTCCCGATAGGTGTAGCGGTGGCGAGGATTATCTGCGGTAACCGATACAATCTCCACTGCGCCATTGACTCGTTCGGCATGCTTCATCAAAGAGGTAATCGTAAGTTGGCTGTTCATCATGGCATTTATCATTATTGTCCTTCTCTCTTCTTATCGTTGATTTACTTTACATTTTTAGCGGCGCTATCCCTAATAAGTTTAGCGCCGAGCGCGCCTTGTAAAATACCAATTTCACATTTTTACGGGGTAGTCATATTTGCTTCGCTCCAAAATGCCTTCATTGCCATAATCTTGTTATGGCTATCAAAGGTAAATTGGATAATGATTTCGATACGCACTTCGCCATTGCCTGGATTTAGTTCAATGACAACGGGAAAAAGGCCGTGAGCGCCGGCTAAACGTACCGCGCCGTCTAGCCGAGCAGAAACTCCGGAACTAAATGCCACCTCAAAGTATCGAAGAATGGCAGCTTTACCGCTTATTGGCTCGCTGCCTACTGGGTCTTCGACCGTGGCATTGTCGGTAAACAAGGTATCGATTGCGACCGTATCGTGATTGGATAGCGCTTTAATATATTGCTCTACTACGGCAATTTTTGGGTTTTTAGTCACTTTAATAAGCTCCACAAGGTCAATTAGTAGACCTTTCCAGTGTAACGCGGTATATCACTAACGAATATGTCGATTTTGGAAATAAACATCGAGCTACTGCCAAGCACTGCAATCGGCGCCTTGGCGGTGTACCATACTCAAGATCACTCGACTTTAGATGCGGTATTTAATGTTAAATAAAAGATTCGCCCGCAGTTTCTGCGTAGTTATTGCCCTTTTACTTCAATTTAGCGCTGTCCATGTTTCGGCCGATGCCATAAAAGCACTCGAACCGGAGCCCAGCCATACCACCGCAATTCGCGATATGGTTAAACAGCTGGACACCCGACATTATGTAAAATTGGCTTTAAACGACGATTTTTCGGGTAAACTCCTCGACTCATTTTTAGATGACCTCGACCCTAATCGCCAGTTTTTACTGCAAAGCGATATCAATGAGTTCCAGAAATACCGCGACACACTCGATAACGAACTCAAAAAATCCCAGCTCAACGCAGGTTTTACGATTTTCAATCGCTACCGCGAGCGCATGATCGACCGTTTGCAAAAAGCCTTAGACACGCTGCCCGAAACAGTTGCGGCAATGGACTTCACCACCAGTGAAGACATTCAGCTAGACCGCGCTAAAGAAGCCTGGCCAAAAGACAGCGCCGCCGCCGATGAGATTTGGCGCAAGCAGATTAAAAACCGCGTCTTGGGTTTACAGCTTGCCGGCAAAGACAAAGAAGGTATTGTCGACTTACTCAGCAAGCGCTTTAAAAACCAAATTAAACGCATGAGCCAGCTCGAGTCTGAAGACGCATTCCAATTTTACGCAAATGCCTTTGCCTCTTTATACGACCCTCACACCGATTATTTCTCGCCACGCCTTTCTGAAAACTTTCAGATCAATATGAGCCTAAAGCTCGAAGGTATTGGTGCCGTGCTGCAAATGGAAGACGATTACACCAAGGTGGTTCGTCTAGTCCCTGCCGGCCCCGCCGACAAGCAGGGCCAACTGCAACCTGCCGACAAGATCATTGGTGTAGCTCAGGGTAAATCAGGTGAGATGCAGGATGTTATCGGCTGGCGTTTAGACGATGTTGTGGACTTGATTCGCGGCGCCGCTGGGTCATTTGTACGTTTAGACGTGATTCCCGCCGTAGCCCAGAGTGAAGAGGCCCGCCGCGAAATCATTATCGAGCGCAATGAAGTCAAGCTAGAAGATCAAAGCGCCAAAGGCGAGTTGATAGAATTTAAGGACAGTCACGGCGTGACTCACCATGTGGGCGTGATCGACGTACCTACCTTCTATTTAGACTTTGAAGCCTATCGCTTAGGCGACACCGAGTTCCGCAGCACAACTCGCGACGTTCACCGTATTCTCGGTGAATTGCTGAGCCAAGGCGCTGAAGGTATTGTGATCGACCTGCGCGACAACGGTGGCGGTTCCTTGGCAGAAGCCAATGGTATGGTCGGCCTCTTTATTGAATCTGGCCCAACCGTGCAAATTCGCCAATCGAATTCACGGGTAATTCGCGAGGGTAAGCGCCGCAGCTCGGCCTACTACTCTGGTCCCTTAGCGGTACTCATTAATCGCATGAGCGCTTCGGCCTCCGAGATATTTGCCGGCGCTATTCAGGATTATCAGCGCGGTATCGTTATTGGCACGCAGTCTTTTGGTAAGGGTACCGTGCAATCGGTGAACCCCTTGAGCCACGGCCAATTAAAATTAACGGAATCAAAGTTCTACCGAATCTCTGGTGACAGCACTCAAAATCGTGGCGTTATTCCAGATATCGCCTTCCCACCGCTTTATGACCAAGACAAAATTGGCGAGAGTATTCTCGACAATGCCCTGAGCTGGGACCGCATTGAACGCGCTAACCACCGTTACTATTTCGATCTAAAGGCGGGATTACAAACCCTACAACGCAAGCATGAAAAGCGTATTGCCAAAGACCCCGACTTTGTCTTTTTACAGGAGCAAATCGCGGTTATCGAAAAAATGCGCAATAAAACCCATTTATCACTGAACATCGACAAACGTCGCAGCGAGCGCGATGAGCAAAAAGCCCTGCAGCTGGCCATGGAAAACCGCCGCCGAGTAGCCAAAGGCGAAGAACCCTTAAAGGCTTTGGAAGAAGATAGCAAAGGCGAAGAGAACTTGGCCTTAAATGACGAAAGCGCGCCGGAGAGTGAAGAAGATAAAGACAAGGAAAAAGACCCAGACCCACTGCTAATTGAAGCCAGCCACATTCTGGTTGATGCTATCCCCTATTTTCAGCCTGAACGGCTGGCCAAACAGCAGTAGTAATCCCATTCGCTAGCCCGTGTATCTCGCGGGCTAGCGAATGGATCAAGGCTAACGACTGGCTTCGCGCATTGTCACAAATTCTTCGGCAACTGTTGGGTGAATGCCAATGGTGGAATCAAAGTCTGCCTTGGTAGCCCCCGCTTTTATCGCCACCGCCAAACCTTGAATAACTTCACCCGCCTCATCTCCCAGCATATGAGCACCAACGACTTGGTCGGTGGCTTTATCGACAACCAGTTTTAATAAGGTTTTAGTCTTGTTTCCACTTAAGGTGTGTTTTAAGTGCGTAAACCGCGAAGTGAATACTGCGATTTCACCAAATTTCTCCCGCGCCTCTTCTTCGCTATAACCAACAGTCGCTAAATTTGGCTGCGAAAAAATCGCGGTGGGAATAAATTTATAGTCCACAGTCTTGGTTTCGCCTTTGTACAGGCGCTTGGCTAAATTCATGCCTTCAGCCAGTGCGACTGGGGTTAATTCCATACCGCCAGTGACATCGCCAACTGCATAGATCGAGGCATCACTGGTTTGGAAAGTATCATCAACCTCAATATAACCTTGCTCAGTGAGCTTAACCCCCGTTTTTTCCAAGCCTAGGCCC
This sequence comes from Zhongshania guokunii, assembly GCF_040892635.1. Taxonomy (NCBI): domain Bacteria; kingdom Pseudomonadati; phylum Pseudomonadota; class Gammaproteobacteria; order Cellvibrionales; family Spongiibacteraceae; genus Zhongshania; species Zhongshania guokunii. Next base: position 139,652 of record NZ_JBFRYA010000008.1, on the reverse strand, counting down.
TCTAGCAAGGGCTTACGGCCCGTTGCATAAAGCACTTGGTCGGTGAGCATGCTGCCGCCATTCTCCAGACTAAGGCGAAAACGGCCATTCTCTGCGGCAATAGCGGTAACATTTTCGTTAAAGCGCAAATTAACGCCCTTATTGCGCATTTCCTCGGCCAGCTGCTCGCGCAACTCGGTATCAAATCCACGCAAAAACAAATCTCGGCGGTAAATTTGATCCACCTCCACCCCAAGGCCGTGGAGTATCCCGGCAAACTCCGTGGCGATATAACCTCCGCCCACCACCACCGCATGCTTTGGCAGGGTGTCGAGATAAAATATCTCATTGGAACTAATAGCCAATTCACGGCCCGGAATATCGGGAATAAAGGGCCAGCCGCCCACGGCAATCAAAATCCGCTTTGCCGTGTAATGCTTGCCATCAACACTGAGCGTGTGGCCATCGACAAAGCTGGCGTGGCCATTAAGCAGTTCGACACCGGCATTACTCAGCAAATTGCCGTATATGCCATTTAAACGCTCTATTTCACGGGTTTTATTGTCGCGCAGCCGCGGCCAATCCAAGGGCTCTACCTGACTTTGCCAGCCAAACCCTTGGGCATCGCTAAAATCTTCGCGGTAATGGGCGGCGTAACTAAACAGTTTTTTGGGCACGCAGCCAACATTGACACAGGTGCCACCCAAATAGCGCGATTCGGCAATAGCGACCCTGGCGCCAAAGGCGGCCGACATCCGCGCCGCTCTCACCCCGCCGGAACCGGCGCCAATCACAAATAAATCGTAGTCGTGCTCGCTTTGAGCATCAAGCTGAGTCATTAAGCCTCCGCAAATTTGGTGTATTCAGAGATGAGAGTCGCGAAGCAGCGCAGTGTTACACCGCGCTGCCAGCAAGATCGCGAAGTTCAAACCAGGCTAGTTTTTCGCGCAGGCTTACAACTTCACCAACAATAATCAGGGTCGGCGCCCGCACAGGTTCATCAACTAGCCGGTCGACCATGGTTGCCAACGTTGCCACAACCACCTTTTGCTCTGGTGTGGTGCCCTGCTGAATAACCGCAATTGGGGTGTCGGCACCACGGCCGTGGGCGATCAATTGCTCACATATACTCGGCAAGCCGACTAGGCCCATATAAAACACCACAGTTTGATTAGGGTGGACCAATTCGGCCCAGGGCAGATTCAAGCTGTGATCTTTTAAATGACCCGTTACAAAGCGCACAGATTGTGCGTAATCGCGGTGCGTGAGCGGGATGCCCGAATAACTGGCGCAGCCAGACGCAGCGGTAATACCAGGCACCACTTGAAAGGGGATTTTTTCCTCGGCAAGTTCTTCGATCTCTTCGCCGCCACGACCGAATATAAAGGGGTCGCCACCTTTCAAGCGGGCAACTTTTTTACCCTCTTTAGCGTATTTGACCAGCAGTTTATTAATATCTTGCTGGGGCACTGCGTGATCGGCGCGGGCTTTACCCACATACACTCGCTCGGCGTCTTTGCGGCACATATCAACAATGGCAGGTGCCACCAAACGGTCGTATAAAACCACATCGGCACGCTGTAGTAAGCGCAGTGCTTTAAATGTCATTAAATCAGGATCACCAGGGCCAGCCCCGATTAAATACACTTCGCCGCCCGAGCTAGTTTCGGCCTTAGCAATGGCTTCGCTCAGCATATCGCTGGCAACCTTATCTTTGCCGGCAAACACCATTTCGGCGATTGGGCCTTGCAGGGTTTGCTCCCAAAAATGGCGGCGATCGTCGATATCGGCGAAGCGGGCTTTTACCGCGTCGCGAAAACTGCCCACCAAATGTGCCAAACGGCCATAAGTGGCGGGAATACTGGCCTCTAAGCGCGAACGCATTAAGCGCGCGAGCACCGGACTCTTGCCTCCGCTGCTCACCGCGATAATCAGCGGCGAGCGGTCAATAATCGCCGGTAGAATCACGCTGCACAGATCCGGATTATCGACTACATTCACAGGAATATGGCGCCCGTGACAAGCTTCCGAGACCCGCTTATTCAATTCTTCATCATCGGTGGCGGCAATGACCAGAAATACGTCATCGAGTAAATGGTCGCCGTAATCGCCGCGAATACATTCGCCGCCCGCGTTCAGGCAAAGCGTTGCCAGCTCTGGCAATATTTCGTGAGCAACCAGACGCAACTTGGCCCCCGCCTTACACAGCAAGCGCGCCTTGCGCAGCGCAACTTGGCCACCGCCCACTAATAAACAGGGTTTATTGCGTAAGTCGGTGAATAGCGGTAGGAACTCCATACTTAGCAGGCCCCTACTTGCAGGCTTTCGATGCCGCCCATATAGCCACGCAGGGCTTCGGGTACGGTCAAGGAACCATCCGCTTGTTGGTAGTTTTCTAAAATCGCCACCAAGGTGCGGCCCACCGCCAAACCCGAGCCGTTAAGCGTGTGCAGCAACTCGGGCTTACCGGTCTCGGGGTTGCGCCAGCGCGCCATCATTCTACGCGCTTGGAAATCACCAAAATTACTGCATGAGGAAATTTCCCGGTAAGCACTTTGGCCCGGCAACCACACTTCTAAATCGTAGGTTTTACGGGCCGAGAAACCGAGGTCGCCACCGCATAAAATAACCTTGCGATAAGGTAACTCCAAGCGCTGCAAAATCGCTTCTGCGTGTCCGGTTAGCGTATCTAATGCCTCATCAGACTGATCGGGACGAACAAACTGCACCAGCTCCACTTTTTCAAATTGATGCTGGCGAATCATGCCCCGCGTATCGCGGCCATAGCTGCCCGCTTCACTGCGAAAACAGGGGGTGTGGCAGGTGAAACGCAGACCGTTCTCCAGCTCCGCAGCCTCAACAATCGTGTCGCGATACATATTGGTCACCGGCACTTCGGCGGTGGGGATTAAGTAATACTCTGAATCACCCTGCAATTTAAATAAATCGGCTTCAAATTTGGGCAGCTGACCGGTGCCGCGCAAAGAGTCGGCATTAACCATATACGGCACATACACTTCTTGGTAGCCGTGCTCGCGGGTGTGGGTGTCGAGCATTAGTTGAATTAGCGCACGGTGCATTCTGGCGAGGCCGCCGCGCATAACTGAAAAGCGGCTGCCGGTGATTTTTGCGGCAGTATCAAAATCGAGGCCACCAAGGTTTTCACCCACGTCGACGTGGTCTTTTACCTCAAAGTCGAACTCGCGGGGCTGGCCCCAGCGCAACACTTCAACATTGCAGCTTTCGTCTTTACCCTCGGGCACCTCGGCGGCGGGTAAATTCGGCACCGCCATTAATAACTGGTCGAGGGCGTCATTGGCATCTTTGGCCTGCTGTTTAAGCGCTTCCAATTCCGACTCGATTTTCGCCAAGGTTTCGTTCACCTGGGCCTTGGCTTCATCAATACTTAATCCGGTTTTGATTAATTCGCCAATTTGCTTCGAGGCTTTTTTACGCTCGGCCAGCAGGTTCTGGCTGTTCATGTCCGCTTGCTTGCGGCTGGCATCTAAGGCCTCAAATTCTGCGGCGTTAAATTTAAAATATTTCTTATTCAGCGCCTCGGCAATTGCCTGCGAATCTTGCCGAACCTGCTTAATGTCTAACATTAACGTAAATCTCCAAGCATCTGTATTTGTTCAATAAATAATAAAACTATGCAGCGCGCAAAACCACGATTCCTAGCCAGCAAGCGACCACGCAGCTAATCAATGTGGTGAGCATATACGCCAGCGCCACCAGTATTTTTCCCGCCTCTAGTAGCGCCACCGACTCCAGTGAAAACGTGGAGAAAGTGGTAAATGCGCCCAAAAAGCCGACCATCAAAACATAGCGCCAATCTGCATGCAGCGCAGATCTTTCCGTGATTAGCACGTACACGGCACCAATCACAAAGGAGCCAATAAAGTTTACCGCGAAGGTGCCCAGCGGCCAGTGTTCTTGGGCCAAATAATGGCTGACCATTCGGCCAACGCCATAGCGACTGAGCGCACCAGAAGCCCCGCCAAGGGCGATAAGTAAATAAATTTGCACGTGTTATCGTCTCCAAGCAGGGTGGCTATTCTATCCCATTCAGCTCAACGATAACGCTTGTAGGCAGCACTATCATCAAGCTCCTGCAAATATCGCAGCTTTTCGGCGATTTTTTTCTCTAGCCCGCGATCAACCGGCTGATAATACACCTCATCCTTTAGCGCTTCCGGCAGGTAATTTTCACCCGCCGCATAGGCGCCGGGTTCATCGTGGGCATAGCGATAGCCCTCGCCAAAGCCTTGGTCTTTCATCATCCCGGTTGGCGCATTACGCAAATGCATCGGCACATCGTAGCTCGGGGATGCGGTAATTTGGCGGCGCACGGCATTATACGCGGCATACACGGCATTACTTTTCGGCGCGGCAGCTAAGTAACACACCGCTTGCGCCATGGCTAACTCTCCTTCTGGGCTGCCAAGCCGCTCTTGAACCTCCCATGCGTCTAGGCATAGTCGCAACGCTCTGGGGTCAGCATTGCCGATGTCTTCACTGGCCATGCGCACCAAGCGTCGCGCAACATACAAAGGCTCGCAGCCGCCGTCGAGCATGCGCGCAAACCAGTACAGGGCGCCATCCACTGAGCTGCCGCGCACTGCCTTGTGCAGCGCTGAGATTTGCTCGTAAAAAAGGTCTCCGCCCTTATCGAACCGCCGCGGCTGACCGCTGAGCACCTGATCGATAACATCGCCGTGCAACTCGCGCTCGGCGCTGCCGCTGAGCATATCACCGGCAATCTCGAGTAAATTCAAAGCGCGACGACCATCGCCATCGGCATGGCGAGCAATTCGCTCGACCTCTGCCTGCGCTATCTGTAAACCTTCGTGGCTAGCGGCGTTGCGGACAATATCAACAATTGCGGCATCGCTAAGGGGGTTTAATTGGTAAACACGCGCACGCGACAACAAAGCGTTATTAATTTCAAAGGAAGGGTTTTCGGTGGTCGCGCCCACAAAAATAACGGTGCCGTCTTCCACATAGGGTAAAAAGGCATCTTGCTGGGATTTATTAAAGCGGTGTACTTCGTCAATAAACAAGATAGTACGACGCTGAAAGAATTGCTGCTGTTTGGCGTCTTCAACCGCGGCGCGAATATCCTTAACCCCCGCCAACACCGCCGAAATGCTAATAAAATGGGCGTCGCAGAGCTGCGCGATTAACTGCGCAAGTGTGGTTTTGCCAACGCCAGGTGGCCCCCAAAAAATCATTGAATGGAGCTGACCGGAATCTAGCGCCCTGCGCAGCGGCTTGTCGGGCGCGAGAAGGTGATCTTGGCCAAGATAGTGATCTAGGGTTTGGGGGCGCATACGCGCCGCCAGAGGCGCTTTGCTAGCGGCTTCTGTCAAGACTTGCTCGCCTCAGCCTCATTAAACTCAAATTCACGGTCGCTAAAGCGGTTATTGTACTTGGGATTAACAAATTCAATTTTAGTGGTTTGCTCAAGGGTATCCGTTAAGCGCATACCTGTAAGCTTGCCCCAGGTGAACATCAAGGCCATTTCGGTGAAGGAGCCCGGCTGTTTTGGCGTGAGCACAAACTCGCGGGCATTGCCGTTCTTTTTGACATTCACATCATACTGGGCGGCCAGCTGGTCTATCGACATACCAATGATCATGGCTGGTGTTTGCGCCAGATTGGCATCGAAGGCCTCGGTATTGAGTTGTTCAAGGTCGGCGTCGTAGCGCCACACGGTTTGGCCGTTGCTCACCAATAAATAATGATAGGGCTCGATGCTTTCCCAGCGTATTTTATTCGGCCGTTTGAGGGCTATTGTGCCCTTGCTCTCTTGTAAAAGCTCGCCATCAACATCCCGAACTTGCTGCACAAACTTGGCATTGAGGCTTTGCGCGCCAGAGAGATGCAGGTGCAACTGGGCAACATCGCCCTCGGCAAACCCCGTTAGAGTGAAAACTGACAAACACAAAAATATTAACAGTTGGCGCATGGGTTCTACTTCTATTCAAATGGAGGTGGAGCCAGTACTTCGCGACTACCGTTACTGGCCATCTCTGTTACGACACCAGCGGCCTCCATTGTTTCAATTAATCGGGCGGCGCGATTATAGCCGATTCGCAATTTGCGCTGTACAGCAGAGATCGAGGCGCGTCGGCTTTGAGTAACATAGGCCACCGCTTCATCGTAAAGTGCATCGCCCTCGCCATCGTCGCTACCACCTTCGGGCGGCATACCAGGCATGGCGTCGGTACTGCTACCCTCTTCCAAAAGCCCGTCAATATACTGAGGCTCGCCCCGTCGTTTCCAGTCGGCAACCACTCGGTGAACTTCTTCGTCCGACACAAAGGCGCCGTGAACGCGAATCGGAATGCCGGCCCCCGGCGGCAGATACAACATATCGCCGTGACCGAGTAACTGCTCTGCGCCGCCCTGATCGAGAATCGTTCGCGAATCTATTTTTGATGACACTTGGAAACCAATCCGCGTAGGCACGTTGGCCTTAATCAAACCGGTAATAACATCCACCGAGGGACGCTGGGTGGCTAGCAACAGGTGAATGCCAGCGGCGCGAGCCTTTTGGGCGATACGCGCGATAAGCTCTTCGACCTTTTTGCCAACAATCATCATCATGTCGGCAAATTCATCGATAACCACGACGATTGAGGGCAAAACCTCTAGATCTGGAGCCTGAGCTTCTTCTAAGCCCGCTTGATAATGTTCTTCCGGCTTCCACAGAGGATCTTTAATCGGCTCCCCCGCCAAGATGGCATCCTTTATTTTGCGGTTAAAGCCAGCAAGATTACGCACACCCATTTTCGACATTAGCTTGTAGCGTCGCTCCATTTCAGCAACACACCAGCGCAGGCCATTAGCTGCGTCTTTCATATCGGTAATGACCGGTGTTAACAAATGCGGAATGCCATCGTATACCGACAATTCCAGCATCTTCGGATCGACCAGCATCAATCGCACTTCTTCCGGCGTCGACTTATAGAGCAAGCTAATCAGCATGGCATTAACGCCCACTGATTTACCCGAGCCGGTGGTGCCCGCCACCAACAAATGAGGCATTTTGCCCAGATCGGCACACACCGGCTCGCCCGAAATATCGTGACCGAGCGCAAGCGTTAACGGCGATTTGCAGGAATCGAAAGCCTCGGACGACAGCACGTCGTGAAAATTAACTATTTCGCGATCTTCGTTGGGGATTTCGATACCCACATAGGGTTTACCTGGAATTACCTCGACAACCCGCACACTAATAACCGCCAGCGAGCGCGCCAAATCTTTTACCAAATTAGAAATTTTGCTGACTTTAACCCCCGCGTCGGGCTCCAGCTCAAAGCGAGTGATAACCGGACCTGGGAAAACCGCTACCACTTTGGCAGACACGCCAAAATCAAGCAGTTTAATTTCAAGCAACCGCGACATCGCCTCGAGGGTTTCGGGTGAATAGCCACGATCGGGATTGTGAATTGCCTTATCGAGCAGGCTCAACGACGGCAAAGTACCGGTCACGGGGCCGTCAAATAGCGATGCTTGGCGTTCTTTATCGGGCCGACTCGACTTTGCCACTGGCTTTGGTGGCGGCGCTATTTGCGGGGGAATACGAGTCTTTTGAATTTCAGTTTTTTTAGCCACAGACTCATGACGCTGCTGCTTGGCCGCGGAGGCTTTGCGGCGCTCATGACGGGCTAATTTATATTTATATAGTTTTTCTCGGCCCCGATCAAACAGCCTTAATGTGTGCTCACCAAGAGAATCCATCAGCCTGATCCAAGACAGATCGGTAAATATGGTCAAGCCAAACAGTAAAATCGCAATTAATAGCAGGCGGCTACCAAACTCGTTAAACGATGTCATGGTGGCATGGCCTACCGCGTCGCCCAGCACCCCTCCCGCGCCAAATGGCAGGCCACTATTACCGTAATCACCGTTGGCGGCGAGACCGGTACTGGAAATCATTACCAGCACCAAGCCGATTAAGCGCAGCACAAAAATCAGGGTATCGAATCCGGCGGGACGATAACGTTCCCTAAATAACCGCCACGCTCTAAAGCCGAGCATGGCAGGAAATAAATACGCCATAAACCCGAACAGCGCGAAGAATACGTCAGCCAGCCACGCTCCGACTGGACCACCAGTATTAACCACGCTATCGCCATTGCCGGTACGCGACCAGCCGGGATCATTGCCGCTATAACTCAGTAGCGAGACAAAGATATAAATACACACCGCAACAAAGGCAATTAACAAACCTTCGCGCAGACGCAAATTTAAAATTTCACGGTTTTCCACCATGGAAGCTGATGTTGATTTTGGCAAAAGAAAACGGTTTCCTAAGTTTGTGCGTAAAATTTACGCACTGCCTGACAAAAGGCATTGAAAAAGCATAAACGATCCCAATATTAGCACTATGTCATGACACTTGTCGCCGCACAGAGCTTTTGCTGCCGATAGTGAATTACCCTATGATATGCGTCTATTCTCAGTCATTTTGGATTGATCGAAGTTCAATCCCCCTGCTTGGATACAGTGATTTATGAGCGACAGTCAACACCACCGCCTGATAATTCTCGGCTCAGGCCCTGCCGGCTATACTGCTGCGGTCTACGCCGCCCGCGCCAACTTGAATCCCGTGGTTATTACCGGCATTCAACAAGGTGGTCAGTTAACTACCACCACTGATGTTGATAACTGGCCTGGCGATCAAAACGGCGTTCAAGGTCCTGAGCTCATGCAGAGAATGCAGGAACATGCCGAGCGCTTCGATACCCAGGTGCTTTTTGACCACATTGAATCAGTAGACCTTAAAAACAAGCCGTTCACCCTTACCGGCAGTAAAACCTATACTTGCGACGCCTTAATTATTGCGACTGGCGCCTCTGCGCAATACCTTGGCCTGCCCTCTGAAGAAACATTCATGGGTAAGGGCGTATCCGCCTGCGCAACCTGCGACGGTTTTTTCTACCGCGGCAAGAAAGTAGCGGTTATTGGCGGTGGTAACACCGCAGTTGAAGAAGCGCTGTATCTGTCGAATATCGCCTCTGAAGTAACTTTAGTACACCGTCGCGACAGCCTGCGCTCGGAGAAAATTTTGCAAGACAAGCTGCTCGAACGCGCCGAGAATGGCAATATCAACATCCTCTGGAACCACCAATTAGATGAAGTTTTAGGTGACGACAGCGGCGTAACTGGTTTGCGCCTGAACAGCACCAAAGGTGGAGACAGTCAGGAAATCGACGTAGCCGGGGTATTTATCGCGATTGGCCACAAGCCCAATACCGATATTTTCCAAGGTCAACTTGAAATGAAAGATGGCTATCTTAAAATTCACAGCGGCACCGAGGGTAATGCTACCCGGACTAGCGTAGAAGGTGTATTTGCTGCTGGCGATGTGGCCGACCACATTTATCGCCAAGCGGTAACTTCGGCAGGTTTTGGCTGCATGGCGGCACTGGATGCCGAACGCTACCTAGACGATTTGGCTTAAGTACGGCAACTTAATCAATGTCCGCCATTCCATGGCTAGATCCGACTGACCTGCGTTTCCCAGCCATTGAATCTGCGTTAGAGGACCCCAACGGCCTGTTGGCCGTTGGCGGTGATCTCAGCGTACCGCGACTTTTAGCCGCTTATCGGCAGGGTATATTTCCGTGGTATGAGGAGTCTCAGCCCATTTTATGGTGGGCGCCACAACCCCGTGCGGTGGTATTTCCCGAACGCCTGCATATTGCTCGCAGCCTGCGCAAAGAATTGCGCCGTTTCGAATACGACGTGAGCTTTGATCAGGATTTTGGTGGCGTAATACAAGGCTGCGCCGAGCTGAGCCAAAAGCGACCAGGCACGTGGATTTCTGATGACATGCGCAGCGCATACCAAAACTTACACAACGCCGGCTGGGCACATTCGGTAGAAGTATGGCGTCACGGCAAGCTAATTGGTGGTCTTTACGGCGTGGCAATTGGCAAAATGTTTTACGGCGAGTCGATGTTTAGCCGCGAGTCAAATGCCTCAAAAATTGCTTTTGTTCATCTTTGCGGTCAATTGCAAGAATGGGGCTTCCCCCTCATTGATTGTCAGATAAGTAACGATTATCTTGAGACCATGGGCGCGGAGGAAATGGATCGTGCAAGCTTCAAAAAATGCCTACAGTCATACACCAACATTGAGTGCGCACCAGCAAAATGGACCCTCGACTGGTATTACGGCAAGCCGCCAGTGGCCAGCGCATGACTGACGACAAGCAAATCAAGCTTTACGCTACTCATCCCCACCCCTGTAGCTATTTTGGCGACCGTGAAGCAAAAACGCTTTTCATCGACCCCGATGCCAATATCTCTACACCGGTCTATAGCGAGTTATCGCGCCGCGGCTTTCGCCGCAGTGGCGTTCACATCTACCGCCCCGACTGCGGAGATTGCAAGGCATGTATTGCGTCACGAGTGCCTGTTAATTTATTTAAACCTAGCCGCACCCAACGCAAAGTCGCCAACCGCAATAGTGATTTAAAAGCCCGCATTTCAGATAGCCCAGCCGACAACGCCTACGCGCTTTATGAGAAATACATAAACAGCCGTCATCGCGACGGTGATATGTATCCGCCGTCGCGCCAGCAATTTGATAGTTTTTTAGGCCAAGGTAGCGAGGCCAGCCAATATATTCATTTTTACTTGGCCGAGCAGCTGATTGCGATCGCTGTTACCGACGTATTAGATGATGGCTTATCCGCAATTTACACCTTTTATGATCCTGATTTCCCTCAGCGCAGCTTGGGTGTTTACGGTATTCTTTGGCAAATTTCGCGCTGCAAAGACCTCGCACTACCCTATCTTTACCTTGGCTATTGGATTCGCGACTGCCAAAAAATGCGTTATAAAACCGACTACAAGCCAATAGAACTGCTAATGAGCAACCGTTGGCTGCGTTTAAATTAAGCATATCTCCACAATTGACGCTGCAAATTGCCATCAGGCGTAAATTAGGGCAAAATGCGCGCAGTTTTGACGGCCCTACGTGGCTTCAGTGCATTGCACTTAATTTTAAAGACTCTCGAGGATAGTTGCCGAATGGCGAAAGAAGACCAGATCGAAATGGAAGGCGAAGTCATCGACACCTTGCCGAATACTACTTTTCGCGTGCGCCTAGAAAACGGACACGTTGTTACTGCCCATATCTCAGGCAAAATGCGCAAGCATTACATCAGGATTTTAACTGGTGACAAGGTCAAGGTGGAATTAACCCCCTATGACCTAAGCAAAGGCCGCATCACCTTCCGCGGCCGCTAAGAAATACCTGCTAATCACAGGTCTGGCCCGCCTCTTCTTCCACTGCCTCCGCAGCTAGGGCCAGCTTGTCACCTTTCACGCTGACATTAACCACGCCACCGCATTTCTCAAGACTGCCAAACAACACCAGTTCAGCTAACGGCTTCTTGATATGCTCTTGGATAATTCTGGCCATTGGCCGAGCACCCATGTGCTTATCGTAACCGTGCTCAACCAACCAGCGGCGCGCCTCATCATCAACATGCAGAGCAACCTTCTTGTCGTCTAGCTGCGCCTGCAATTCCACCAAGAACTTATCAACCACAGTTAACACAACCTCTGGCTGCAAAGGCTCGAACGAGATTACGCTATCGAGACGGTTGCGGAACTCTGGGGTAAACAGACGATTAATCGCTTCAGTCGAATCGGTTTGATTATCCTGCTCGGTAAAGCCTATTGAACGACGACTGATACTTTCTGCACCGGCATTGGTTGTCATCACAAAGATCACATTGCGAAAATCCGCTTTGCGACCATTGTTATCGGTCAGCGAGCCGTGATCCATAACCTGCAATAACAGATTAAACAAATCTGGGTGCGCCTTTTCGATCTCATCCAACAACACCACCGAGTGCGGGTGCTTGGTTACCGAGTCGGTCAACAAGCCACCTTGATCAAAACCAACATAGCCAGGGGGCGCGCCAATTAACCGCGATACGGTGTGGCGCTCCATATACTCAGACATATCGAAGCGAATAAGCTCCAAGCCCAGCAGCTTAGCCAGCTGCCGACAAATTTCGGTCTTACCAACACCGGTAGGCCCAGCCAGCAAAAAGCTGCCTATGGGCTTTTCTGGTGATTTGAGGCCTGCCCTCGCCAACTTGATCGAGGCACTTAGCTCGGCAACCGCTTTGTCTTGACCAAAAACCACCATTTTCAGATTATCTTCCAATTTCACCAACGAAGCGCGGTCGTCAGACGACACACTCTTAGGTGGAATACGGGCGATTTTCGCAACAATGGCCTCGATCTCGGCAATATCAATTTTCTCAACGCGGTTTTCTGGCTTCTGCAGACGCTGGTAGGCACCCGCTTCATCAATGACATCAATCGCCTTATCGGGCAAAAAGCGGTCATTTATATACCGAGCAGACAATTCCGCGGCAGAGCGCAGCGCGCCATCGCTGTATTTTAATTCGTGATGACTTTCAAAGCGCGAGCGCAAGCCCTTAAGAATTAAATAAGTGTCTTCAACAGATGGCTCATTAACATCGACTTTCTGGAAGCGGCGACTTAGCGCGCGATCCTTATCAAAAATACCGCGGTATTCTTGGAAAGTCGTTGAACCTATGCAGCGCATCTGGCCAGAGCTTAGCAGTGGCTTCAATAGGTTGGAGGCATCCATAACACCGCCGGAAGCGGCACCGGCACCAATAATGGTGTGAATCTCGTCAATGAACAAAATCGCGCCGGGACGTTTTTTAAGATCAGCCAGCAAACCCTTAAGCCGCTTTTCAAAATCGCCACGGTATTTGGTGCCGGCCAGCAAGGCGCCCATGTCTAGCGAGTAGACCACGCTACCCACCAAGACATCGGGCACTTCGCCGTCAACAATACGCTTGGCCAGGCCTTCGGCAATTGCGGTTTTACCCACACCAGACTCACCCACTAATAAGGGGTTGTTTTTACGGCGACGGGTTAAAATTTGCGCAACGCGCTCAACCTCTTCGGCGCGCCCAATCAAGGGGTCGATACGACCCGCTTTTGCTTCGGCGTTAAGGTTGGTGGCAAAATTTTCCAATGGACGCTGCTCAGGATCAGCATTTTCACCCTCGGCGTCTTGGCTTTGATCGTGTTCAAGGCCTTCGGCGCCAGACACTTTAGAGATGCCGTGAGTAATGAAATTGACCACATCCAAGCGATTAACGCTCTGCGACTTTAAGAAGTAAACCGCCTGACTTTCCTGCTCGCTAAAAATAGCGACTAGAACATTGGCGCCAGTGACTTCTTGCTTACCAGAGGATTGCACGTGGAATACTGCGCGCTGTAATACACGCTGAAAGCCCAAGGTCGGCTGGGTATCTCGCTCAACATCGGTTTCTGGTATTCGTGGGGTGGTTGCGTCGACAAACTCTTTAAGCTCGCCCTTAAGCTGCAGCAAGTCAGCGCCGCAGGCCAGTAGTACCTTAACGGCCGCTTCGTTGTCTGCCAGCGCTAGCAATAGATGTTCGACGGTCATGAATTCATGCCGACGACTACGAGCCGATTTAAATGCCTGACTCAGAGTTGTTTCTAGGTCTTTGCTCAACATAGACTACATTCGCCTTCTGCAATTACCAGTGTTAGTCGTCGCTCTCTTCTATCTCAGCAAGTAGCGGATGACCGTTGTCTCTAGCGTACTGGTTCACCAGCGCGGCTTTTGTCTCCGCAATATCCTTGGTGAACACTCCACACACTCCCTTACCCTTGGTGTGAACGGCCAGCATGACTTGCGTCGCGCGCTGACGATCCAAATAAAAGAAGTCCTCCAAAACCTCAACAACAAACTCCATGGGCGTATAGTCATCGTTAAGTAAGACCACAGCATACATACGTGGTTTCTTTAATTCAGGTTTTGATTCCTGAACCGCGATACCGTTACTGTGATCCTCGTCTTCCGGCTTGTTAGCCATATTCTGTATATTAATCTGCATTTTCACTGAAGTTACCTGAGCTTATCACCACTATAACCCCGCGCAATAGGGAAATTCACCAACTTCCCATCTTACAACGTCTTTACTTGACGCGGTGGCCGGACTGTTTTAAAAATGGGGGCTGTATTCGGAAATACAAGGCAGTTTACGTCAACTACGCAATAACTATAACGACAATTAAGGAAGAAAGGCTATGCAAAGCGGTGTTGTAAAGTGGTTCAATAACGCCAAAGGATATGGGTTTATCGTATCCGAAAGCGGTGAAGATGAAATTTTCGCCCACTATTCGGCCATCACCATGGAAGGCTACAAAACGCTAAAAGCGGGGCAATCCGTGGTTTTTAAAGCTGAACCTGGTCCCAAGGGGCTGCACGCAATCGACATTAAAGCAGCTGAAACGCAAACGCAAGAATAGCGCCGCGAAAGGAAATATCGCCCCCCGCTTGTGCGGGCGGCGACGATTTTTTACGCCATGTGCTTAACGATGGCATCACCAAACTCTGAACACTTCAGTAAGGTTGCACCTTCCATCAAACGCTCAAAATCATAGGTTACGGTTTTAGCCTGAATAGCACCGTTCATGCCGGCAATAATTAAATCTGCCGCTTCATTCCAGCCCAAGTGACGCAACATCATTTCTGCAGACAGGATCAATGAACCTGGGTTCACCTTGTCTTGGCCCGTGTACTTGGGTGCAGTACCGTGAGTTGCTTCAAACAGTGCAATGTTGTCGCTCATGTTCGCACCGGGTGCAATACCGATACCACCAACCTGAGCAGCCAGGGCGTCAGACAGGTAATCGCCATTCAAGTTAAGCGTAGCAATAACGCTGTACTCGTCTGGGCGCAACAGCACTTGCTGGAGCATAGCATCAGCAATCACGTCTTTAATGACGATCTCTTTGCCAGTGTTTGGATTCTTAATGCTCACCCATGGACCGCCGTCGATCAGTGCGCCACCGAACTCTTCCATTGCCAGCTCGTAAGCCCAAGTTTTGAAAGCGCCTTCGGTGAACTTCATGATATTGCCCTTGTGGACAATAGTCAGCGATGGCAGGTCTTGGTCGATAGTGTACTGAATAGCTTTGCGAACAAGACGCTTCGTGCCTTCTTGTGAAACCGGCTTGATACCAATACCGCAATCCTGTGGGAAGCGAATTTTAGTAACGCCCATTTCATCCTGAAGAAAATCAATGATTTTAGTTGCTTCAGGAGTGCCCGCTTTCCATTCAATACCTGCATAGATATCTTCAGAGTTTTCGCGGAAAATAACCATATTGGTCTTGCCGGGCTCTTTAACAGGTGAAGGTACACCTTCGAACCAGCGAACCGGACGCTGACAAACATACAGATCGAGCTCTTGGCGCAGCGCTACGTTCAAAGAGCGGAAACCGCCGCCAACAGGCGTAGTTAATGGACCTTTGATAGCGACAACATAATCTTTAATCGCATCAAGAGTCTCTGCTGGGAACCAGTCGCCGTCGTAAAGCTCAGCGGCTTTCTCGCCAGTGTAAATCTCCATCCAGCTGATTTTTTTCGCGCCTGAATAGGCTTTTTGAACGGCTGCATCAACAACGTTGATCATCACCGGAGTAATATCGATCCCGATGCCATCGCCTTCGATAAAAGGTATTACTGGCCGATCGGGTACGTTCAAGGAGAGATCCGCATTAACGGTGATTTTCTCGCCCTCTGCAGGTACCTTGATATGTTGGTATCCCATTTTTGACTCCATGGTTTATCAGTTAGTATCTTTGCTCGCACTTGCTCACAATACGAAGAATGACTGTATTAGGTACAATACAGCTTCGGTAAAAAGCGCGACATTGTAACACTTTATACCGAGATTTCTTCTATGAATGAGCCTATTTTAACGTGAGCGACATTTTTATTTTCAACAAACCCTTTCAGGTTATGAGCCAGTTCACTGACTCGGATGGCCGCGCCACCCTAGCTGATTACATCAGTATACCCGCGATATATCCAGCGGGACGGCTAGATTATGACTCTGAAGGCCTAATGATTTTAACCGGCGATGGCGAATTGCAGCACCAAATAAGCCATCCGCGCCACAAACTTAAAAAAACCTACTGGGCGCAAGTCGAAGGGGAAATAAGCGATTCAGCACTAGCTCAACTTCGCACTGGAGTCACACTAAAGGACGGCCCCACCCTTCCGGCCAATGCCGAGCGCATCGCCGAGCCTGACCCGCTCTGGCCCAGAGATCCACCGGTGCGTTTTCGGGCCGCCATCCCCACCAGTTGGATTAGCCTGCAAATTAGCGAAGGTCGCAATCGCCAGGTTCGACGCATGACTGCCGCGGTCGGCTTCCCCACGCTGCGCTTGATTCGCGCCGCAATTGGCGACTGGGCACTCGACGGCCTGGCACCAGGTGAGCACCGAAAAATCACACTTAGCGATGAGTTTAAGCGCTATGCTAGCCCAAACAAGCCAGCGTCACGACGCATTAATTACAAGCCCCACAACAAAAGCCCTCGGCCCACTGGTCGCAAACGTAGTCGCTGAGCGGCGGCAGCTGTTACAATTCCGCTTTTGGTATTCGGACAAGACTATGGACTGGCAGCCCCACGTCACCGTGGCAACCTTGGTTGAGAACGACGGCAAATTTTTGTTTGTTGAAGAAATCAAACATGGACAGCGGGTAATCAATCAGCCCGCCGGCCACCTCGAACAGAATGAGAGCCTAATAGAAGCTGCCTGTCGCGAAACGTTAGAAGAGACCCAGTGGCGGGTTGAGATCCTAGGTGTCGTAGGCCTGGGTTTATACACCGCACCGAGTAACGGCGTGACCTATCAGCGCACCAGTTTTTTTGCCAAGCCAATCGCCTTTTGCCCCGAGCAACCACTCGATAGCGATATTGAGCAAGCCATTTGGCTAACGGTAGAAGAGCTCCGCGAGCGCCGCGCCATGCTGCGCAGCCCACTGGTGCTGGAGTGCTTGGAGCGCTATCTCGCCGGCCACCGCTACCCCCTGTCAATGATTTACGGAACACGCTAATGCAGCAAAGCACAAGCCCAGACAACAGTACAACCAAGGTTATCGTCGGCATGTCCGGCGGCGTCGATTCCTCGGTTTCCGCCCTGCTATTAATGCAGCAGGGTTATCAGGTCGAAGGCCTGTTTATGAAAAACTGGGACGAAGACGACGGCACCGAATACTGCACCGCTAAAGATGATTTGGCCGATGCCGCTGCAGTATGCAAAACCTTGGGTATTCACCTGCACACCGCCAATTTTGCCAGCGAATATTGGGACAATGTCTTTGAGCACTTTTTGGCGGAGTATAAGGCAGGCCGCACGCCCAACCCAGACATTCTCTGCAATCGCGAAATTAAATTTAAGGCCTTCCTTGATTACGCCTTAGTGCTGGGCGCCGACTACATCGCCACTGGTCACTACACCCGCCGCCGCGATGTTGACGGCAGCAGTCAACTGCTAAAAGGCCTCGACGCCAACAAAGACCAGAGCTATTTTCTCCACGCCGTGGGCAGCGAACAGCTAGCTAAAACACTATTCCCCGTAGGCGAAATTGAAAAGCCCGTGGTGCGCGCCCTTGCCGAAGAACACGGCCTTATCACTCACAACAAAAAAGACAGTACCGGTATATGCTTTATTGGTGAGCGCCGCTTTAAAGACTTTTTGCAGCAATACCTGCCCGCCAAGCCTGGCCGCATTGAAAGTTTGGACGGCCTAGATATGGGCGAGCACAGCGGTTTGATGTATCACACCATTGGCCAGCGTCAGGGCTTGGGGATTGGCGGCGTTAAGGGCGGCGGCGAAGAGCCCTGGTATGTTGTAGACAAAAATTTAGACCGCAACGTCTTGCTGGTCGCCCAAGGCGGCCAACACCCATCGCTGTTTAAACAAGCCCTGCAAGTTGGCGAGATCCACTGGATTAGCGGACAAGCGCCAGCGCTACCCCATAGCTGCAAGGCTAAAACCCGCTACCGGCAAGCCGATCAAGATTGCGAAATTCGCGCCACCGACAGGGGCTTTGAAGTGCATTTTAGCGATGCCCAGCGCGCTATCACCCCGGGTCAATCAGTGGTGTTTTACGACGACGACATCTGCCTTGGTGGCGGTGCTATCGAAGCAGGGTTTAATTATTTATGAGTAGTGCAGTGAGCAAACCCGAGCAACTCGCAAGGCAGCAAACCCTCGCCCTCGCGGCAATTGTGCAAGGCACTGTGCTGGTCGATCAAATAGCCCGCACTGGTCAAGCCGAACCCCAGGCACTTGAGGCGTCTATTAATAGCCTTTTCGCATTTTCAGCAACCACCGTTGAAGAAGCCTATGGCGGCATCGAAAACCTAGAGGTGGGCATCCGCGGCCTGCGCGACCTGCTAAGCGGCAATGATTACGGCGAGCGCCGCGCGGTTATGCGCTATTGCCTAGGCATCTTACATTTACACAAAAAACTGCGGGGCGACGATACTACCTCAGCACTACTGCGCAACAGACTTCAGCACGCCGAAAAAAATAGAGAGATGAATAATATAGATATCAGTACCTTAAGCTCATCTCTTTCATCAATTTATCAAGATACAATATCAAAGTACAATTTCCGAATACAAATAACCGGCAGCGCCCAAGAGCTACAAAATGCTAATAATGCAGCACGTATACGCAGCTTACTACTCGCCTCGATACGCGCAGCGTATTTGTGGCGCCAAGTAGGTGGCAGCCGCTGGAAGCTCGTCTTTCAGCGCAACCGGCTTTTTGCCCAAACCAAACAGCTGCTCAGCACTGAAATTCCCCGTTAACTCGTGTATTATTGCGCGCTTTCCGCATGGCCCGCCCCGCACAGCACAGTAAAAGGTATTGAACATGGACTTATCCGCGCTTTCCGCCGTCTCACCCGTCGATGGCCGCTACGGCAGCAAAACTGCGCCTCTGCGCCCCGTATTCAGCGAATTTGGTCTTATCAAATACCGCTTAATTGTTGAAGTGCGCTGGCTGCAAGCCTTAGCCGCCAACCCTGGCGTGATTGAAGTGCCCGCCCTAAGCCAAGCAGCCAATGCGGCACTTGAAACCCTCATTAGTAATTTTGATGAAAGCGGCGCGCAAAAGGTAAAAGACATCGAGGCGACTACCAACCACGACGTTAAAGCCATTGAATACTTTATTAAAGACGCAATTAGCAGCAACACTGAATTAGCCGCAATTTCCGAATTCGTGCATTTCGCCTGCACCTCAGAAGACATCAACAACCTATCTCACGCACTGATGCTGCAAGAAGGCCGCGAATTATTGCTCGCCGACGCCGATGCTATTATTAATAAGCTGACTGAGCAGGCTCACGAGTTTGCCGACGTGCCAATGCTCGCTCGCACCCACGGCCAAACTGCCAGCCCCACCACAATGGGCAAAGAGTTTGCCAACGTTGTCGCCCGTCTGCGCCGCCAGCGCGCGGCTATTGCCGACGTTAGCCTGCTAGGGAAAATTAACGGCGCCGTGGGCAACTACAACGCCCACCTGTCGGCCTATCCCGACATCGACTGGGAAGCCCACGCCGACGCTTTTATTAGCAAACTCGGTATCAACTGGAATCGCTATACTACCCAGATTGAGCCCCACGACTATATCGCCGAGTTATTCGACGCAATCGCGCGCTTTAACACCATTTTGATCGACCTCGACCGCGATATTTGGGGTTATATCTCGCTGGGCTACTTCAAACAGCGCACTATTGCTGGCGAAGTGGGCTCCTCCACCATGCCGCACAAGGTCAACCCCATTGACTTCGAAAACTCCGAAGGCAATTTAGGTCTGGCCAATGCAGTGCTTAATCACTTGGCCGCCAAGCTGCCGATCTCGCGCTGGCAGCGCGACCTTACCGACTCCACTGTATTGCGCAATATGGGCGTGGGCATTGCCTACAGCACCATGGCCTATGCCGCCACGATGAAAGGCCTGAGCAAGTTGGAAATTAATGTCGCCCGCATAGCCGCCGATCTTGACGACAGCTGGGAAGTGCTCGCCGAGCCTATTCAAACCGTGATGCGCCGCTACGCCGTTGCCGAACCCTATGAAAAACTCAAGGCGCTTACCCGCGGCCAACGCATTACTGCGGAAATACTGAAAGAGTTTGTTGCAACCCTGGATATTCCTGAGGCGGCTAAAGCCGAATTGCGCGAGCTTACTCCGGCCAAATACATCGGCAATGCCGCTGCCCAAGCAAAGCGGATCTGATTGATGGCGCTGCAGAACTTTGACCCCCAGCAATTTTTAGATGAGGTCTGGCAGCGCAAAGCCACCTTAATAAAGGGCGCGCTCCCCAATTTCAATTGCCCCTTAGACGGCAATGATCTGGCAGGGCTAGCCTGCGAAGAAGGCATCGACAGCCGTATTATTATTGAAGCTGACGATGGCTGGGAGCTGCGCAACGGGCCTTTTGACGAGGCCGAGTTTGCCACGCTCCCCAAAAACAAATGGACCTTGCTGGTCCAAAGCGTAGACCACTACTTGCCGGACCTCGCCGACGTGCTCGCCGAGTTCCGCTTTATTCCCCGCTGGCGCACCGAAGATATCATGGTGAGCTATGCCACCGACGGCGGCAATGTCGGCCCCCATTACGACCAATACGATGTATTCCTGATTCAAGCCAGTGGCCAACGTCGTTGGAAAATCGGCGGCCACTGCGGCCCCGACACACCGCTGCATCCGCATCCCCAGCTAAAACTGCTAAAGGAATTCAATACCGAATCTGAATACCTGCTAGAAGTCGGCGACATTCTTTATGTACCGCCAGGAGTCGCCCACTGGGGCGTTGCCGAGGGCGATGACTGCATGACCCTATCGGTCGGTTTCAGAGCGCCCTCAGAAGCTGAGTTGTTTAGCGATTTTGGTGACGAAGTTGCCAGCTTTCTCGATGCCTCGCAGCGCTACCGCGACCCCGCACTGAGCGCTGGCAATAATACAGGTGAAATCTCTAGCGAGGTTCATAAGCACGTAAAAGCGCTGCTACTTAAGCAGCTCGACAACGATGCCTTAATTGCCCGCTGGTTTGGCAGTATGATGACCCGCGTCGACGACCGCGAGGAGCTGGCCGGCGACCACCTCGATTTTGATGAATTTCAATTAGCGCTAAACGACGGCGAAATCCCCCAGCTGCGCCTCGGTGCTCGGCTCGCTTTCGACGCCCAATATTTATACGCCGATGGCGCGGCCTTTGCGTATCCACCCGAGCAAACCAGCGACGTGAAGGCCCTGTGTCAGCAGGAATGTGGCCAGCCTATAAGTAATTTCCGAAGTTTAAGCAAAGAAATGCTATACGCGCTCTACAGTAGTGCTACGCTTTGCTTTGATGAAGACGATTACGATAGTTAAAGCGGCTTGGAGCGAATACCAACAACAACTCACTGCCATACGCCATATGGTGTTTGTCAATGAGCAAAAAGTGCCTGAAGCACTTGAGTTAGACGAATTCGACACTACTGCCACCCACTGGCTAGCCTTTCACGATACGGAGGCGATTGGCACCGTACGCCTGCTCGATAACGGCACCATCGGCCGCATGGCCGTATTGCCACCCTATCGTCGCAAGGGCGTAGGCAAGGCGCTACTGCAACATTGCATTAATGAAGCCAAAGATCGCGGAATTGCCAGCCTACACTTAGGCGCCCAAATTCACGCAATTGAGTTCTACCAACAGCAAGGTTTTGAACTCATTGGCCCTCGCTTTCTAGACGCCGGCATAGCGCACCAGCATATGCGTATGACCTTAAATCCAATGCTGCGCAGAGGGTTTACCGCAGAAATCAACTTGCAAGCCAATCCCGCGCGAGCTGCTGTCGACCTACTAAAAAATACGCGCTGGGAACTGCGAATATTCAGCCATAGCCTAGAGAATTCGCTCTATGCTAATGAACATTTTTTGCGCTATGCCCATGAGTTTATTCATCGTCATCAGGGCAACACTATTTTTCTAATGATCTGCGACGAAATGCCGCTGCGCGAACATCATCACCCACTGCTCGACATGAGTCGCGAATGGAAAACCGCGATACCAATCCGCAAGCTCAGCATTGGTCACACCTTTGGCGCCAAAGAATTTTTCATGGTTGGCGATGAAGATAAACTCATCACCTACCCACATCAAAGTGCCATCAACAACGCCGAATACTGCAGTGTGGAATCAATAGCACGCGACTACCGTGAAAGTTTTGACCGCCTCTGGCGCCACGCCAAACCTCCACTCTCCTTAAAGCCATTCTATTAAATAACGCTTTTTGCGCTACTGCCACCTACAGCCAAGTGCCCTGTAATAATTTTCGATGTTTTCAGTTAATACATTTGCTACTATCTCGATTACCACATAGACCACCTGGCTTCTCGGTAATTTAGGATCGAGCTTAGGGTCACAGATAATAAATATAAAACAACGAGATCAAATAATTGGCTATTCGCACACTCAGCTACATATTTGCTGCCGCCCTGGCCATAGTGGTTGGCAGTGCTGCGGGCTATCAATACCGAGATCTGCAAGACGCCCGCGCAAATTTACGTAATTTGGCGCCCAGTGCTATTGATATCGGCTTCAGCCAAGCCATGTATCTTCACCACCGGCAAGCCATCGCAATGGCCCAATTATTATTAGACGGTCGCCCCACTGGGCTCACCGCCCAAGCGCGCGCCATCGCCGCGACCCAGCTCGTCGAACTCGGCGAAATGCAAGGTTGGCTGCGGCTATGGAACCGGCCAGTAACACCTGCCAACACTGATATGTCGTGGATGCTGCTCGGCACACAGCCGCCAAATTCACGCTTAAACCAATACCTGCTCGACTGTGGGCGCTCGCCCAATGGCATGCTCGGCATGGCAAGCCTCGAAGAATTAAACACCCTGCGCAACAGCGAAGGTTTAGCCCGAGATACCCTGTTTTTACAACTAATGCTCAGTCATCACCAAGGTGGCCTGCCCATGGCAGAATTTGCCGCCGAGCAGGCTAGCTTGCCGGCGGTACGAACGCTAGCGGCGAGAATAACCCTAGACCAGGCTACCGAAATTCAACAATTTCAAATAATGCTCGCCGCAATTACCCCGCAAAATGCTGCGGCAAATTAAAGCGACACATAGCCGACGCAACTAAAACGCGGTTTCAAAATAATAAGTGAGGTCAGCATGACACGCAGTATATCCATCGCCCTGCTATTAATTAGCGCCAGTGCTTTAATTGCCTGCAACTCAGGCAGTAAATCGTCGAGCCCTGCGCGGCCTGCCAGCGAAGAGAGTATTAGCCGCGCCACCTGCGGCCCCGGCTCGCGACCAGAGTCCGGTATGCAAGGCAGGGTAAGCCAAGCAGACCACGACGCCGGCCTCGCTGAAATGGGCTTCACTTGCAATACCGAGCTTGCGGGTTCGTATTTCACCCCCAACGCTATCGGCACCGTCGGCGGGTTTAAAGTTGAACGCTATGTCGACAAAACTGGACGGGAGTGTGCCTATTACGACAGTACTTTACTGTTTCCGAGCAATGTCTTAGACATGAATGTCGGTGTAAATGTATTGGACATGAGCGATCCTACAAGCCCGCTAATGACCGCCCGCCTCGTTACCCCGGCAATGCTTTCGCCCCATGAGTCTCTCGTAGTTTCCCAAGAGGCAGGTGTATTAGCGGCGGTAATGGGCAACCCGGGGGTTTATCCAGGCATAGTCGATGTGTATGACGTCTCTGAAGATTGCCGCAATCCGGTATTAAAATCCTCTGCGCTCGTCGGCACACTCGGTCACGAAAGTGGCATTACGCCAGATGGAAAAACCTTTTATTCCGCATCGCCAGGTACGCCAACCCTGACTGCCGTAGATATATCTAACCCCTCGCTGCCACTTCCGCTGTGGGCGGGCAACTACACATCGCACGGCTTGTCACTGAGCGACGACGGCAACCGCGCCTACCTCGCCTCAGGCAATGGTTTCGGGGTGTTAATACTAGATGTATCGGAAATTCAGGCGCGGGTAGCCAACCCCCAGGTTCGTGAAATAGCCAATATATCTTGGGACAACCAAACCATTCCCCAAAACGCCATGCCCTTTAGTCGCAATGGCAAAGCCTACTTGCTAGAAATCGACGAATACTCCACCAACCAGCCCGGCAATAACGCATCGGTAACCACCCATGGTGAGTTTGTGGGCGCTGGCCGCATTATTGATATTAGCGACGAAACCCAGCCGCGGGTCGTCTCCGATCTACGCCTAGAAGTACACGAGCCTGAAAATCGCGCCACCATCGCCGATGACCCCGGTGCCTTTAACCCAACTGGCGGCTATGCTGGCCATTACTGCTCGGTGCCAAGCCGAGTAAACCCCGATATTGCGGCTTGCAGCATGATCTTATCCGGCTTGCGTATCTTTGATATTCGCAATCCCGAAAAGCCCGTCGAGATTGCTTATTTCAACGCGCCAGTTCAGCCCCGCGTATTAACCGTTCCTGCTCCCGCCAGCAACTGGGCCATGTCTCGTCCCGCCTTTGTGCCCGAGCGCAAGGAAATTTGGTATACCGACGGCTACAGCGGCTTTTATGTGGTACGACTAACAAATGGGGTCTGGAATCCTTAGTCGAGACTCGCAGCTAACATAACGATGAGTTGGCACCACAAACTTTTGCCAACTCATCCCCGAAAAACTGAATACTTACATGAGCTTAATACGGAATTTCTTGAGCAAAAAGGATCGGGATAGCAGCTGCAAACGCCCAAAACAGGCTTTATTGATAAAAAATCCTTCGCAATCGCTGTTAGTACCACTTTTCTACGAGCAAAATCACCTAATTTCCTGTACATTAGCGGCCTATTTTCAACCCAGCTTATAGAGAGCGCTATGACTGATTTATCCCTTTACAGAAATATTGGTATCTTCGCCCACGTTGATGCCGGTAAAACCACCACTACCGAGCGTATCCTTAAGCTGACCGGTAAAATTCATAAAATTGGTGAGGTTCACGAAGGTGAATCAACAACCGACTTCATGGAACAGGAAGCTGAGCGCGGTATTACCATTCAGTCAGCCGCCGTTAGCTGTTTCTGGAAAGGCCACCGCTTCAACGTTATCGACACCCCTGGGCACGTTGACTTCACCGTAGAAGTTTACCGCTCACTGAAAGTACTCGACGGCGGTGTCGGCGTATTCTGTGGTTCGGGTGGTGTTGAGCCCCAGTCTGAAACCAACTGGCGTTACGCGAACGACTCTAAAGTATCGCGCCTGATTTTCGTTAACAAACTCGACCGTATCGGCGCTGACTTCATTCGCGTTACCGATCAAGTTAAAAAAGTATTGGGTGCTAACCCACTTATCATGACCCTGCCTATTGGTCGTGAAGATGAGTTTGTTGGTGTTGTTGACCTACTTAGCCGTAAAGCCTATGTATGGGACGACTCTGGTCAGCCAGAAAATTACGACGTTGTTGATGTTCCAGCCGACATGGTTGACGACGTTGAGATGTACCGCGAACAGCTGGTTGAAACTGCGCTAGAAGTAGATGACGACCTGTTGATGGCATATATGGAAGGCGAAATGCCTTCAGATGAAGATGTTAAGCGCTGCATCCGCAAGGGTACACTTGAACTAGCGTTTTTCCCAACCTACTGTGGTTCTGCCTTTAAAAACAAAGGTATGCAGCTACTACTTGATGCAGTTGTTGAATATCTGCCAACCCCAACCGAAGTTAACCCACAGCCGTTAACTGACGAAGAAGGCAACGGCAACGGTGAATTCGCTATTGTTTCTGCTGACGAGCCCTTCCGCGCGCTGGCGTTTAAGATCATGGATGACCGTTTCGGCGCCCTGACCTTTATCCGCATTTACTCTGGTAAGTTGAACAAGGGTGACACTATCCTTAACTCCTTTACTGGCAAATCAGAACGCGTTGGCCGTATGGTTGAAATGCAAGCCGATGAGCGCAACGAATTAAGCAGCGCACAAGCCGGTGACATCATCGCCATCGTGGGCATGAAGAACGTGCAAACTGGTCACACCCTTTGTGATCCAAAGCACCCATGTACCCTTGAAGCCATGGTATTCCCAGAGCCCGTTATCTCGATCTCTGTTACGCCAAAAGACAAAGGCTCAACTGAGAAAATGGGTATTGCGATCGGTAAGATGGTTGCAGAAGATCCTACTTTCCGCGTTGAAACTGACATCGACTCAGGTGAAACCATCCTAAAAGGTATGGGCGAATTGCACCTCGACATTAAAGTCGACATCCTTAAGCGTACTTACGGCGTTGACTTAACTGTAGGTCAGCCACAGGTTGCCTACCGCGAAACCATCACCAAAGAAATCGAAGACAGCTATACCCACAAGAAGCAGTCTGGTGGTTCTGGTCAGTTTGGTAAGATCGACTACGTCGTCAAGCCAGGCGAAGCCAACACGGGCTTTACCTTTACCTCAAAAGTTGTAGGCGGTAACGTTCCTAAGGAATTCTTCCCAGCCATCGAGAAAGGTTTCCGCTCGATGATGGGTGTTGGTCCTCTGGCCGGTTTCCCCGTACTCGACGTTGAAGTAACCTTGGTAGACGGTGGTTTCCACGCAGTTGACTCATCGGCAGTCGCGTTTGAAATAGCGGCAAAAGGCGCATTCCGCCAGTCTATGCCTAAAGCCGGCCCACAATTGCTTGAGCCGGTAATGAAGGTAGACGTTTACAGCCCAGAAGATCACGTAGGTGATGTTATCGGTGACCTTAACCGTCGCCGCGGCATGATCTCTGGTCAGGAAGCAAACGTTACTGGCGTACGTATCAAAGCCGATGTACCGCTTTCAGAAATGTTTGGCTACATCAGCACCCTGCGTACCATGACCTCTGGTCGCGGTCAGTTCTCAATGGAATTTTCTCACTACGCGGCTTGCCCAGCTAACGTTGCTGAGACAATCATTGCCAAAGAGAAAGAAAAGAAAGCCGCTGCCGCTAAGTAATTTTAGCTCGCAGTAAAAAAAGCCCTAACAGTGCAAACTGCTAGGGCTTTTTTATGTCTGTCAGAAAATGGCAACTACAAGCTACGTAGTAATTTACACTAATAATCCAGTATCACCCCAACCTCGCTGTCACGCTCGACCAATTCAAAACAATGTAGATTTCGACAGTGCTCTTCACTGTAATGCCGTAACTCGCCACTGCGTATATCAAAGCGATAGCCGTGCTGAGGGCAAACCAAATCGCTGCCGTCCACATCAGAGCTTTTAAGCGGATACTCTCGATGCGGGCAATTGCTCTCTATTAAAAATCGCTCCCCGTCAATTTGCAGCAGCATTAAATGGTGGCTATTTATTTTGAACACCTGACGGTAGCCATCAAACAGATTTATCAGCCTTTCCAATCGATAGTAGTGCATAGAATTCAACAATTTAACCTAGTTCGCTAAGCTTACCGCAAAATCCAACTGCGCGAATAGCCAGCAGTTTATTATCGAAAATGTACATTTTCGGCAAAAGGCATACACTTATAGATACTAGTCTGCTCTGGCCGTTTAAATAACTACTAGCTGCGCCGCGCCAAATACAAAAAGAGTAAGTGATCATGTATCAATCGCTGTCCTCAACGATATCGCTCAGTATCATCCTATTAGGCCTTGCCGCCTGTGGTGGCGGAAGCTCGGGAAGCCCCTTAGCCGCGAACGGAAGCATAGAAAAAGGCTTATTACGCGCAGTCAAAAACGACGCTGAGTTTATTGATCAATTCCGCGCCGCCTATACCCGCCCTGTGGACAGCAACAACAATCTTCAAGCTGTTGCCGCCAACGAAGCAAATGCGCCTAGTGCCGATAACGGTGGCGATAGCACGAGCTACAGTACCACCTACACCTTAGAAAATAATGTTGACGAACTCGACGTGCTCAAATACGACGGCGACCACCTGTATATTGCACCTACCTTGCAGTCGCGCTGCTGCTTCGTTAGCCAAGGTGGCGCTTTTGCCGACAGCGCTAGCTTTGCACCACCCAGCCCCGAACAATCGTCCGGCATTCGTATTCTGAGCACTAATTCAGAAACTGCCACCACAGCAGAGTTAAGCACTATTCCGCTTGAGGCCGGCGAATTTGTGCAAGGTCTATACATTAGTGAAACACAGCTAATCAGCATTGGTAGCAGCCAATATTACGGCCCTTACGGTGTGCAATGGCTGGGAATTTTCGGCTGGCAGCAGCAGAACTTGACGATCAATATTTACAACACCAGCACTATTACCCAACCCGAACTAACGTGGAAAATCGGCATTGAGGGTGGTCTGGTAGACAGCCGCCGCATTGGCGACACCCTGTATATAATCAGTCGCCAC
The DNA here is from genome assembly GCF_040892635.1 of Zhongshania guokunii. Classification (NCBI taxonomy): domain Bacteria; kingdom Pseudomonadati; phylum Pseudomonadota; class Gammaproteobacteria; order Cellvibrionales; family Spongiibacteraceae; genus Zhongshania; species Zhongshania guokunii. Next base: position 111,442 of record NZ_JBFRYA010000008.1, on the reverse strand, counting down.
AGCCCGTATTTTGATAATATCTACACCTATCCGGCAAACCGAAATGAAGCCAATGCCAATGCGCAACAACTGGCAGCAATCCAGCCCCAAGACATCATTCCCACGTTAACGATCAATGGCGAAAGCCGCCCCCTATTTAGCCCGCAAAACTGTTTACTAAGTCGCGACGACCCCAAACGAGACTATGCCTACCCCGTTATTACCAGCGTCACCGCAATAAACTTGAGTTCGCCAAACACTGCACAGTCAGTGTGTTTCAATGAAGACAGCAGCGGCGTCTACGTAAGCCAGAAAGCGCTCTACTTAAGCCAGGCACGCTACACTAGCCAAGCAGGCAACACCCGCATTCACAAATTCAAACTGAACGCCGGCAGCCCCGAATACAGCGGCTCGGCAGATATTGCTGGCCAACTCTGGGGCCCGGGCCAGACCGATTTCCGAATGTCTGAATACGACGATTTACTGCGGGTAGTGACCACAATTTATACCAGTGACAGCACTGATCTGCGCGACCACCAGCTCAGTATTCTCCGTGAAAATACCGACACAAAAAGCTTAGACCTCGTCGGCAGCCTACCCAATACCCAGCGCCCGCAAGAAATAGGTAAAGCCAACGAAGCTCTGTATGGCGTTCGCTTTTTTGAAGATCGCGCCTATTTCGTGACGTTTGAACAAATCGACCCACTTTATGTGATCGATCTCAGCGCCCCCGCCGATCCTTATATTGCCGGAGAGCTAGAAATCCCAGGTTTCTCGGATTTTCTACATCCAATAAACAGCAATTTGCTATTGGGCTTGGGCCAATCTGCGCAAAATCAAGGCATGGTCAAACTCAGTTTATTTAACGTCAGCGACATCAATAACCCCAGCGAACTTGGTAGCCTTTTACTCGGCAAAGAAGGTGGCTGGAATTACTCAGAAGCGCAATACAACCGCCACGCCTTCACCTATCTTCAGCAAGCCGATGGCAGCGACCGTTTAACCGTGCCGGTGCAGTCCGCCTACAATACCGAACAAGACGGCTACGTAAGTGAAAATCGCTTGTATCTTATGGAAATCAACGGCAAAACTAATGCCGCCGCCGCGAGCCTCGACCTAATTGGCAATATCATTGCCAGCCCCGCCCCCAGCAACAATTGGTACGGCGGCCAAAATCGCTCGGTCATTCACAACGACGCGGTGTTTTTCCTGTCTGGGGATTATATTTGGTCGGCGCTGTGGTCTGACTCTAGCCAGCAAACAGGCCCGCAATAGCCGCGCAATGTGGGTAAAAAAGGGCGGATAGCACATCTGGCTAAGCGTCCTTTTTTACTTTCCAAATCATAGGTAATTGCTATACTGCGCCACCCTCAAAATCCGCCGCGCGCCCACACATGTCCGATACAATTCTCTATACCGATTTATCGGCCTATTACGATTTGATGTGCGCCGACATCGACTACCAAGCTCAGAGTAATACCGCCCACCGTCTTAATAAAATCTTTGGCAACCAAGGCCGCAAGCATTTGGATTTAGGCTGTGGTACCGGGCCGCATATTCGCCACCTTATCGATCTCGGCTACCACAGCAGTGGCTTAGATATAAATCAGCCAATGCTCGATATTGCTCAGCAGCGGTGTCCCGAAGCGCAATTCAGTCGTCAGGATATGTGCGAGCTTGTCGTTAGCGAACCCGTCGATTTCATTAGCTGCTTTCTCTATTCGCTTCACTACAGCGGCAGCATTAAACGCCTTGCAGACTGCCTTCATCAGGTTGCGATGGCTTTAACACCCAACGGTCTATTTTGCTTTAACGCGGTAGATAAATACCAAATCGAAAATAGCTCATATACCAGTCACTGCGCAGTACAAGACGGCAGCAACTTTGTATTCAGCTCCAAATGGCATTACGGGGGGAGCGGCGAACGCCAAACCCTAAAGCTCAATATTCAAAAGACCTGTAATGGTGTTACTCAATCCTGGCAGGACGAGCACCCAATGGTAGCGGTGAGTTTTGAGGAGCTCCAAAGCTTATTAAGCCCCTCTTTCGAGGTGAATATTTTTGAGCACGACTATGAAAAGTTAATTCCATGGGATGGCACATCAGGGAACGCGCTATTTATTTGTGTAAAAAAATAACAGTACACAAGCCCTTCGGCAGAACACATCTGCCATCTCATCCATCACGACAAAATAAACTGCACCTGAAACTTAAATTCGGATAGCAGCGCGTCACCATCGGCAGCGGAGTTTCGAGATACATCAAGTAGATCAGGAATCAGGGCCAATCCCAGCGATACAATCGCAGCCACTGCGGCTTCTTTCTCAGGCAAACTAAAGCGCTCAAAAAGCCCCCGCTCATGGAAATCGCTGGCCATCTCCTCAACAATCTGCCGAACTTCACTACGAATTGCTGCGCGAATCAGTGCCGAGCTACCAGCCCGCTCGCGGGCGATAAGAATAAACAGTGATTCATTACCAAGAATATACGAGAAGGCCGCCTCAACTGAAGCGGCAATAACTGCGGCCTCGGTATCAGCGTCGCGCACCCCTTTTAACAGGGCCCTTAAGGTGCTGCCTACATCGTTGACCAACGCCAACCCCAGCTCTTCCATCGACGCAAAATGGCTGTAAAAAGCTGGCGGGCTTAAATCGCAGGCCTTAGTAATACGGCGCAAGCTTATGCCAGATAAACCACTCTGATCTTCGGCAAGCAAATCCAGAGCGGCATTCATTAACTTCTCTCGATTACCTTTGCGGCTTTGCTTGGGCTTACTTTCACTCATACCGTCCTCATCGCTAAAACTAATTTTTGGCCATCTATCACTCTACACCTAGGCACGGCGGCAATATTACGGCAAACAATAAATAAATCTCTAAAAATCGCTAACTGGATATCAAATTAGTCTACAACACTAACTTGACAGTCGTAAAGTTATCACCTAAATTACATCTTAACACTTGTAAACATAATAATCGGTGAGGGCGAATGAACACAAACACCACTACACAATGGCACGACCCCAAACGCTACCTATGGTCATTAGGGCTTATGGTTCCGTTACTCCCCATTTTTGGGGCATTCATTTACATGCAAACTGGGCAAATTTGGGGCTGGTGGATGGCACCCGCCATCGTCTATTTCATTATTCCAGCGCTAGATTTCTTTATCGGCACTGACCGCTCCAACCCGCCGGAGTCAGCGGTTGCGCAATTAGAAGCCGACAATTACTACAAATACATTGTTTATGCTTATATCCCGCTGCAGTACGCCGGCACCCTTATTACGGTATGGTTTGCCTGCACAGAACTCGGCACTTGGGGAATCATCGCGGGTATATTTAGCTGCGCCTATGTAAACGGTATTGGCATTAATACCGGCCACGAGTTGGGTCACAAGCGCGACGCGCTCAGCCAGTTTCTCGCCAAGCTCGCACTTGCCCCGGTTGCCTATGGCCACTTTTATATTGAGCACAACTTTGGCCATCACCGCCGCGTTGCAACTCCAGAAGACCCCGCCAGCTCTAAAATGGGTGAAAGCTTTTGGCGCTTCCTGCCCCGCACCGTAATAGGCAGCCTGCGCTCTGCTTGTGAAATTGAGCGCGAGCGACTCAGCCGCAAAGGCTTAGGGTTTTGGCACTGGCGCAACGATGTACTGCAAGCCTGGGCAATGACCGCTATTTTATTTGGCGCCTGTACCGCGGTTTTAGGCTGGCCAGCCCTCGCCTTTCTCGCTATTCAAGCGGTCTTGGGCTCCTCTTTACTCGAAGTAATCAACTACGTTGAACACTACGGTCTATTGCGCCAGAAAGACGCCAACGGGCGCTATGAACGCTGTTTGCCCAAGCACTCCTGGAATAGCAATCACATTGTTACCAATCTAGTCCTTTACCAACTACAGCGCCATTCCGACCACCACGCGCACCCCAATCGGGCCTTTCAAGCCTTGCGCCATTTTTCAGACAGCCCCCAGCTACCCTCGGGCTACGCTTCAATGATGATGCTCGCTTACTTTCCGCCACTGTGGTTCAAAGTTATGAACCCGCGGGTTGTGGCCCATCACCGTGGCGATTTCAACAAAGCCAATGTTCATCCGAGCAAGGCCGAAAAACTCAAAATGTATTTCAACTCAGCTAAGCACCGTGCCGGCGCATAACACGGCATTCAATATCAACCCAGATGATTCGGCGCAACACCGCGCCGACAATGGAGTTTCATAATGATAAAAAAAGCATCCTTAGTGAGCTTAATTGGCGCTTGTGCACTACAAAGCCAAAGCGTATTTGCCGCCCAGCTCGAGGAAGTCGTGGTGACGGCCCAGCTCCGTGAGCAAAGCCTGCAAGACGTACCGGTTTCGGTGAGCGCCATTAGTGGCGCCAAAATGATGGAGGCCGGTCTCTCTAAAATTGAAGATCTACAGGCCTACGTGCCCAACTTCACCATGACTGAATCCAGCATCGGTACCGATATTTATATTCGCGGCATTGGCTCTGGCGAAAACCAAGGCTTTGAGCAATCAGTAGGTATGTATGTAGATGGCATCTACTATGGCCGCGCCCAGCTTGCTCGCGCGCCATTCCTCGACCTAGAGCGCGTCGAAGTATTGCGCGGCCCGCAGAATATCCTGCTGGGTAAAAACAGCATTGCCGGCGCCATTAATATCAGCACTGCATCACCAAGTGACGAAACTGAATTTTACGCGCAAGCCACCTTTGAGCCCGAACTAAATGAACAAGTAATCGACTTTGTTGCCTCTGGCCCGGTTAGCGATAATCTTAGGGCACGCTTTTCTATGCGCCAACGTCACACTGACGGTTTTGTAAAAAACCAAGTATTAAACCGCGATGAAGCCCAGCGCGACGAGGCAACTTACCGCCTTAAACTAGCATGGGATATTGGTAACGACGCCGACGCCATGTTGAAATTCGAACTCGGTAGCTTCGACGTTATCGGGCGACAGTCAGAAATCCTCACCGACAACCCTTCTGACTCCGATATATTTTTATTTACCGGCCGCACCTATGGTGAAATTCTAAACGACACCACCTTTCCCGATTTAGGCGCCGCCGGTGGCCTGGTGGGCTCCTTGCCCTCAGGTATCCGCGACCTAATCCAGCTGCAAGATAACGGGTCAATCTTAAACATGCAGGCCGATGACTCGGTGTTAGATGTAAAGGCTGACCGCAAACGTCACTCCAATGGCGATTTCAGCAATAACGACACCCAAAATATTACCTTTAAAATGAATAAGTATGTAGACGGCGATACCTTCACGTCTATTACTGCGTATATGGCCTACCAATACGACGAAGAATGCGACTGCGACTTTACCGGCGCACCGTTATTCCAAGTTGTAATGGAAGAAGAGTACGAGCAATTTAGCCAAGAATTTCGCTGGATCTCTGCACCTGGCGAAAATTTTGACATGATCGCCGGTGCTTACTTTCAATATAACGATGTTTATTTCTTTGACTCGATTGTACTGCCCTCGACCCTTATTCCGCAGCTGATTAATGCGGCAGACATCTTGGAGGGTGGCGGCCGCGGTGATTACGACCCCGGCGCCAATGGCAACACCGGTTTTGAATTACTCGGTATTGGCGATGCTGGCAACTCACTCATAGATATTCGTTCGCCACGTGACTTTAAGAGCGACTCGATCATTGCCTCTACCTTTGTTCAAGGTACGTGGATAATGAACGACAGCTGGCGCCTGACCCTTGGCGGCCGCTACACATTCGAAAAGAAAAGCGGAAGTCGCAAACTTGAGTTCGGCCTCCCAGACGGCAGCGTATTGCCAATTGGCGAAACTGACACCGCAGCTGCAGTTACCTTTGCAGCAGAGCGTCACGACTTAGCGGGCAAACGTACCGAATCACAATTTGCCCCACTGCTGAATTTGCAATGGGACGTCAACGACGTCGCAATGGCCTACTTCTCTGCGCGGCGCGGATTTAAATCGGGTGGTTATGATGCTAGATCAAACGCCTCGCCTAGTGCCGACCCCACGCCGTCTAACCCAACTGCCGTGCTTGCTAATCCTCGAGTGTTAATCGGTAGTTTTGAGTTTGAAGAGGAGCGTGCAACTTCTTACGAATTAGGTTTAAAAACTAGCTTATTCGACGGCGTTGCCGAATTGAATTCAGCTCTCTTCTACACTCAGTTCGACAATTTACAGGTGAGTGTTTTTGATGGAACTTTGGGCTTTAACGTGGGTAATGCTGCGGGCGCGGTCACCCAGGGCATCGAGTTCGATGGCCGAGTAGCCTTAAGCGAACACATGATTCTAGGTGCCGGACTCGCGTTTCTAGACTTTGAATTTCAAGATCATAAACTGGGTACCTGTATCCAAGACCAAATTCCAGACCACCCCAACGGCATTAACTGCGATTACAGTGGTAAAACCAACCAGTACGCCGCCGACTATTCAGGTAATGTACTACTGGGTTACGAACGGGACTTTGGCAAATCACTCACCTTGCGCGCCAACCTCGACGCTATCTTCAGTGACGAGTACCACCCCTCTCCAAACTTGGATGACCGTGTAAAACAAGATGCCTTTGTTCAGTTCAACGGACGTATTTCAATCTCATCTAATGACGGCGTATGGGAAGTGGCTCTGCTGGGTAAAAACCTAACAGATGAACTCATTATTCTTTACGCAATCGACACGCCGGTAGCCAAAAAAGTTATTGCGGGAACCACAACTCACCACGGTTTCACCAACCCACCGAGAACCTTTGCACTTCAAGCGTCATACCGCTGGTAACGATCAGATGCTTGCCGGTTTTGAGTTAGAGCGCTCAAAACCGGCCTTTTTACATTATTGATCACCGCCATCACGCGGCAAGGTAGCAATAAGCCCTCGTATTAAACGCCCATTCGCACTAATCAGGCTTGCGCGAGATGAACAGTAATCCTCCAACAACCAATGCAAGGCCGACTGGCTAATAGCACCAATCAGTGCAATCCCCGTAATCCGAGTCTCTGTTTCTGACAGTCGCCAATCTGGCAACATCGATTTACCAAGGTCTAGTAGCAGGTCAGCAAACTGCTGAATACGGCTGGTATACAGTGTGTCTATACGCGGGCTAACACCGAGCACTTCTAACCAACACACCCGCGCCATTCGCGCATTTTCAAAGGCCCTAAAAAACGCCTCAAGACCAGCCTCTATCAAATCGCCGGCCGGCTGCTGGCTTGCCGATGCGTTAATCGCGGCGATCACGCCAGATTGAATCTGGTCTAGCGACTCGGTATACACCGCTGCCAATAGGTCTTCAGTGTCGCTAAAGGTTTTATAGAAATAGCGGTCGGTCAAACCAGCCTGCTTGCACAGCATTCTAACGGTCGTGGCGCGGTAGCCAACCGTGCCAAATAGTTCGAGGCCGGCATCCATAAACTGTCTACGTTGACGCGCCAGCCGCTCTTCGGCGCTTTCGCCACCATAGGTTCGACCCGTTTGCTTATCTTGTTGGGTATTTTGTGATTTATTTTCCATCTCGGTATTTGACGACAAGCGCCATCAGAAGTAAAGTGACGTCACTTGTCGTCAGATAAAAATTAACAGGCCTTTAGTGGAGAATAAAACCATGCAATCACAACAGCGCTATCGGGTTGTTATCATCGGCAGTGGCTTTGGCGGGCAATGTGCAGCGATGCGCCTGCAGGAACAGGGCATCAGCGACATTCGTATTTTAGAGCGCCGCGACTATATGGGCGGCACCTGGTGCCAAAACAGCTATCCTGGCGCCGCGGTAGATGTGCAGTCGCCACTGTATTCTATCTCGTCGGAACCCTACCCTTGGTCGCAAATGTTTGCCGAGCAAGATGAGCTACAACGCTACACCAACGAGGTGATCGACAAGCACGGCCTGCGCGATAAGACCACGCTTAACGCCAATGTAAAACAAGTGCATTGGGATAACAGCGCCAAGCAGTGGCTGATAGAAACCGACGCTGCGGGTAGCTTTGCGGCGCAGATATTAATTAACGCCTCTGGCCCGCTAAGCACGCCCGTGATACCGAACTTCCCGGGTCGTGATACGTTTAAGGGCAAAAGTTTCCACACCAATGGCTGGGATCATTCCTATGACTACACGGGAAAAAAAGTCGCCATCATTGGCAGTGGCGGCAGTGCCGCGCAAATAATACCGGCGATTGCCGGCAAAGTGGCTGAGCTGCATGTTTTTCAGCGCAGCCCCCATTGGGTGTTGCCCCGCCCAGACCGAAAGTTTTCTCCTTTACAACGCAAATTACTCGGCATTAAGTTGCTCTACAAAGCTCTGCGCTGGACGATCTACTGGAGTTTAGAAAGTCGCGTTATCGGCTTTAAATACTCAAAGACCTTACTCAATCTATTAGCTGGGCGCGAAGCCTTAAAGCTGCTTAAAAAGCAGGTGCCAGACCCAATACTGCGCCAAAAACTCACTCCTGATTTCACCATTGGCTGTAAACGGGTGATTTTGTCTAGCACCTTGTATCCTGCGCTCTCGCAAAACAATGTCACTGTGCACGACAAACACGACGGTATTAGTGCGATCAACGAAACCGGCATTGCCACTGTCAAGGGCCAGCAAGTTGATGTGGATTTAATCGTTTGGTCTACCGGCTACGACGCCACCGACGGAGTCATCTCCTACCCGGTTATTGGCAAAGACAACAAAAGTCTCGCCTCGGCGTGGAATGAATACCCCCGCGCCTACCTTGGCACTACCATTCCCGGCTTCCCCAACTTCTTTGTGGTAACTGGGCCAAATACCGGCATAGGCCACACCTCGGCGATTTTTGTTATTGAATCGCAAATGAAATACATCACTGACAGCATTCGCCGCTTGGAGGCGTCCGGCAAGCAAGCCATTGAAGTTCGCTCCGATGCCGAAGCTGCCTACACCAACATGGTGCACTCTGAAATGGAAAAAACCGTGTGGAAATCCGGTGGCTGCACCAGCTGGTATCAAAGTAAAAGCGGCCACGTCGTCGCCATGTTCCCGGGATTCAGTTTCACCTTTCGACGCTTAGCCAGCCGCTTTAAATCAAAACACCACCTACTTAGCTAGGACCACAAACATGAAAAACTTTAATAATAAATTGATCGTTATTACCGGTGCGGGTTCAGGCATGGGGCGCGCCTACGCGATAGAATTCGCCAAACTTGGCGCTAGACTCGCCCTTAACGACTACGACGGCAAAGGCCTTGCCGAAACCGTTGAACTCGTCCGCAAGAGCAATACAACGGAGCTGTACACCGCGACATTCGACGTTGCCGACCGCGACGCCATGGAAGGTTTTGCCGCGGACGTAAAAGCCAAACTCGGTAACGCCCATGTCATTATCAATAACGCCGGTGTGTCCGGGGCTGGCAAGCCAGTGTGGGCAACGCCACTCGCTGCCATTGAACGGGTGATGGGTATTAATTTTTATGGTGTGGTCCATGGCACCCAAGCTTTTCTGCCCCAGTTAATTGCAAACGGCGAAGGCGCGGTGGTAAATGTATCGAGCATTTTTGGCTTGATCGGACCACCGAACAACAGTGATTACAGCGCGGCGAAATTCGCTGTACGCGGATTTACCGAAGCCTTAATGGTCGAATTACACGACAGCCCAATCAGTGTACACCTTGTGCATCCCGGAGGCATTGCTACCAATATTGCCAATGTGCCTCAGCACCAAGCCTTTTCAGACAAATACCTATCTACGCCGCCAGAGAAAATTGTGCGCCACGTAATTCGCGGTATACGTCGCGGCACACCAAAGATTGTTTACGGTAAAGATTCATTCAAAACCTGGCTTGGCTCAAACCTAGTGCCCTTGCGCCTGCTAAATAAGCTCATTTGGTGGGACATGCGCGATGTAATTGATCGCAGCGACTACCCGCTGCAGCCCTCGCCTAGCCAACCAACATCGACAATAAATGAAAGGAATGCAGGATGAAGAAGTCCATTATTTTTGCGCTTATCGCAGTGGCGACCAGCTTTGCGATTTGGGCCGGCGTGACCTACCCTCGTATTGGCGGTGAAGCACTGCACCTTGCCAGTAGTCTTGAAACAAGCCTCTATGGTCTGCACCGCGCCGAGGTCGACGTCAGCGATAGCACCATGATGAGCTGGCAAAACAGCCCTGATGACGGAAAAGAAAGTGTCATCATGATTCATGGCTACAGCGCAGATAAAACCGTATGGATGCGTTTTGCTCGTCACTTTACCAAGCAATATCGCGTCATTATTTTAGACCTGCCCGGCCACGGCGAAACCGCGTTCGACCCAGCGCTAAAATACGACACCGTAAGTCAGGCTCAGCGTGTCGTCGAAGCCATGAACACACTGGGCATTAAACGCGCTCATATAATCGGTAATTCCATGGGCGGCTTTATCGCTGGGCAACTGGCACTACACCATCCTGATCGTGTGCAGAGCGCGGTATTAGTCGACGCCGCTGGCGTCATTTCGCCCCAAGAAAGCGACATGTTTAAGATGCTCGCCGCAGGCCGCAACCCCTTTGAAATGAGTAGCCGCGCAGAATTTACTGAATTTTACGCTATGACGATGGCCCAGCCACCATGGCTGCCCAAAATGATATTGGATTATATGGCCGATGACTACATCGCCCGTCGTGAGTCCCTAGCCCGTATATTCCAAGATTTTCACAGCACGGACTTTTTAGATAATCGACTGCCCGACATCCAAGTGCCAACACTGATCCTATGGGGTGAACAAGATCGTTTATTACATGTCAGCGGCGCCGAGGTTTGGAAAAATGGCATAGTCAATGCTGAACTCATTACCTACCCCAAACTTGGCCACATGCCCATGACCGAGGCCCCGAGCCAAAGCGCAGAAGATGTGCTCGCCTTTCTGGCCAAACACCATTAAATCCAGCGTCACAAAATAAGAGACCAAGCATGAAAACATTTAAAGACAAAGTCGCCATTGTTACTGGCGGGGGTGGCGACGGCATCGGTCATCACCTAGTGATGGAGCTTGCCCGCCAAGGCGCCAAAATTGCCTTTTGTGATATCACCAAACTCAACACCACCGAAGGCCAGCTCGCCGCGCTAGGCGCAGACTATTACAGTGAAATTGTCGATATAGGCAACAAACAGGCTATCAACGATTTTATCGACAATGTCCTCGCCCGCTTTGGCTGCATCGACCTACTGATTAATAATGCCGGCATCGCGCTAGGGGACCTCACCTTTGGCGAAGCCAGCGAGCAAGACTTTGAAAAAATCACCAACATCAATTACTGGGGTGTAATCCACACCACCCAGCGCTGCTACCAGCACCTACTTAAGCGTCCAGAGGCGGCTATCGTCAATCTATCGAGTACTCAAGGTATTCTCGCCCTGCCCTATCTCGTGCCTTATTGCACCACCAAATTTGCCGTGCGTGGCTTTACCGACAGCCTGCGCGCAGAACACCGCATTCGCGGTATTCGCAATGTAACACTTCACACTGTGCATCCCGGCGCAGTGGCAACCAACATTACCCTCAATGCCGATCATCACAATAGCGGCACCCAACAATTCCACGAAGAATTACAGCGGGGAACCCAGCCAATAGACGCCGCCAAAATCATCCTGCGCGGCGTGCAAAAAAATGTCGGCCGTATTTTTATCAGCGACGGCCGCGCCCAAGATTTATTGGCAAGGATATTACCGAGCGCGTATGTTTACGTCGTTAAAGCGATGATGCGAATGCGGGGAATTTCCGCGAGGTAAAAAAGCAAGACAAAAACTATACCAAGCATAGGGACCCGTCCCAGCAGGACGGGATATCGGCGCAAAAATTACTTTGTAGTTACGCCTTATCTATCCATGCTTATATAGTATGCTCGGTAGAATTTTACTGACTGGAATTCTCAACGATGGGTGGTATTCAATGGCGACAGGCTCACTTTTAGCGCTTTTCGACGATATTGCGACCTTACTAGACGACATATCAATGATGTCTAAGGTTGCCGTTAAAAAGACGGCCGGTGTGTTGGGCGATGACTTAGCAGTAAACGCCGAGCAGGTTGGCAATGTTCGCGCCGACCGAGAGCTGCCGGTAGTATGGGCGGTGGCAAAAGGCTCGCTGCTCAACAAGGTGATTATTGTACCCGTGGTGCTATTGGCCAGTTTATTTATGCCCTGGCTAATTACTCCAGTACTAATGCTAGGAGGCGTTTATTTGTGCTTTGAAGGTGCAGAGAAAGTTTGGCATAGCATTGCACATCGAGGAATTAAAGATCACGCCCAAAGCGAAGCGCTTATAAAGAACGGTGAAGCCGACCTTATAAGCTTAGAAAAAGAACGAGTTAAAGGCGCAATTCGCACAGATTTCATTTTGAGCTTAGAGATTATCGTTATTGCCCTTAGTACGGTTCAGGAAGAGGCCTTTAGCAAGCAAGTTATGGTGCTGGCAATTGTTGCACTAGGCATCACCATTGTCGTTTATGGTTTGGTGGCACTGATTGTAAAAATTGATGACCTCGGCCTATTTTTACTTCAGGTAAAGAGTGAGGTTGCCACTGCACTGGCTAACTTCTTACTATGGTTAGCACCGGCCCTAATGAAGACTTTAACCGTGGTTGGCACCTTGGCGATGTTTTTGGTGGGTGGCGGTATTTTAAGCCACGGCTTTGATCACTACGCCCAGCTTGAAATTCGCCTTAGCCACCTGCACATTTTCAGCAATGGCTTGGCAAATGGCATCGCGCAGACCCTTTTTAACGGTCTTATCGGCGTGTTCGCGGGTGCCCTAGTGGTCATCGGCCTTACAATACTATCCGGCAAAGCAACACATAAGGAACGAGCGACCACTCTTTAGTCACAAGGTAGCCATCAGGCCACACTGTGAACCAATTCTCGAACCACCTATTGAATTACACCCAGGGATGGAATTTTCACCAAAATAACTCAGTGTAAACACGCTTCGGTGCGTAAAATACCGCCACGGTTGTCGAAACGTCGGTAAACGCGTTTGCCCATAGAATTTGATGCCCACATAACACCTAGTCTGAGCCGCGGTTTCGATCGCCAGCTCTTCCACCCCTAGCTAACTCAATAAAACTGGGTACCGACGGAGATCACCACATGGCTAACACCCTACGAAGCTTGTCTGAGCTTGCCGAATACCTTGATGCGCAGCTGGTTGGCGATGCCAATCACATGATCGCAGGCATAGCGGATTTACAAGCTGCTGGCTCGTCTGATTTATCGTTTATCAATCAAGAGTCGTATTTGCAGTATCTTGCCGAGTCTGCCACTGGCGCAGTTATTCTTAATGCCGATTTCGCCGACAAATACACGGGCAACAAGCTTATTGTTGCCAACACCTATTTGGCCTACGCCAAGGTATCGGCACTGTTTGAATCTTTGTCGCAGCTCGCCACAGGTATTCACCCCTCTGCGGTTATTGCCGCGAGCGCCAAGGTAGACCCTAGCGCCGCAATTGGCCCCAATTGCGTGGTGGGTGAAAACGCCACTATTGGCAATGGCGCCAAGCTGTATTCCGGCGTGTCTGTTGGCGACCGCGCCAGCATTGGCGACAACACCTTGATTCACCCCAATGTGGTGATTTATCACGGCGTGAGCCTTGGCAAAAACTGTCTGATTCACAGCGGTACAGTAATTGGCTCCGACGGTTTTGGCTTTGCGCCTAGCCGCGATGGCTGGCAAAAAATTCATCAACTGGGGGCGGTGATCGTTGGCGACAATGTTGAAATTGGCTCTAACTGCTCGATAGATCGCGGCGCGCTGGGCAACACTGTTATTAGCGATGGCGTGATTATCGACAACCTTGTGCATATTGCCCACAACGTCAAAATTGGCAAGCGCTCGGCCATTGCTGGCTGTGTGGGCATTGCGGGCAGTGCGACCCTCGGTGAGAACTGCACAGTTGCTGGCGCAGTGGCTATTAATGGCCACATCAGCATTGCCGATAACAGCCACTTCCACGGCGGCACCATTGTCACTAAGGGCAATACCGAAGCCGGCGTGTTTGCCTCGGCGCCACCGCAACAAGATGTTAAAAAATGGCGCCGCAACTCCGTGCGCTACACCCAGCTAGATGAAATGTCGAGCCGGATCAGACAGTTAGAAAAGCAGCTAAAGTCTTTATTACCCGCGGATTCCGCAGATTAATTAGCTGAATTTAGTGCAAAAAAAAGGCCGCGATTGCGGCCTTTTTTTTATTTTAGATCCCCGCTTTCACGGGGAACACGGTAGCGGGAAGCGTCGCTACTTACGTGCGCAGCTTCTCAGCCAAGAACAACCATGTATCCAATACCGAGTCGGGGTTCAGCGACACGCTATCGATGCCCTGCTCCATTAACCACTGAGCAAAGTCGGGGTGATCCGATGGGCCTTGGCCGCAAATGCCGATGTATTTGCCATGTTTTTTACAGGCATCAATCGCCATTTTCAGCAGGGCTTTTACAGCGTCGTTGCGCTCATCGAACAGATGGGCGATAAGGCCGGAGTCGCGATCCAAACCTAGCGTTAGCTGGGTAAGGTCGTTGGAGCCAATTGAGAAGCCGTCGAAGTACTCCAAGAATTGCTCCGCCAGCAACGCGTTGGCGGGCAGTTCGCACATCATTACCACGCGCAGGCCGTTTTCGCCGCGCTTCAGGCCATTGGCTTCGAGCAGTTCAATTACTTGCTTGGCTTCGCCGACGGTACGCACGAAAGGCACCATAATTTCGACATTGGTTAAATCCATGTCGTTGCGCACCTTCTTCAGTGCGCGGCACTCCAATTCAAAACACTCACGGAAGGAATCCGAGATGTAGCGCGAGGCACCACGGAAACCCAGCATGGGGTTTTCTTCTGATGGCTCGTACAAACTGCCACCAATCAAATGCGCGTATTCATTGGATTTAAAGTCGGACATCCGCACAATAACGCGTTTGGGGTAGAAGGCGCTGGCGATGGTCGAGATACCTTCAACCAGTTTTTCTACGTAAAACTCGACCGGGCTGGCGTAGCCCGCAATGCGGCGCTTTACGGCGGTTTGCACATCTTGGGGAATGTCGTCGAAATTAATCAGCGCCTTGGGGTGTACACCGATCATACGGTTAATAATGAATTCTAAGCGCGCCAAACCAACACCGGCATTAGGGTAGCCTTGGAAGTCGAAAGCGCGGTCGGGGTTGCCGACATTCATCATGACTTTAAACGGCAGATCCGGCATGGCGTCGAGCTTATTGCGGTTTATGTCAAAGTCGAGAATGCCCTCGTAAACCATGCCAGTGTCGCCTTCAGCGCACGATACGGTTACCAATTTGCCGTCGGGCAGTAATTCGGTGGCATCGCCACAGCCGACTACTGCAGGAATACCCATTTCGCGCGCAATGATCGCCGCGTGGCAAGTACGACCACCACGGTTGGTAACTATTGCCGACGCGCGCTTCATTACCGGCTCCCAATCGGGGTCCGTCATGTCGGTTACCAGCACATCACCCTGCTGAACCTGGTCCATTTCGCTAATATCGTTGATGATGCGAACCGGACCGGCACCAATGCGCTGACCAATTGAGCGACCTTCGCACAGTACGGCGCCCTTTTCTTTAAGCAGGTAGCGTTCCATTAAAGTGGTGGATTCACGGCTTTTTACGGTTTCAGGGCGGGCCTGCACAATGTAAAGCTTGCCGTCGTCGCCATCTTTAGCCCATTCAATATCCATTGGCCGCTGGTAGTGCTGCTCAATAATCATGGCCTGCTTGGCCAAACCCAGTACTTCGTCGTCATTAAGACAGAACTGCTGACGGTCGGCGCTGGACACGTCAACGGTATCAACCGATTTACCGGCGCTGGCGTCGCTGCCGTAAACCATCTTGATCATTTTACTGCCAAGGTTGCGGCGCAACACTGCGGGACGGTCTTTGGCTAAGGTCGCTTTGTGGACATAGAATTCGTCGGGGTTTACGGCGCCCTGCACAACCGTTTCGCCCAAACCGTAAGAGGCGGTGATAAATACCACGCCGTCGAAGCCGGATTCGGTGTCCATCGAGAACATAACACCCGCGGCGCCAGTTTCGGAACGCACCATGCGCTGTATACCGGCAGACAGCGCCACGTCGGCGTGTTCAAAGCCTTGGTGCACGCGGTAAGCAATAGCGCGGTCGTTGTACAAAGAAGCAAACACCTCTTTGATCGCGATCATAATATTGTCGAGGCCGCGGATGTTAAGAAAGGTTTCTTGCTGGCCGGCAAACGAGGCATCCGGTAAATCTTCGGCGGTTGCCGAAGAGCGAACCGCAAAAGACATGGCATTGTTGCCATCTACCAGTTGCTCATAGGCTTGAACCACGGCAGTATTAAGCGCCTCTGGAAAAGGTGTTTCGACAATCCACTGGCGAATTTTTTTACCGACAACAGCAAGATTTTTTACATCTTCGATGTCGAGGTCTTTGAGTTCTGCAATAATGCGGTCGTTTAAGCCGCTCTGCTGGAGAAAGTCGCGAAACGCGTCAGCAGTTGTAGCAAAGCCACCGGGAACCGAAACACCGGCCTGTGACAGCTGGCTGATCATTTCGCCTAGGGATGCATTTTTGCCGCCAACACGGTCGACATCGTTCATTCCTAGATCGTTGAACCAGATTACGTATTCTGACACGTTGTTTCTCCCGTTTTTAATACAACCGCTAAGCGGATAATAAGTACATAAACCAAGCTGGGGCTATACTAAGTGATGTAACTTGGAAATTCCCGTCGAAAAACACCGAGCCTTAGGTAAAAAAACTACATGATTCGTGCGGCCATTTTTATATCAGACAGCACCGGCATTACAGCCGAGACCCTGGGCAGCAGTATTCTGTCCCAATTTGAAAACCAAAAGTTCAATCACATCGTGATTCCCTATGTGGATACCATTGAGAAAGCGCGCTCTGCGGTAGAGAAAATTAACCGCGCTGCGGCGGAAACAGGCAACCAGCCGATTGTGATTGACACCCTCGTCGACGAGCAGATCCGTGCGGTTATTGCGACCAGCCAGGGTTTTATTATTGACGTACTGGGCACCTTCGTTAACCAGCTGGAGATCGCGCTAGGCGAAAAGCCCTCGCGCACCGTGGGTCGCGCACAAAGTGCCGACCGCGACGCTGAGTACAAATTGAGAATTGACGCAGTGAACTACGCCCTCGACAACGACGACGGCGCCCGCCTAAACCGCTACGACCAAGCCGAAGTAATTCTCATTGGCGTGTCGCGTAGCGGCAAAACCCCAACCTGCTTGTATTTGGCAATGCAATCAGGGGTATTCGTGGCCAACTACCCAATCACCGAAGAAGACATGGAAGGCGACCGCCTCCCCAAGCCACTCCTTGAACACCGCAGTCGGCTCTTTGGCCTAACTATTGAAGCAGAGCGCCTCTCGGCAATTCGCAGCGAGCGCCGACCCAATAGCCGCTACGCATCTCTGCGCCAGTGTGAGGATGAGCTGCGCCAAGCCGAGGCCATGTTTAAACGCTTCGGCATTCCCTATTTAAATATTACCCACGCTTCAGTGGAAGAAATTGCCACCCGAGTGTTGCTTGATACCGGCTTACGGGGGCACAAACGCTAGTGGCTACCATCACCAACGAGCAATTAAGCGACGCACAAGAAACCTCTTACCGAGCTAATACCGCACTGGTTTTACCGGGTGGCGGCGCGCGGGCAGCCTACCAAGTTGGGGTATTAAAGGCCTTAGCCGAGATTCATGGCAAGCGCCCCGGCAACCCCTTTCCTATTCTTGCTGGCACCTCTGCAGGCGGCATTAATGCCGCCTCACTCGCGGCTGGTGCCCATCACTTTACCGGCACTATCAAGCAGCTCGAATTACTGTGGCGGGAGCTGTCTACTGATAAAATTTACCGCGCTGACTTTCTGGGTGTGCTGCGCAACGCTATACGCCTAGCCTACTCGCTATTTAATTCTGGGGGAGGTATTGGCAGCAAGCCAGTGGCCCTGCTCGACAATAGTCCCCTGCGCAAATTGCTCGGTGAGTACGTTAAATTCGAGAACATCAGCCGCAATATTCTCAATCGCGATTTAGAGGCATTTTGCCTTACCGCAATGAATTACACCGAGGGAGTTTCTGAAACTTTTTTCCAGGGCGGCCCGCAATATGCTGGTTGGCAGCGCTGGCGACGCCAAGGGGTAGCCACTCCTATTCAGCTCCAACACCTGATGGCGTCGACCGCGATACCCACAATCTTTCCGCCTGCCAAGGTCGGTCGCTACTATTATGGCGACGGCGCCCTACGGCAATTAACACCTATAAGCCCGGTAATTCACCTAGGCGCCAACCGCGTTTTGGTTATTCCCGCTAACGGCCACAAACGCCAATACCCCAAATTACCCAAGCAAGTTCAGTCGCCCGGCTTTGGCCAGATAATTGGCCACTTACTGAATAGTGCATTTATCGACAGTATTGAAACCGATATTGAACGCCTAGAGCGGATCAACGAGTTAATTCGCTTAATACCAGAAGACAATCTATCGATGATGGGCAAAGAGCTGCTGCCAATTGACTGTCTCGTTATTAGCCCTAGCGAAGATATCGACCGTATTGCCGATGAACATGTTAATGAACTACCTCGCAGCCTGCGGATGTTCTTACGTGGCTCGGGTAGCAATGGCGGTGGTGGCGTCAGCATCTCGAGTTACTTGCTGTTTACCCCAGAATACTGCGGCAAACTGATCGACCTAGGTTACCGCGATGGCATGGCGCAAAAAGACGAGCTGGTAGAATTTCTCTATCGACCTCAAGCGAATCAACCGGAAGCGAGCTAAAGTCTAAATCTAGCACGGCTGTATTGCGCTCCCAGTGTGAACGCAACAGCCGTGCATTCCCCCAAAACACAGCGCACCACACTCCAGACAAACTCACCCCGCTATTTTAAACCTGAATATTGGCAGAAAAATTGCTTATACTGTTTAGTTGCGGGCTACAGGCTAAGGCCCTTGACCTCCGCCAAGCTGGACAGCAATTGATCATGTAAGCTCCTATTAGCTCACCCGCAATTGATTTACGAAGAAAAACACCTTTATTATGCTGAATATCAATATTAATGCGTCCCCTGTTTTGTGATTACCTGCACTTCGAGTGTATCATTGCCGGTTTGCTATGCCGTATCGTTGCGATGCTTACAAATTGCAGGCGAATAAACTTGTTTACTCACAGTTTTAACTTACGCTTATGGCACAGATATATTAATTAGGCACGTTTTCCATCTTTCGAAAATTAAACAGGCCTGTAGTAGGATTTCACGAGTAGCAGTATGCCCAAAAGTAAAACAATGTATGGAATCTCGCGAATTGACGATGACATACACCGAACTCACGCTTGGCGAGTCAGTATTCGCAGACAAGGCAAACTCTTAGTTAAGAATTTTCCTGACAAAACCTATGGCGGCAAGCGCAAGGCGCTGGCTGAAGCCAAACTCCATCGCGACAAAATAGTGGCCGAGCACCCACCAACGACTCGCAAACAGTTTTGCTCCACCCTGCGTCGGCACAATAATTCGGGTATTCCGGGGGTTTATCGCTACGCGAAACGCTATAAATTAAAGAATGGCTGTATAAAAGAAATTTGGTACTGGGAAGCCCACTGGCCAGTGGGCACCAATAGCAGCGAAAAAGCGACTTTTTCAGTGGCGGTTTACGGCGAGCGCAAAGCCAAGCGCATGGCGATCGCAACGCGCGAAGCGGGAGTGAGTAAGTTAGAAGGCGTTTTCTGGGCTTCTGAGCGCGGCGTAGTGTCGTAACAAAGCGATACAAACGAGGTATAAGCCTTCCTTATACCTCTACTAGCGAAACCCTTTTTCGCAAGCTCCGTATAAACGCTACTTGTCTATTCAGTATCAATGCTCATCACTTTGATACTGAATAGACATATCGGCATTTAAGCCTTTGCCACCCTCTTTAGAATCAGCACCAAGACTGGAAACCGCAAAGCCCGGCGGTGCAGCGGAGCTAGAATACAAATAGGGATTATTCCAAGGGTCGTGAATCAAGGTTTCGCGATTAATATACGGCCCGTCCCATTTTGCTGCCAAGGGCTCAATTTCGGGCACGGTATACAGCGCCATCAAGCCTTGCTCAGTACTGGGGTAGCGTTTATTGTCGAGTTTGTACTGGTGTAAAGCCATAGATATTCGACGAAAATCGCTATCAACCTGGTCTTTTAGTGCTGTATCAATCCGCTTTGTTACGATCACACTAACAATAATAGCGATGATACTAGCAATGGCGATCACCATTGCAATTTCCCAGAGTTTGATCCCGAGCTGCCGCTTTAATGACAGCTCGCCGCAGCCTCGACCTCGCGGAGAGAAGCGCTGGGCCATTGTTAAATTTAAGCTCAAACTACGTCCTTAAAACCGATTCTGGCTTAGTTTTGCCAGTAAACCTGTCAAAGTACGATTGATCGCACTTTCGGCGGCAAAACCAAGCCTTTCGGGCAGACTGCGCTTCTGACGATAGCTAACCGAAAACAGATCGCAGTCAGCGCGCTGGCTCAGTAAGTAATCGTCACTGGTGCGAATCTCATCGACTAGTTTCACATCCATCGCCCGCGAGCCGTACCAAACTTCACCGGTGGCTATACTGTCGATATCTAACTGGGGACGGTTTTCGCTCACAAACTCTTTGAACAAAATATGCGTGTCTTCCAGTTCTTCAATAAACTTCTTGCGCCCTTCCTCAGTGTTCTCGCCCACCATAGTCAAGGTGCGTTTGTGCGCTCCTGCGGTGTGCAACTCAATGTCGACATCGTGCTTTTTAAGCAGGCGATTAAAGTTAGGTAATTGCGCCACTACCCCAATTGAGCCAATAACGGCGAACGGTGCCGCCATAATCCGATTGCCAATACAGGCCATCATGTAACCGCCGCTCGCAGCGACGCGATCAATGGCGATAGTTAAAGGAATACCGTGAGCGCGAATACGCTGTAATTGCGACGACGCCAAACCGTAGCTGTGCACCATGCCGCCGGGGCTTTCTAGGCGCAGTAAAATTTCGTCTTCTGGTCTGGCTACCGTGAGAATCGCTGAGATTTCATGGCGCAGAAACTCAACCTCTGAGGCGCTAACATCGCCATCAAAATCCAACACGTAGATGCGCTTACGATGTTGGTCGGCATTTTTCTTGGATTCGGCCTTAATTTGTTTCTTCTTGAGCTTGCGCTCTTTCTTAAAACTATCTTCGTCGAGAATTTCAAATTTTAAAAGGTCTTCCCAGTCTTCATAGCGATGATTCAGGGTCTCTACTTCGATATGACCTTCGCTGCCTTCTTTTTTGGTACGCTGACTAGCGACCGCAATAGCGCTGACAATCACCACAAAAGCAGCAACCACAGTGATGGATTTGGCCAAAAACAGACCGTATTCCAATAGAAATTCCAAAAAAGTACTCCCAGAGAGGTTCAAAAAGTGCCACATATTCATACGGCACGGCAGTCTAAGTCAAGCAGGCCAGTTGCGTAAGGCTTTGACAGCTATTGGATTTTCAGCGCGGATAAAGAGCCCACTGCGCCCCAGATACACCCCAAACTGGGCGCCATCTACCATTGGAGCAAAGACCGAGTTGCCATAATTAGCCTCAACCCACTTTTGCATCAGATCATTACTTCGCAACCAGCTCCATACATCAAGCGGCTCAGAAAGACTGATGAGATACACGGTACGCGGGGCATTGCGCTCGTTTTCAATGTCGGCATAACGACCGAGCAAGCGCTCTAAGCGGTAGAGATTATCAAAGCCCAAGCGCGCGACGGGTAACTGCCAACGAATAATACGACTGTCGATTTGCCATTGATCACCCATTAGTAAAAATGATTGCAGTGCCTCGCCATTAAGGGTGTCAACGCTGACCAAATACTCTTGCGCCTCTTTGCTGGCTCCCACAAAAACCCGCGCCACCATCTGTTCATCGGCAAGATGCCGATAGCTCAATACATCTTTACTGACCACAATCGCGCCAGTGGTGAAACCAAAGGCCAAAACTACCGCCACAGAGCCACTAAGCAGATGTTTGCGCAAGCGCAATACGGCCAATAGACAGAGCAACAGGCCCGCCGCAGAAATCAGTAAAAACAGGTAATCGAGGCTCATACAGCACACTTCATTAAGGTGGTTATCAGTTTGCCGCGCGCAGCAGGGCAACGCTGTCTTCAGCCACCTGTAATATACGCGCATCGGCGGTGTGACGCTGGCCTAGTTCATTGAGAAAATACTCAATGCTAATCATGGCGTCGGCGAGCGTCTCTAAAGATTGCACATCGCTAGCGGGATTAATTTGGGTGCGCTCAACAAAACCCTTTATAAACTCAGTCGCGCCACCAGTAACCTCAGGCAGCTTCGGTACGCCAATCATATAAAACGCGCCGCGTACCGAATTCAGTAATTGTGGTAAATTTGAAATATGGGTGCTATCGAAATCTGACTCGATATAGGCTGAAATAGCGCGCTTAACCATACTAATAGCGGCCTTGGATTCATCAATAACAATACTGCGCGCCTCGCTAAGCTGATTATCGGCGCTTATGGCGTCACGGCGCTCGATGGTCAGATCACCAAGATCTTCATAATTAAGCTTTCTGCGGTCAATTTGAGCAAGGCTACCGTCGATGAACAACAGCGTTTCAGCGAGATCCTCTAATTGCAAGCGCTCCTGGCCTAGGTCGCGACCTATAAGATTATTAAGCACCTCACAGTGCTCGTTAAGACTGCCGGCAAAGGCCGCTAAGTTTAGAACCAAAAGTATATCGGCGCTTTGCTTTAAAACAGCAATTAGCGGTCTAACCTCTTCCTCGTCACTGCGCTGGTGCTGAGCAAGCAGCTCCAGCACATCTTTGGCGTGCCGCAATTCGCCGCGCAGCTCATTAATTACCGACGATACTGTGTCGTAGCTCAAACCTAACATGAGCTTGCGCAGCGCACAGACTTGTTCATCACCAATCTCAGCAGGAACAATCTTCGCTACTTTCATGATTTTGCCCGTCATACCGGCGCGATAGGAGCTTAAAGTGAGCAAATAAGTAAGCTCGGCCTCGAGTATTTCATTGAGGCTGACCCGATTTTTAATTCGGCCTCGCATTTGTCCTTCAAGGCCTGCAAGCGCTTTTTTACGATGGGCATTGAGCTCTAAACCATTATTAACAAACGCTTCGAGCACCGCGTCAGCAATCAGCCAAAAGCGCTGTTGGGGGCCTGGTTCAATACTATTGCAGAGTCTGCGCACTGCTCGCGACATCACGGTCAGTTGCAGAGGCACTTGGGCGTCGCGAAGCAAGCCCAGCAGCCCAGTTTGATACAAGTGGCGAATCCGCTTTAATGCACTCTCGAGTTCGGCGCCTGCGAGCGGTGTACTCCGCAGACGGATATTGGAATCACGGCTAAATAAAGTGGGTTCCGATGTTTCAAAATAACTGTCTGGCAACAATAGCTGGCCATGAGCGGCGCGCAATTCATTGGCGTGAGATAAGGCCATTAGCGGGATATCGGACTGTCGCGACTGAACAAATTCTAAATAGCGCGGCAGCACAAAGAATGCAGTGCTAAGGGCATTCAGCTGACCCTCGGGTACCGCGGTTGTCATGTTCAATATAGCGGAGCACAAGGAGCGCATTTCGTCAGCAATCAGTGCCGCACCAGGGATTTGCAGTAGCCGCAAAGTGCCGCCAATTTGACGCAAATCCACTTCGCACTGCTCTAACAGACTTAAATTATGACGCTCGGACAAAAATGTTTCAAAAACATTAGTGGCCTGCTGCAGCGTTTTACCGAGTTCATCGGCCACAACTGCATACGAGCTGGTGTTGATTTCCACTTTAAGTGCCACTAAATGTCCTTATAGCCCGCAGGGCTGTCATCAAGTTCTGCTTTGACTTAGTCGTTTAACTAGCGGTTATTTATAGACTATTTAGCACTAAACGACTGAGAAGCACAGCACTATTAAGGAAATTTACTCGGCCGCGCAAGCCAAAAATGTCAGTTTTCGGTACTTAGTGGCCGCTGCCAAACACAATTGCCGCCGCTGCTCTTATCAATTTCAGCTAGTTGCTTTTGATGCAAGCTAAGCTCATCGCTATTGGCAACAATCACCCGCAAACGACGTTGGGCATTAACTAGACGACGGTGCTCACCGCTCGTCCCGCCTTCGCCCTGCTGAGAGCCGTCATCACTAGCCAACGATAGCGCAGTTTGGCCGCCTGTCATCAAGAGATAGACGTCTGCTAAGATTTCTGCGTCAAGCAATGCGCCGTGTAAATCACGCTGGGAGTTATCAACGTAGTAGCGAGTACAGAGCGCATCTAGGCTGTTGCGCTGACCTGGATGCTTTTGCCGCGCCATGACCAGCGTGTCAACTACTCCGCAAATCTCACTTATTTTGGGATCATTGCGCGCCAAAAATTTAAACTCGGCGTCGAGGAAGCCAACGTCAAAGGGCGCGTTGTGAATGACCAGCTCAGCCCCGCGAATAAAATCCAAGAAGTCATCGGCTATTTGGGCAAAAAGCGGCTTGTCCTTGAGCATGTCATTAGTAATGCCGTGAACTTCTATAGCGCCCGCTTCCACTTCGCGATCGGGATTAATGTATTGATGGTAATGGCGGCCGGTGAGTTTACGGTCGACCAGTTCGACGCAGCCAATTTCAATAATACGGTGGCCTTGATTAGGATCCAGACCGGTTGTTTCAGTATCTAAAACAATTTGACGCATTTTAAGAGCCCTTCAATTCATCAATACCGCGATTGGCTAGGGCGTCGGCAAGATCATTTTCACGATGACCGCTATGACCTTTAACCCAGCGCCAATCGACTTTGTGTACTTGGGCCGCAGCATCGAGCTGCTGCCACAAATCAGCATTTTTAACCGGTTGCTTGGCAGCGGTTTTCCAACCGCGCTTCTTCCAATTCACCATCCACTCGGTGATTCCCTGGCGCACATACTGGGAATCGGTGGTTAATACCACGTCACAAGGACGCTTTAAGGCCCGCAAGGCCTCGATTGCCGCCATTAACTCCATGCGATTATTTGTGGTTTGCGCCTCGCCGCCAAAAAGGTTGTGTTCTTTACCTTGGTAGCGCAACAGTGCGCCCCAGCCGCCTGGGCCGGGATTGCCGCGACAGGCGCCATCGGTAAAAATTTCAACGTGTTCTGGGGCTTCACTCATAATCTGCTCGTGCTTTTATGTTTCGAGTTGCTCCAACCATCGCAGGATGGCGGAGAATTTTGGCGCGACTCGCCGGTTTTTCTAAGGTCGGAGTCATGGGCGCGCGGTATTTTGTCGCGCTCAGCACAAAAACACCACCCATTGGCAGGCTTTTTGGTGCAGGTTTATGCGACAAGAAAAAGCTTGGGCTGTTTAATGGCAGCCGGTGGAAGGCGTATTCGACCAAATTCACGTCAAAGCCCAGCAGCGATAACCAATCGCTAATACGGTGCAAGCTCAAGCTATGATTTTGCCACATGGCACTGTGCTTAAAACGGCCGAGATAACCACGCAGAGCGAGCGCCGAATAGGGATTGATACCGCAAATAACCACTTTGCCATGGGGAACAATCACCCGCTCTACTTCGCGCAACACACGATGCGGATCGCCGACGAACTCCAATAAATGATGCAGTAAGACCACGTCTTGCGACTCGTTGGCCACCGGCAACTCTTCAAAATCACAAACTACATCAAGCACTTGACTTAGGCCGTAGTGACCTATGCCACCTAGGCAAAACTGCCGCTGGTAAACCTTGGCATCGAGTGGGCAGCGCTCAGGGATTACGCTTAGATTGAGCAAATTGTACTTGGCGGTGCTCGTATCGGTAATCGCCCCAGCTATTAACCCCCGCTCTTCAGCCAGCACTGTGCGCCCAACCTCAGTTTGAAACCAGCGCCTAAGTGCCGGCAATAATACCTCCGGAGAGTGCTGCGTCCGCCATTTGGCCATGCTATTCCCCCTGTAAACATCCGCAAGCTTAGCTTGCAGGCAGTGATCAGAATGTTTAAGCTGCACTGTCAGTCATACAATAATGATTATGCTATCAATATCCCCCATACCTGCTTTTAGCGACAACTATATATGGTGTGTCGCCCGCGACGGAGAGGCAATAATTGTCGATCCAGGCGATGCTGCGCCGGTATTAAAATACCTAGAACAGCATCAGTTAAAGCTTAGCGCAATTCTCGTCACCCATCATCATTATGATCATGTTAACGGTATTGAACTACTGCGCGAACACTACCCCCAAGCTTCAGTGTATGGGCCGCACAATCAAGTTGGCAGCATCAGCCAACGCCTAGAACACGGCCAGACAATCAGTTTATTTGATCACAGCGTTGAAATTATCGCCGTGCCCGGCCACACCTTAGATCACATTGCTTACTACATCTCAGACAACAGCCCAAATCCCCTGTTATTCTGCGGCGACACCTTATTTGCAGGTGGTTGTGGTCGGCTATTCGAGGGTACTGCGGAACAAATGCTGGCATCGCTAAGACTAATCTCCGCCCTACCGGCGAATACTGCGGTGTATTGTGCCCATGAATACACTTTAAGTAATTTAAAATTTGCGCAAGCTGTGGAGCCCAAAAACGAGGCACTACAGCAACGAGTTCAGCAGGCAAAACAACGCCGTGCTGAGGGATTACCAACAGTACCATCCCAATTGGCACTAGAGTTGCTGACCAATCCATTCCTGAGGACAGGAAAAAGCACTTTGCAGGCTAGCGTTGCAGCCCAAACTGGGCTTAAGCATTGGAAAGAAAAGGATATTTTTGCAAGTCTACGAAAATGGAAGGATGACTTTTGAATACTACTACTGAATAATTGCACCAATATGACAATAACAACTTACACAGGCAAGCTCGTACTTGGTGCAATTTTGCTGTCACTAGTGACAGCTTGCGCCCAGACACCCCAACGCCGCAGCCTCGCACGCACAGCCGCCGACATCCGCTACTGTGAAAAGCCCGAGCACCGAACGGCCAATATGTGTAAGTACCAGCGAGATGTTGAGCGCCGAAAGAAAACCGGCGATCCAGCCAACTACACGCTTCAAGGTCTACCCAAATATTACAGCAACACCAACAGCAACAGCAAAGCCCCCGCGCGGGCTAAAACGCCTGAAACAAAAAACAAGCCGCAATCTGATGCAGTAGCGGCCGCAGCAGTTAAAAGTCCACCAAAACGGCTAGCCCCCAAAAAGACCGAAGAACTGTGGACGCGACTCGCTCGCCAGCTAAGTTTTAACGACTTAACCGCACACGAATCGGTCGAAGAGCGCGAAGAATGGTATGCCGAGCACGCCTACTACCTCGCCAATGTCAGTAAACGCGCATCCCGCTATATTTACTACATCCTTGAAAACCTTGAAGCGCGGGATATGCCGGCAGATTTGGCACTGCTACCCTTTGTAGAAAGCGCCTACGACCCTTTCGCATACTCCCACGGCCGCGCGTCTGGGCTATGGCAGTTCATTCCCAATACCGCTAAACATTTAGGTATTGAGCAAAATTGGTGGTACGACGGCCGCCGTGATGTCATTACCGCCACCGACGCAGCCCTCGATTACCTTAGTGACTTAAACCGACGCTTTGATGGCGATTGGCTGCTAACACTGGCGGCCTACAATGCCGGCGCCGGCACAGTGAACAAAGCAATTAACAAAAACAAAAAGAAAGGCTTGCCAACCGATTTCTGGTCACTAAACCTGCCTAAGGAAACCGAAAACTATGTGCCTAAAATGCTGGCCCTAGTTAAAATTTTCCAAAATCCAGCCAGTTACAACCTAACCCTGCCAAGCCTTGCCAATAGTGAGCATTTTGTTGCGATAGACACCGGCAGCCAAATAGACCTCGCTCAAGCGGCTAAGCTGGCTGAAGTCAGCGTTGATGAGCTATACCGCCTCAACCCTGGTTTTAACCGTTGGGTAACCGCCCCAGACGGTCCGCACCGCCTATTAATTCCGACTAAAAAATCCAAGGCTTTCCGCGAGCGTTTAGCCAAAGTGTCGGCACGCGACCGGGTGCGCTGGCAGCGTTATAAGGTTCAGCGCGGCGATAACCTCATTGGCATATCACGCGAGCACCACGTCGACGTGGCAACTTTGCGGGCGAGCAACCAGCTTGATAAGGACATTTTGCAAGTCGGCCAAGTACTCCTTATACCTGACGCGGGTAATGGTCTGTCGCCGTTAAAAAGCCTGAATCGCGGCCAAGCTAGCAGCGAGGCAAGCCGCCTTCAGCACACGGTTACTAGTGGCGACACGATCAGTGGCATCGCCGATAAATACGGCGTTAAAACTGCTCAGGTCAACACCTGGAATAAGCTGGCAAGTAATGCCACGATTCGTCCCGGCCAAAAGCTAATTATTTGGGGTAAGGCGAGCAACACCAGCAGCCAAGGCATTATTCGCAAAGTGGGCTATAAAGTACGCAACGGTGACTCGCTATCGTTGATTGCCAGCCGTTTTAATTTACGGATCCGCGATATTGCCGAGTGGAACTCCATTAAAACTAGCCAGTATTTACGTCCCGGCCAATCCCTTACCTTGTATGTAGACATTACCCACGCAGACCTTTGATGGGTTTGATATAGTATAGGCCCCGTTGCCCGACTCAGGTTTTTGCTGCATTTATGACAGGCTACTTTATTCGCCGCTTTTTGCTGATAATCCCCACGTTTATCGGCATCACCCTATTGGTTTTCGCCATCACCCGCTTAGTACCGGGTGGCCCCATCGAACAATTAATGATTCAAGCGCAGCTCGGCGGTGAAACGGGCTCATTGCAACGCAGTCAGGGCGGCGGCACCCTGTCTGACGAACAACTGGAAGAATTAAAACACTATTACGGTTTTGATCAGCCCATGCTCAGCAGCTATGTGCGCTGGCTAAAACAGGTAGTGCAATTTGATTTAGGCACGTCAACCCGCTATCAAGACCCAGTATGGCAAATCATTAAAGAACGCTTTCCCGTCTCTATATTTTACGGGCTCACCACCCTCATTCTCACGTATCTGGTTTGTATACCACTGGGCCTCGCCAAGGGCATGTACCACGGCAGCGCCTTAGACAGCTGGTCATCTGCCGTGGTGTTTTTGGGCTACGCCCTACCGAGCTATGTGATTGGTATTGCCTTAATTTCTTTATTTGCCGGTTACTGGGACTGGTTTCCCCTTGGCGGCTTTGCCAGTGACAACTACGATGATCTTTCTACCTTAGGTAAGGCCGGCGATATTTTTCATCACGCCGCCCTGCCCCTCATCGCGTATTTGGCGGGCAGCTTTGCCGTTACTACCCTGATGATGAAAAACGCCTTGATGGATAATCTGTCTGCCGATTATATGCGCACCGCCGCCGCCAAAGGCCTGAGCCGCACTGCCAGCGTCAGCGGCCACGCCCTGCGCAATAGTCTGATTCCGGTAGCAACCTCCTTTGGCAATAATATCTCACTGCTGTTGGGCGGCTCCTTTTTGATCGAAACCATTTTCAATATCGACGGTATTGGCTTGCTGGGCTACGAAGCCATTATTGAGCGGGACTACCCCATCGTGATGGGCATATTGGTAATCTCTTCCTTGCTGTATCTACTAGGCAATATTCTCTCTGACATTTGCGTAGCGTTGGTCGATCCCCGTATTCGCTTTGGCGGAGGCAGTAGCACATGAGTATTTTTGCCCTGCGCAACCCCGTTGCCAAAAAGCGTTGGCAGCGTTTTCGCCAATCGCGGCGCGGCTTTTACTCAACGTGGATACTGCTAGCCTTAACCCTGTGCAGCTTTGGCGCCGAACTCATTGCCAACAATCGCGCACTGGTGGTGGTGTATGAAAACCAATGGTTTTTCCCTACCTTCAGTGCGGTTAATAGCGGGAAAGATTTTGGCTTGGATTACAGCTACGAGGTAAATTACCGGCAGCTGCAGAGCCAACTTGCCGAACAAGGCGATGGCTGGGTATTGATGCCGATCATTCCCTTTAGCCCCTTAGAAACCGATCTGATTGCCGGAGATTTCCCCCCGCACGCGCCGTCACTGAGTAAGAGCCATTACCTTGGCACTGACACCAGCGGTCGCGACGTAGCCGCCCGCTTACTCTACGGCTTTCGCACCGCCATTGTGTTCTCCCTGCTGCTATTGGTTTTTAATTACGCCATTGGCGTGGCCATAGGCTGCTTGATGGGCTTTTGGGGTGGCGCCTTCGATTTAATCTTTCAACGCATCATTGAGATTTGGTCCAACATCCCCTTCTTATACGTGATCATGATCGTCGCTTCCATCATTACCCCAGGCTTTTGGAGCCTGCTGTTTATGATGGCTTTTTTCGGTTGGACCAGTATGACCTGGTATATGCGTACCGCGACCTACAAAGAAGTCGCCAGAGACTATGTAATGGCCGCCAGAGCAATGGGCGCCTCGGGCAGCCGCATTGTGTTCCGTCATATTTTACCCAATAGCGTGTCGACCTTGGTAACCTTTGTACCCTTTTCGGTTGCCTCCGGCATCACCTCCCTCACTGCATTGGATTACCTCGGCTTTGGCTTGCCGCCACCGGTTTCAAGCTGGGGTGAACTCCTCAAGCAGGGCACCGAGAATTTAGAATCGCTGTGGCTGGTTGGCTCAGTGGTTATCGCCATGACCCTTATTTTGATGTTAGTCGCCTATATTGGCGAAGCCATTCGCGATGCCTATGATCCAAGGCAATTTAGCTATTATGAATAAATTTTTAAGCTTTTTATTACTCACGGTTTTTAGCGCGAACCTCGCGCTAGCACTGCCTAAAGAACTGCCTGCTGAGCTTAATTGGCAAACCAATCTCAGCGACCCAATCTTTGCCGATCCGGCCGCCAAGCGCGGCGGACGCTATCGCACCTTTGTCACCACCTTCCCCCTCACCCTCAGGCTGGTTGGGCCGGATTCCAATGGCAACTTTGCCGGCTATATGCGGGCGAACAACTTAGGCTTGGTCGGCATACACCCCAATACCCTGCAGCCTCTACCTGAGCTGGCAACACACTGGGCCTTTGGCGACGACGGCCACACCATCTATTTTCGCCTCGACCCCGATGCGCGCTGGTCAGACGGCAAACCCGTAACCGCCGACGACTACCTGTTTGCCCTAGAGTTTATGCGTTCTAAATTTATTCTGGCACCGTGGTATAACAATCATTTCAACGAGGTGATTACTGGCATCGCCAAATACGATGACTACACCATTGGCATCGAGGGCGCAGTTGCCAAACCCCAAGATGAAATGCTATTTGAGTACGGATTATCGCCGGTCGCAAAGCACTTTCATGTACTGGACGAAAATTGGGTAAAGGATTACAACTGGCGCGTCGAACCCAATACTGGGCCCTATATCATCAGCGAGATTCGCAAGGGTAAATACATTGAGTTCACCCGTAAAAAAGACTGGTGGGCTAACGACAAGCGCTATTTTAAATACCGCTACAACCCCGATCATTTACGGGTAAAACTCATTCGCGACATCAATATTGCCTATCAGTACTTTCGCAAGGGTGAGCTAGATAATTTCCCCCTACTCATGCCCCGTTTCTGGCATAAAAAAGCCCAGGGCGATATTTACGAGAATGGCTATGTTGGCAAAATCAAATTTTACAATGATGTGCCCCAACCCATCAGCGGCCTATTCCTCAACGAAGATGCCACGCCCCTTAACGACATAAATGTGCGTTACGCCATTGCCCACGCGCTAAACGTGGACAAGGTAATCAACACCGTATTACACGGCGACTACGAGCGTCTGCAAAGCGCCCACGACGGCTACGGCGACTACACCAATACCACAATTCGCGCCCGCGAGTTCGACCTTAAAAAAGCAGGCGAATACCTTGATAAAGCCGGCTGGCAGCAACGCAATAAAGACGGCATCCGCACCAAAGACGGCCAGCCCCTGAGCATTCGCATTACCTATTACAATAGCGGCCACAACGACCGTTTGGTTATTCTGAGCCAAGAAGCGCTCAAGGCCGGAATCGAGTTCAAGCTGCAATTACTCGACCCCTCTTCCGCGTTTAAACAAATCATGGAAAACAAACATCAAGCGGCGTGGATGGGCTGGTCTGGCGGCGGTTTATCGCCAACCTACTGGGAGTTTTATCATTCAGAAAATGCCCATAAATCCCAGACCAATAATGTCACCAACACCGACGATCCGGTGATGGACGCTAAAATAATGGCCTACCGCAAGGGCACCGACAAAGCTGGTCGCGTCAAGCTTGCCCACGAGCTAGAGCAAATGATTCACGATCAAGGCTCTTTTATCCCCACCTTTAAAGTGCCCTATACCCGCGAAGCCTATTGGCGCTGGCTGAAGTTGCCCGCCCACTACGGCACCCGTACCAGCGACTCCCTGTTCGACCCCCTCGGTGGCAGCGGTGGCCTATTCTGGATAGACCAAGAGGCACACCGCAACATTCTTGAGGCCAAAAGTCATGGCGACGCTTTGCCCCCAGAATTAATCATCGATAAAACCTGGGTAATCGCGCCATGAGCTTATTATCGGTAGAGCAATTGCGGGTCGCGATTCGCGGCGACGATGGCGTGCAGCGCGAACTCGTTAGCGCCATTTCCTTTGCCATCGCCAGCGGCCAAACCATGGGCTTGGTTGGCGAATCGGGCTGCGGAAAAAGCCTTACTGCCATGGCGATACTCGACTTGCTACCCAAGCCCCAGGCGCTGCGCAGCGGCGGTAAAATCCTGTTTAAGGGTGACGATCTAGCTCAGCTAAGCCCAAAAGCATTGCGCCAAATTCGCGGCCATAAAATCGCAGTAATCTTTCAAGACCCCATGAGCGCGCTCAATCCCGTGCAGCAAATTGGCCGCCAAATTATAGAAGTACTTAAACTGCACTTCCCCCAGCAGTCGCGTGCGGTTCAGCGCGCTAGGGCATTAGAACTGTTAACCGAGGTTGGCATTCCCGCCCCAGCAGAGCGCCTAAACGCCTACCCACACCAATTATCGGGGGGCATGCGCCAACGGGTTATGATTGCCATGGCCTTGGCCTGCGAGCCGGAATTATTAATTGCCGACGAACCGACTACCGCGCTCGACGTGACCATTCAGGCACAAATTGTTCGGCTACTGAAAAAACTGCAAGAAAAAAATGGCATGGCCATGCTGTTTATTACCCACGATCTCGCGCTGGTCTCCCAACTAAGCGACCATATCGCGGTGATGTACGCGGGAAAAATTGTGGAATACGGCCCCGCCGCTACTTTGTTTAGCACGCCTCGCCACCCCTACACCCAAAGCCTGCTTGCCGCCTTACCTGGCGCGGGCCATCCGCCAAAATCGCCACTGCTCAGTTTAGAGGGCCAAGTACCCTCTATCGAAAATATGCCAGCGGGTTGCCGCTTTGCCAACCGCTGCCGCTTTGCAGAAAACATTTGCAAACGCAGCGACCCTGTTGCAGAAGTCAGTGATGATCAGCTAGAAAGCAGCGAGCAAGCCAGTGTTGCCTGCCATTTATGGAGATCGATTTCGTCATGACGTCAAATACGATTTCAGCAAGGTCGTCAGCGAGTGATTTAGCGACGAATATGGCTGGAGACAAGCCTGTTCTCACTGTAGAGGACCTCCAGCTCCACTTCAGCCAAGGTGGTGGCGTATTCCAACGCCGGCGCGCCAAGTTACGTGCAGTAGACGGCGTCAGCTTTAACTTATACCAAGGTGAAACCCTTGGCCTCGTCGGGGAATCTGGCTGCGGTAAAAGCAGCCTCGCCAAAGCGCTGCTTAATTTGCACAAACCCACCGCAGGCTCGGTAATTTATGCCGACACCGATATTGCCGGCCTGTCCGATCGCGAAATGCGCCAATACCGCCGCGCCCTGCAAATGATTTTTCAAGATCCCTTCGAATCCCTCAACAGCCGCCACACCGTAGAGGTTATTCTTGAAGAGCCCCTTGTTATACACAAGATTGGCAATCGCGAAAGCCGTCGTCAGCGGGTGGCAGATTTGCTCGCTATGGTCGGTCTGCCACCGTCGGCTGCCAGCAAATACCCCCATGAATTTTCCGGCGGCCAGCGCCAGCGTATCGGCATTGCGCGGGCCATCGCCCTAGAGCCAGAAATTCTGATTTGCGACGAAGCCGTATCGGCACTCGATGTTTCGGTGCAGGCGCAGATTTTGAACCTGCTGTTAGCCATTCAGCAAAAACTCAAACTCAGCATTATTTTTATCTCCCACGATTTAGCCGTAGTTCGCCATATGAGCGACCGCATAGCCGTCATGTACTTGGGGCAGATTGTCGAGATTGCAGATGCCGAGTCTATTTACAGCAGCCCCAGACACCCTTACACCCAAGGCTTATTGGCGTCGATTCCTCGCCTCGGCGAAGCATCGCCGATTGATGCGCAAATTAGTGGCGACCTGCCCTCGCCGATCGCGCCACCACCTGGTTGCCGTTTTCATACCCGCTGCCCACATAGGCAAGAACGCTGCGAGCGTGAAGCCCCAGTATTACAGGCGAGCGACGCCGGCCAACACCTCACGGCCTGTCACTTTTGGCCAGAAATAATCGCCAAGCAATCGGCTTAATGTAGATGTTATTTGACGCTTAATTAGCCTCGGTTGGCGGTTATGATCCATTTCCCCCTTATTCGCGGTAAACTTCACCGCCAAAATTCGGCGAAGCCGCGGCGTTAAGCCCTGCTTATCCCTAAAAATGCTTAAAGGTCGCAAGTTCCAAATATGAACCCCATCGACATTATAAAATCGCTGCCCGCGCTCAATATCAAATCGATCGATGCTGCGCTCCGCCCGATCCCCGCAGAGTGCGCCTACGGTGAGCGCGAAGCACTGCGCAAACTCACCTTTGACAATATGCATAACTTCCGCGAGCTCGGTGGCTACACCACTACAGACGGCATGCAAATTAAATGGGGAATGGTGTATCGCGCCGACAAACTGGCCGGCTTATCCGAGCAGGATCAATATTTTTTAGAGCGTTTGAAGCTCCGTAAAATTATTGACTTTCGCTCCGACGAAGAGCGCTTCGAGGCGCCACATACCTTGCTAGCAAACAGCGCTATTGAGATCGCGCCGCACCCGGTTACCGTTGAAGCGGCGCAAATAGAAAAAGTGACTGCAAGGTTAGTGGAAGAAAACGTCAACGCTGAAGATATGGCACTTTTTTTAATTGAAGCTAATCGGGAAATGATCGAGCGTTTTACCCCCGTATATAAAAAATGGCTACACTCGCTATTAGAAGACGGCAGTTTTCCCCAAGTATTTCACTGCACCGCCGGCAAAGATCGCACCGGCTTAGCGGCAGCATTATTAATGCGAATTTTAGGCGTACCCAACGAACTGATAATGCAAGATTATCTTGCCACCAATCACTATACCGCCAAACGAGTAGAACGCATTGTTCACCACGTTATTGAAACCACCTTGCATCAAATCAACCAAGACGTCGTGCGCACACTGTTTAAAGTGCAAACGCGCTTTTTGAACGAAGCCTTTCTCACTATTGATGAAGAATACGGCGATTTTGCCACCTACCTCGAAACCGGCCTAGGTTTTGGGGAAGCCCAGTGCGCGCGCCTGCGTGAGCTTTTACTCGAACCCCAGCAGGCTATTTAAATGGAAACACGCACCTTCAACTCGGCCTTTGGCGAACTCACCTTGTTTCGCCGCCCTTTCCGCCCAAGAGAAACACTACAAGCCTGGGACGCTGCCGATGACTACCTGCTCACGCATCTCGCCGAGCTAGACCTGCCAAGTGAGACACGTATACTGATCGTCAATGACAGCTTCGGCAGTTTAAGTACCGCCTTAGCAGATTACGACTGTAACCTGTGGGCCGACTCTGCGATTAGCCAACTCTGCGCCACTGAAAATGCGGCGCGCAACGGCAAATCGGCGCCCACATTTATTCCCGCCACCATGGCGCCCACCGGAAAATTCGATTTAATCTTATATCGGCTACCCAAAAGCCGTTCACTATTGAATTATCAACTGCAACTTTTGGCACCGCTGTGCAGCGCCGGCGCACAGTTTATTGGCGCGGCCATGGCGCGTCATATAGACCAGAATATTGTCGCTGCTTTTGCCAGTACTATCGCTGTAGCCAAACCCAGCCTCGCGCGGAAAAAAGCACGTTTAATCTTCCTCGACGGTGGCATAATCACCGCCGTGCAAAAATCCGACAGTAAGACACTAGATTTAAGCGAAGTTGATTTGCAGATCATAAACCGCGCCAACGTGTTCTCGCGCGACAAGCTCGACCAAGGCAGCAGGATATTGCTCGCCAGCTTAAACAAACTCGAAGCACCGCAACACATGGCAGACTTGGGCTGTGGTAATGGCTTACTGGGCATAGTCGCAGCGCGACAATGGCCGACCGCACAGGTCCATTTCTTTGACGATTCCTTTCTCGCCATCGACAGCGCCAAACAGAATGTTAGCCGCAACCTCGGCGAAAGCAATGCAAAATTTACCGCCAGCGACTGCCTCTACGGCTATACCGGCGATCCATTTGATTTGATCCTATGCAATCCGCCGTTTCATCAAGATCACCATGTTGGCGATCAAATTGCCCGGCAAATGTTCCGCGACAGCTTCCACCACTTGGCCAATAATGGCGTATTCTGTGTGGTGGGCAATCGCCATCTTGGCTACCATGTGCTGTTGAAAAAGCTGTTTGGCAACTGCGAAACCATTAATTCTGACAGTAAATTCGTGGTACTCGTGGCCCGTAAAACGGGTTAACGTTAGTAATAAGCGTAGCCTAGGCATAACCGCGACTAATCAGCTAAAAACCCTGTATCTAGCATTTCTGGTTTATAGCGCTGGATGATATTTGAATCCTTTTTAAGGATTTTTTCATCTTTACCGTCGTAATCCAGACTAGACAATAAGTCTTTAATTAGATTGATACGTGCTGCCTTTTTATTATTGGCCCGAATAATCACCCACGGCGCGAGATCACTGTGGCTGCGCCGCAACATTTCATTGCGCGCCTGACTGTAATTTTCCCAATTACTTTGGGCCTCGCGATCGATAGGGCTTATTTTCCAGTTAGACAGCGGGTCTTGCTCCCGCGCAAGAAATCGCTCTTGCTGCTCGCTCTTATCAATATCTAAAAAATATTTCCGCAACTGAATACCTGAATCGATAAGCATATGTTCAAAAGGCGCTACCATACGGAAAAAACGCTGATAGTCAGCTTCGTTACAAAAGCCCATTACCCGTTCAACCCCCGCGCGGTTATACCAGCTGCGGTTAAAAATCACGAATTCAGCAGACGCAGGTAAATACGGTACATAGCGTTGAAAATACCAAGTGGCTGCATCCCGCGCGCTAGGCTTACCTAACGCAACTACCCGCGTTTCTCGTGGACTTAAATGCTGCACGATCCGCTTAATCACGCCGTCTTTACCGGCCGCATCACGGCCTTCCACTATTACCAATATACGATGATCACAGGCAATAAAGTGACGCTGCAATTTAACTAACTCAATTTGCAAGGCGCGCAATATACTTTTGTAATTATCCATACCTTATTCAACCCTCGTTTCTAACACAATATTGGGCATTCACAACGTTAAACTAAAACCAACAAGCTCGCGGCTATTTGATCCATATCAATCCCATTCAAACACTTACTTGCTAAATTCTCGACTCATATTCAATAAACACCACACAAGTTTATCTGCAACCCCAAAGTGAGCGCAGGCCATGCATTATTTATTGGAACAATTAGAGCAAGATCATCACCGTATTTTACGAATGATGTATGTGCTGAGTAAGGAAATAAACCAACTGACCGGCTTAAATAAGGGTACCGCCAACTGCGATCGTATTTTGGAAATACTTGATTATATTCAGGTCTACCCTGAGGTATGGCACCATCCGACAGAAGACGTATTATTCCAGCAGCTTCTAACAAAAGAACACATAAATACTGTGGCTGTAAAAAAGCTCTTAAATGAACATCCTCGCCTAGAAGCCCTCAGCAGCCAATTGGCACTAATATACAGTGAGTTTCGCGAGGTAAAAGCTCGGCCTTCGCTAAGGGTATTGCAGCTCAGCCGC
The DNA here is from genome assembly GCF_040892635.1 of Zhongshania guokunii. NCBI lineage: Bacteria > Pseudomonadati > Pseudomonadota > Gammaproteobacteria > Cellvibrionales > Spongiibacteraceae > Zhongshania > Zhongshania guokunii. The sequence continues at coordinate 73,439 of NZ_JBFRYA010000008.1, read as the reverse complement.
TATTATTGCAGTAAGCAAATAGCTCATATTCACGACGAGCGAAACATCTTTGACGCTATCTCTGTCCGTTTTAACGAACAAGACTGGCAAACCGTTAACAATGCGTTACGAGAAAGCGCTGCACCTGACGATGAACGAAGCCAAATCGATTATATTTGCCGTTCAAACCATCTAAACCAAAATCAATTATTGACAAGTAGCGGCTTACATTAAACATGGTGAATATCGAGCCGCCCACCTCGCAAGCAACGCCCACCGTGCTTGCTTTTGATCCCAGCTTGGTTGCCAAATACAGCATTCAAGGGCCTCGTTACACGTCCTATCCCACGGCACTGTTGTTCAACGAGCAATTTACCCTAGCTAATTACGAGCACCACCTCGATACGGCCGGCACTGACTCCGCGCCTCTATCCATATACGTGCACATCCCTTTCTGCCGATGGCTGTGTTACTACTGCGGCTGTAACAAAGTGGTTACTAAAAGGCGCGGTGTAACTAGGCAATACCTCGATCATCTGGCAATAGAAATTGCACTATTGTCAAAACGCATCGGCGCTAGCCGGCAAGTGACGCAACTACACTTTGGCGGCGGCACCCCTACATACTTAGACGACGCGGAGCTGACCGAGTTAATACATTTACTCGCGAGTCATTTTAATTTAGACGCCAATCAAGAACGAGAGTACTCAATCGAAATTGACCCACGCACAGTAAGCCCCGATCGCTTGGCTTTACTGCGTGGTCTTGGCTTTAATCGTTTAAGTTTTGGCATCCAAGACACCGACCTGCAGGTGCAGCAAGCTATTAATCGAGTGCAACATACCGAACAAATTGTTGAGCTGGTCGGCGCGGCAAGAGCTTACCGCTTTAACTCTATCAGTTTTGATCTCATCTATGGTTTACCACGACAAAACTGCACGACGCTTAAGCACACACTAGATGACGTTATTGCGTTGCTGCCAGATAGAATCGCCTTGTACCACTACTCACACCTACCCGCTCGTTTTCCGGCGCAAAAAGCGATAGAACGGCACCATTTACCCAGCGCCGGTGAAAAGCTCGCCATGCTCAGCCTAGCGACCACGCGTTTAATTGACGCTGGGTATATATACATCGGCATGGATCATTTTGTTCGGCCCGACGATGAGTTAGCCCTGTGTCAAAAAGAGGGGCATTTACAGCGCAACTTTCAGGGCTATTCCATCACTTTAGCGCCGGATGTACTCGGCATTGGCGTATCTGCCATCAGCGCCATCGGTGACAGCTATGGCCAAAACAGTCGCGACATTAGTGACTACTATAAGAAATTAGACGCTGGTCAGCTTCCTATCGATAAAGGACTCATAAAATCTACTGAGGACCAAATACGGGCTTATGTCATTATGCAACTCGCCTGTAATCTCCGGGTTTCCGCTCAGGCTTTTACCGACAAATTTAGTATATCGCTCTGGGAAAAGTTCGCCGATGTTCAGCTAAAACTCGAGGATATGCAGCAAGACGGTATCGTCATCATCGATCACGAGGGCATCACCATTACCGAAACAGGGCGAATGATGCTGCGCAATGTTTGCATGGTATTTGACCAATATCTCAACGCACATACCCAGAGCTACTCAAAAACAATTTAACAAAGCTGGCATACCTGAGATTCCCCCGCTTTTAGACTATGACACCTTATTAGAAAGTCATGCCAAACACTTGAAATATGACCACAATGTAAGTAAGAGTAGGTATTATCCGGTGTTATTAAACACGCAATAAGGAAATGCCTAGCATGATCGCTGTCAGTGAGCACAACGCGCCGTCAGACAAGCACTGTCCGCACAACGCCGCAATCAATTGCGCAAGCTGCCGATTAAGCGCGATATGCTTGCCACTGGCGCTGGCCCAAGACGAAATTGTGCAATTAGATGAAATTGTCCAACGCGGCCGACCATTGCAAAAAGGCCAACACCTCTATCGCGAAAATGACCACTTCTCCTCGGTTTTTGCCGTGCGCTCCGGCGCAGTAAAAGCCTATAGCATGTCAGATAGCGGCGAAGAGCAAGTTACCGGATTTTACCTGCCAGGTGAAATCCTCGGCATGGATGGCATTGGCCACAATCGCTATGCCAGCTCCGCCATGGCTATGGAAGTATCGGCAATATGCGAAATCCCCTTCGCAAATATCGAAGACCTGAGTGGTAAGCTCCCAAATATGCAAAAGCACTTTTTCAAATTGCTTAGCCAAGAAATCGTAGAGGATCAACGCCATATCACCCTTGTTAGCAAGCACACTGCCGAGGAGCGTTTAGCGTCGCTCTTGGTGAGTATCTCTGCGCGCAATGCGCGCCGCAATTTATCGCCGTTAAATATTCGTTTACCCATGTCACGCACTGACATCGGCAACTTCCTTGGTCTGACCATAGAAACAGTCAGTCGCGTGTTTAGTCGGTTTGCAAAGCAAGGCTTGATTGAAATTGATAAGAAAGAGTTGGTGGTACTTGATATCGACGCGCTAAAACACATTGCGTCTCTAGGACATTGATTTAGCGTTATAAAATATTTCAACGCTACTTAAACGCCGCGTTTTTATTCACGCTGCCTGCACTCGTAAATTCTATATTGGGCTTAAATTCGCCCCAGTTTCCCAAATTTTTCATAAAGCATAGTTTAGTTGACGTAGATCAACTGGCCTGCATTATCACTTTGCTATCTTGCCGATTATCATTGGATGAGCGCAAGCGAGCAAACCGTGGCTAATTTTGTCAGCAATCCCCTGGGATTCCTATTTTCACCCCATAAACAGTGGCATGCCGTTGCTTGCGTGCCTACCAATGCACTGCCCAGTAAATTGCTTTATGCGATTGTTCTCGCAATTGGCCCTTGTCTCGCATGGTATTACGGTACCACCGTCATCGGCTGGAGCATCGGCGATGGCGAGCAAGTATTACTAACAACGGCCAGTGCCTTGCGCATTGTGATTGCTTTCTACCTCGCCATGCTGGGCGCCCTCGCCATTATCGGCTATTTCATTCATTGGATGGCAGAAACCTATGGCAGCGAGTCAACCATGGTCAAAGGCATGGTCGTGGCGAGCTATACCGCTACCCCCCTCTTCATTGCGGGGCTCTCCGGCTTCTTTCCTATTTTTTGGCTAGACATGCTCGTCGGTATCGCCAGTTTAAGCTGGGCGGTTTACCTGCTTTATGTCGGCATTCCCATTGTAATGAACATTCCCGCTGAGCGCGGATTTCTCTATGCCTCCGCAGTGGTTGGTGTGTGCATGGTGATTTTTATGGCCCTTATGGGCGGCGTGGTCATTTTGTGGGAAATGGGATTAGCGCCGGTATTTGTCGACGGTTGACACTGCAAAGCTCAACGATGCAAAGACTAGCAGCCCCCGTACATCCCCAAAAAAATACAGTGAATTAAACCGTTATAAGACTTCTAATTTTACGTTTAAAGGAATCCAAATGGACTCGCAAACCCAGCAACCTCAATACGACTACCACGCGGTAAAAATGTTTACCGTTATGGCTGTTGTCTGGGGTATTGTCGGCATGTCTGTCGGGGTGCTGATTGCCGCCCAGCTGATCTGGCCGGTACTCAATTTTGACACCCCTTGGCTCAGCTTCGGCCGACTTCGGCCCTTGCACACCAACGCAGTAATCTTTGCCTTTGGCGGTTGTGCGTTAATGGGTTCGTCTTTCTATGTGGTGCAGCGCACCTGTCAAGCCCGTCTCGCTGGCGGTCCACTGATCCCCTTTGTATTTTGGGGCTGGCAGTTGGTTATTGTGCTGGCGGCCATAACCTTACCAATGGGTTATACCAGTACAAAAGAATATGCGGAATTAGAATGGCCAATTGATATTCTGATCACCCTCGTTTGGGTGGCCTATGCCATTGTCTTTTTTGGCACCATCATGAAAAGGCGGATGTCGCACATCTATGTGGCCAACTGGTTTTACGGTGCGTTTATCATCACCGTGGCCGTACTGCACATTGTGAACAGCCTAGCGGTACCGGTTAGCTTGACCAAATCCTATTCCATATACTCCGGCGCAGTAGATGCCATGGTGCAATGGTGGTATGGGCATAACGCTGTCGGCTTTTATTTGACGGCGGGCTTCTTGGGAATGATGTACTACTTCGTTCCTAAGCAAGCTGGTCGGCCTGTGTACTCCTACCGTTTATCAATCGTTCACTTTTGGGCGCTGGTGTCTGTGTACATCTGGGCTGGCCCACATCATTTGCACTACACCGCGCTACCTGACTGGGCGCAAAGCCTAGGCATGGTAATGTCATTGATTCTGCTAGCGCCTTCTTGGGGCGGCATGATCAACGGCATGATGACCTTGTCGGGCGCTTGGCATAAATTGCGCACTGATCCGATTTTGCGGTTCTTAGTAGTGTCACTGTCCTTCTATGGCATGTCGACTTTTGAAGGGCCAATGATGGCGATTAAAACCGTCAATTCACTTTCTCACTACACCGATTGGACGATTGGTCACGTGCATTCAGGTGCGCTTGGCTGGGTGGCGATGATCTCCATCGGGACCATTTATCATCTGATCCCGGTGTTGTTCGAAAAAGAAAAAATGCACAGCATTCCGGCGATTAATTTGCACTTTTGGTTATCGACCATTGGCACAGTTCTGTATATCGCATCCATGTGGGTTAACGGCATTGTTCAGGGCTTAATGTGGCGCGCTTACAACAGTGACGGCAGCCTAACTTACAGCTTTGCAGAATCTGTGGTTGCGAGTCATCCTGGCTACATTGTTCGCTTTATCGGTGGCAGTATCTTCCTGTTCGGCATGCTGGTGATGGCATGGAATGTTTGGCAGACCATTCGCAACGGCGAAGAACTGGCAGCGGCTAGCAGCCCAGCGGAGGTAGCGGCATGAATCACGATCTCGTTGAAAAAAATATCGGACTAATGATTATTTTCATAATCATTGCCATTAGCTTTGGCGCCTTGGTTGAAATTATACCCTTAGCGTTCCAAAAAGAGACCACCGAACCAATTAAGGGTTTAAAGCCGCTTAACGCTATGCAGTTAACAGGTCGCGATATTTATATACGTGAAGGCTGCCATGTATGTCATTCACAAATGATTCGCCCGCTTCGCTCAGAAACTGAACGCTACGGCCACTATTCTGTTGCTGGCGAAAGTGTTTATGAACACCCGTTCCTATGGGGTTCTAAACGCACAGGGCCAGATTTGGCGCGTGTCGGCGAACGTTATAGCGACGAGTGGCATCGAGCCCATCTGTTCGACCCTCGGGCGGTGGTGCCGGAGTCCATCATGCCCGCCTACCCCTGGTTATTTAACAATGACATTGACGGCGACATGGTCGGCAGGAATATGGCAGCGCTACGCAAAGTCGGTGTGCCTTATACCGACGCCGACATCGCGGGTGCCGCAGAGCAAGTAGCGGGTAAAAAAGAGATTGATGCCATGGTGGCGTACTTACAGCAGCTTGGCACATTGCTTAAGTACAAGCGCTAGGCAAAGGACGATAACCATGGATCAAGACAGCCTAAGAGCAATATCAACACTGTTAGTATTTATTACGTTTATAAGCCTAAGCGTTAGTGTTTTCCGCAAGAGCCGTAAAAGCTATTTCGAAGATGCAGCCCTGCTGCCGTTTGCCGACGACGACATCAGCCGCAAACGCAAATCTGACGCAAAAGATGTGGAGAGCCACAATGAGTAGTTTTTGGAGTATGTGGATCGTCGTCCTAACGACCATCTCTATCGTCCTTATTACCTGGTTACTTTTTAGCAACCGAAAGATTAAAAGTACAAAAGAGAACCAAACCACTGGGCACGTCTACGACGGCATAGAAGAATACGACAACCCGCTTCCGTCTTGGTGGTTCAAGATGTTTGTCGCCAGTATTGTATTCGCCATTGGGTATTTGATTGCGTATCCCGGCATGGGGAATTTCCCCGGCCTCCTAAACTGGACATCCGTAGGCAAATGGGAAAATGAAGTTCAGCAAGCTGAACAGGCAACCGAGTCGCTTTATCAAGACTTTATGAACAAAGATATTCCCGCGCTGGCCCAGGACAAAAAAGCCATGCGCCTTGGAAAGCGAATCTTCGCCAACAACTGTGCAATTTGCCATGGCGTTAACGCTGAAGGCTCATATGGTTTCCCTAACCTCAGCGATCATGATTGGCTATACGGTGGCTCGCCCGAGCAGATACGCACATCAATTACCAATGGACGCAGCGGCAGCATGCCCGCTTGGGAAAGCATGCTCGGCAATGACGGCCTCGCTGCCATGACCGATTATGTTATTAACTTGAGCAAGGCCACAACAGTTGATGAAAGCCCCGCCGCAAAGCAATTTGCGATGATGTGCTCAGCCTGCCATGGCGCAGATGGTAGTGGCAGTCAAATGATGGGCGCAGCAAATCTCCGCGACAATATTTGGCTATATGGTGGCGACGCCGGTCGTATAAAACAAAGCATCGCCAAGGGTCGCAACGGACAAATGCCAGCCCATCACGACAAACTCAGCGAAGAGAAGATCTATCTACTGACAGCCTACGTCTACCAATTGTCGTCGGCTGAAAATACGAACAAACCTTGAAAGCAGCGATGGAGCCATTAATAGCATGAGTGCTGAATCGGCCGGTTCGCAAAGCAGTGGGAACCCAGTAGGCGTCGACCCTGATCGCATTCCGGTCGAGGAATTTGTTCCTGCAGAAGTTGCGGAACTCGACCTGTATCAAAAGCGAGAGAAAATATACACCCGCAAGATCGAGGGCTTTTTTCAACGCATTCGTACCTTAACCGGATGGCCGCTGTTAATGGGGTATTTCCTGTTACCGTGGTTACAATGGGATGACCGGAAAGCCGTTCTGTTTGACCTGCCCGCCCGTCAATTCCATGTACTCGGCATCACCTTCTGGCCGCAAGATCTAAGCATGCTCGCATGGGTGCTTATCATTGCGGCGTTTATGCTATTTGCGGTAACCAATTTTGCTGGCCGGGTATGGTGTGGTTTCAGCTGTCCGCAAACGGTGTGGACCAGCATTTTCATGTGGATTGAACAAAAAGTTGAGGGAAGCCGTAATCAGCGTATCAAGTTAGATGCTGCGCCCTATACCGCGAGCAAGTTTGCCAAAAAATTCGTCAAACACAGCATGTGGCTTGCGGTGGCTTTTTATACTGGCTTTACTTTCGTCGGCTATTTCACGCCAATTTTGGATCTTAGCTACGACTTTTTTACGTTCAGCGTAAACCGATGGGCAGCTTTTTGGATCGGCTTTTTTACCTTAGCGACCTACGGTAACGCCGGCTATTTGCGCGAACAGGTTTGCCTGTATATGTGCCCTTACGCGCGCTTTCAATCGGCAATGTTTGACCCAAACACCTTAATCATTTCCTACGACCCAAAGCGCGGTGAACAACGCGGTTCGCGCAAACGAAATGAAAAGTCAGCCGATGTTGGCTTAGGTGACTGCATTGACTGTCAGCTCTGCGTTCAGGTTTGCCCAACCGGAATCGATATTCGTGACGGCCTGCAATATCAGTGTATCGGCTGCGCCCTATGCGTTGATGCCTGTGATTCTGTTATGGAAAAAATGGACTATCCCAAAGGTTTGATCAGCTACACCACTGAAAACGCGTTAAATGGCCAGCCTTCTCAGATTTTTAGACCACGACTGTTAGCCTACATCCTCGCGGTTGTGGTGATGTGCGGTTTATTGGCCTACCGCATAATCGATCGTGAAACGATTGAGGTCAGTGTGCTAAGGGATCGCCAAGCGCTGTACTATCAAAGCGAGCAAGGCGCTATCGACAATCGCTTCACGCTGAAAGTCGCAAATAAAACACAAGCGAATCACCGCTACCAACTGTCTGTGTCCGCCCCCTACCCGGTCGACATCATTGGTTCGGTAGAATTTCAAGTACTCAGTGGCGAGGTCGTTGATATTCCCATAACCCTACGTCTTAACGCCCAGCAGCAGGTTCACGGTTCTTTTAATATTGAATTTCGCGCCCAGCGATTAGATGCCGAGAATGACATTGTTAGCCATGAAAGTCGCTTTTTTGCGCCTGCCGAGTAATCCACCATGACAGCGAATGTATCTATGCAGATCAAACACGGCGCGTCAGAAAAATGGTATCGACAATTCTGGCCTTGGTTTTTAATTGTGTTGCCCGGCACCGTCGTCATTGCCAGCATCATCACCTTGGTCATTGCAATTATCCACAGCGACAACTTGGTGCGCGACGACTATTACAAAGACGGCTTGGCGATCAATCGCTATCTTGAGCAAGACGCATTTGCGAGCCAAATGCAACTCAGCGCTGGCGGGCAGCTAGCTGGCGACAGTATTAAAATTACCCTTAATGGCACCGCCCTAAGCAAATACAGTCATCTGCTTTTGCAATGGCAGCACCCGACCAGTGAAGAGTTAGACTTCCAAACCGTTCTTATCAACGACGGCGAAAACCATTACAGCGCGCAACTCACCCAGAGTGTTACCGGGCGCTGGTATCTTACATTAGCGTCATTCAACAACAATGAAGCGAGTGACTGGCGTCTAAAAACTGAGTTTGACACTGACCACACTCAGCAATTTGTCATGGACGATCAGGCCAACAATCAAGGAGCGCAGACGCCATGACAAATGCCTGTTTTCACTGTGGCGAAACTATTCCCGCCAGCGCCAATTTCCAACTCTTAGTGGATGGCACCCAACGCAATATGTGCTGTGGCGGCTGTCTGGCCGTTGCCGAATGCATACTTACAGCAGGTTTAAACGACTACTACCGCTTGCGTTCCGCCGCCGCTATTACCCCCAGCGAAGGCATTGACGATTACAGCCGTTTTGATCAACAAGAATTATTCGAAGATTTCTCCACGCAAGACGGTTCGTCGTGGGTCAGCCGCTTTAGTGTTGGTGGCTTGCGCTGCGCCGCGTGCGCCTGGCTGATCGAACAACATCTACTGCGCATAGATGGCATTGAATCGATCAGTGTACATCTGCAAAATGCTGTCGCCACGGTAAGGTGGAATCCGCAACAACTCAGCCCCAGCGCTATATTTAAGGCTTTTCACGCACTCGGTTACCAAGCCTTACCCTGGTCAGCCACCACCCGCGACATTCAACTGCAGGAAGAAATGACGGGGCTTCTACGCCGGCTGGGTGTAGCCGGCATCGGCATGATGCAAGTAGGCATGGTTGCCATTGGTCTTTATGCTGGCGACTTTCAGGGGATCGACGATAGTAGCCGCACCCTGCTCAGGGTCTTTAGCTTAATCATTACCACGCCGGTTCTGCTCTACGCCGCGCAACCCTTTTTTAAAAATGCGTGGCGCTCATTGCGTCGTGGCCACCCTGGCATGGATGTTCCCGTTTCGATTGCCTTAACCGCAGCGTATACCGCGAGTGTTGTATCCACTATTAGCCAAGGCGCCCACGTTTACTACGACACCATAAGCATGTTTACCTTTTTCTTATTGCTGAGCCGCTACTTGCAATTGCGGGTAAGCCAGTATCAGCATCGCGGTACATCGCTGCCGACATCTGCCCGAAAAATCACGCAGCTTGGCGACAGCAAATTTGAATGGGTGGGCGTAAAATCGCTCAAGGTCGGCGACCTTATAAGCGTGCAACCAGGGGAAACCTTAGCGGTTGACGGCATTATTCGCCGCGGAACAAGCAGCATCGAAAGCAGTGCATTTAGCGGCGAGTTTTTGCCCGTTCACTGTGGTATTGGCGACAGCGTGATGGCGGGGAGCGGCAATATCGATGGTAATCTCGACATTGAAATTACCCAAACGACATGCGATACCGCCTGGGCCAAAATAGCCGAATTATTAGAACAAGCTCAAGCCAGCAAGCCCGCCGTGGCGCAGCTGGCAGACAGAATGGCCAGTCATTTTGTGATGTTAGTTATGCTATTAGCTGGTGTCAGCTATGCCTACTGGTACAGTCACGAGGGTGGATCAGCGTTTATTATTGCCTTGTCGGTATTGGTTGTTAGCTGTCCTTGCGCCCTATCACTCGCAACCCCAACAAGCTATACCGCCGCAATCAAAGCACTTAGTAGACAAGGCGTCTTGCTTACAAATGGCCGCGTTCTCGAACAGATGCGCAACGTCAGTCACCTTGTATTTGACAAAACGGGCACCCTCACAGAGGGCCGCCCACATATCTTGTCGTGTCGCGTGTTCGGTGGTATCAGCGACGAAACCGCGCGGGAAATTGCGGCTAGCCTAGAACAGCTGTCTCACCACTCCATTGCCCACGCGTTTAAACAAAGCAGTAAAGTCGCAAGTACCCACTATAACGTAGAAAATGGCGAAGTGGTCAGCGGCGCCGGAATTCGCGGCCGCATCAACGGCAAGGTCTACCGCATTGGCAGCGCTGCATTTTGTAAGGTGCCCCGCCAACACCATAGCGCCCATTTGAATGTTTACCTCGCCGACGACAGTAACGTCCTAGCCCACTTTCAACTTGCTGACGAAATTCGCTCCGACGCGCTGTCGCTGGTGCAAGCCATGCAAAATAGCGGCCTTAGCCTTGAAATTCTCAGCGGTGACAACTCCGGCCAAGTTGCCGAAGTCGCCGGCGCACTCGGCATAAATGCTTATCAGGCTGGGTGTAGCGCAGCGCAAAAACTCGCCCATGTTAAAAACCTGCAAGCACAGGGTGCTGTTGTCATGATGGTCGGCGACGGTATTAACGACGCGCCAGTCATTGCCAGCGCCGACATCTCGGTTGCCATGACCAGCGCCAGTGAATTAACACGCACCCAAGCAGACGTGGTACTACTCGATAATAAACTTCACAATATCGCTGTTTTGTTTAGCAAAGCAAAACTCAGTAGAGCCATCTTGATACAAAACCTCAGCTGGGCACTGCTCTATAATTTGATGGCACTGCCCTTAGCGGCGATGGGTTTGGTGCCACCTTGGTTGGCGGCACTGGGCATGTCTGCCAGCTCACTTGTTGTGGTATTAAATGCACTGCGAATTGGTGCAAAGCAAACAGATTCCACCTTACATGCCGCTGAGGCCACACCAAAACGCAATACACTTACAACGAGTGGGGCTTACAATGGCTAGCTTAATTATTCTGTTACCCATTGCGCTGATTTTTTTCGGCTTAGCGATATTTTTATTTTGGTGGTCGGTCGGCAACAGACAATTTGACGATTTAGATCGCGAAGGACAGCGCATCTTATTTGACGAAGAAGAAAAACCGCGCTGTTCAGTGCCGCCAGAAAAGCGAGACCCCCATAATGATGCCTGAAGTGCTTAGCTATTCTGCGGCACTTTTACTGGGCTTAATCGGCAGCCCGCATTGTGTCGGTATGTGCGGCGGAATCGCGGGACTGCTGGGCGCGTCTACTACGCCACCGCAGCCACTACACCCTGGCGGCGCCATCATTACCAGCACAAAAACCGCCGCGAATCTTCAGCATATCTACTACAGCGTGCTCTTCCAGCTCGGTCGTATTTCGAGTTACGCCCTACTCGGCGCGATTCTCGGCGGCTCAGTCGCCGCCGCCGGCGCATTGGCGACAACACAGCTCATGCCCATTAGCCAAGCATTGCGAATTCTCGCCAGTGTGATGCTCATTATTATGGCACTCTCCATCGCGGGCTGGAGCCGCATCGCAATGATCCTTGAAAAATTAGGCGGGCGTGTTTGGCAGAAATTACAGCCTGTACGCAAACGACTTATTCCAATCGACTCGCAAGCAAAAGCAATTGCGATCGGCGGATTTTGGGGTTTTCTGCCCTGCGGACTAATTTACAGTGCGCTGGCGTGGTCGGCACTGAGCGGCAGTGCCATCCAATCCGCGATGCTAATGGCCTGTTTTGGCTTGGGCACTGCACCAGCGGTAATAAGCATAGGAAGTTTGAGTAGCGGCCTGCGCAGCGCAATTAAAAAGCCCCTCACCCGCTACGGATTTGCTGCGCTGCTGATCGCCTTAGCGCTTTACCCGCTATACACAATGCTTATTCATCAAAGCGCTCACCAGCCAAGTAGTGAGCATAACCACAGCGCGATTCACCAATAAGTTGGCCATTTCAGTTTACTTAAAAGCATTTTTCTCAGCTCCGCTGCCCGAAAAGACCATGTTGATATTGGCTGCTTTACCACTGAGAAGTTGGGCAAACCGCAAGGAAATAGATACCTCAAGAAGAAAAAGGGCTCTGACCCCTTTAATTACAACGAAGCCGCCGTTCCTTGCTTTGAAAAGCCTACAACCCTGACAGTTGAAGACCTGTCTGAAACCAAACCTGAACCAATAAACAGACTAACGATACATCAAATATTGGCAACCGCCAGAAGCCACTAACCGTTGATATTGGGCTTTGCCGATTAACAAGCGATAAGCCAATAAATTCAACTTTGCTTTACCCATTAACGCCGCGCTCTGCGGCACATTTGGAGCGCAGCGGCAAATTTGTCCGACAGCAGCGCCTTGTTAGGCGAGAGAATGAACCGACAGCAAATCATACGGCCACTCCGAAGAGCGCACCGACCCCAGCCGTCAAAGCCATTGCCAAGGCCCCCCAAAACGCTACCCGAGAGGCCGCCTTAAGAACAGGAGCGCCCCCGGCTTTCGCTGCCAATGAGCCTAGTGAGGCAAGGAACAACAGTGAACTGCCGGGGACGACCCACATAAGCAACGACGCCGGAAACAACAGGACGACGCATAAGGGAAGGGCCGCACCTACTGAGAATGTAACTGCCGACGTAAACGCAGCCTGAATTGGACGGGCCGTAGAGACTTCTGAAATGCCAAGTTCATCGCGCGCATGTGCCCCAAGTGCATCCTCCTTCATCAGTTGACTTGCTACTGTGTCTGCGAGCGCGCGGTCTAATCCGCGCCTGACGTAAATCTCGGCAAGCTCCGCATGCTCTTGTTCAGGCGCTTCGGCCAGTTCCGCTCTCTCTATGGCAAGGTCGGCCCTCTCCGTGTCGGCCTGAGAGCTGACTGACACGTACTCACCCGCTGCCATCGACATAGCACCTGCGACCAGACCAGCAACGCCTGCGACCAACAAAGCCTTGGAGTCCGCCCCTGCTGCTGCCACCCCCAGGATCAGGCTCGCAGTAGATACAATCCCGTCGTTTGCGCCAAGAACCGCAGCACGAAGCCAACCGATCCGTTTTGTTCTGTGTTTCTCATAATGTCTCATGCGAAGTCCAGATATATAGGTGAACAGCAACGCCCCATGCCAAGACCCCAACCACCCAAAGTGTTGCCAATCCCATACTAGCTATAGCAAGACCAATTATTCTGGGGATGGCATCCTGATTAATCATAAATATAACTTCCAAATATGGGGCGCGGACGCGCAGGCGATAATGGCGAAGCCGCGCTATACCAAATGGCCGTTTCGTCACCTGAAAAAAATAGAGAGTGATAAAACACTAATTGAACCAAACAAGCCAATTATGCCGAAATTTTTTGTTGTTCCTGCCGACAGCTTCTCAGTTAGTTGTTTATTGCTGGGAATATACATTTCATCTCTCGTGAAATATAACGTCCTGTTAACAGCTTGTTAGAGCTATTACATATGAGAAAATCCGCACTGTTTCTCTGCTTTAGCTTTGTTTTTAGAACCACTAACCATAAAGTCCAATTGGATTGTGGTTAATACTGGTGCTTTATCAACATTCTTACCTGCCGCTGACCACTTCCAATTGTTTAATGCTGCTGCCGCATATTTATCGAATACACCTTCAGGGTATGATTTTTTGACTTTATACCCTCCTGCTTTCCCACTTTTGTCTATACCTACAATAAGGTCAACACAGCCAGACAAACCTTTTCTAGCAGCACTAATTGGGTATTGGGGGTCTTGCCTTTTTTCTACCACCCAATACTCTTCAATTAATACCTTTTTGTCATCTGAAGTTAAATCAATATACTGAATTGACTCGTCTTTGGAAACATTGGTAGTTTCGGTGGTTTTAGTTGATGCACATGACACCAAGAAAACACTAAAAATTGATAATGTAACTACTTTCTTCACTGCTAACTCCTTATAGCTCTAACGCCCGGCTAAACGGCGTGAACGCAGTGAGCGTCCGGCGGAGTGAAACGGAGCGTATTTGAGCCGGTTGTTAGGCTATTTAACTTAAATATACGAAAATCATAAAAGAACATAAGCCAACAAGTGACGTTATTAAAGTAAGGCGTTTAAGTTTGGGGGTTTGCCAAGCCATAATAAAACCCGAAACAAGTAAAGCGACGATGGAAATTGCAAGTACCACAGCATAAACTTTAAAAGCCATGCCCCCTTTAGCCTTGTGGAGCTGAACTAAATTCCTATACCAACTAGTGTTTTTGACGGTGAGCTTTGCAATCAGCTCATTATCCGTTGGCTCTAAAATTACGTCTTTAGAGGAACCCGTCCATTCGAGGAGAAAATGGTTGCCATATACTTTGAGCTTTGGCTCGCCCTCAGGGTAACTAGTGGCCAAGTTCTCGAGTTCTAATTGAGCAAGAGTTGTTAGCTCACTAACATCTGACTGAATAGGCTTGCTCAGTCGTATTTCATAGACATCGTTTGTGTAGTTGCCTTTTATACTCCAAGTATATAAAGCTCCTGTAACCATGAACATTGTCGCAACAGGCAATATAAAGGCCGCTAGCAACGCGTGAAATTTCATCAGAATCATTCTATTCATCATTCACCTTCTCTTGTGCCAGATTCGATTTTTAGCCTAACAGTTTATTATAACGACTCAGGCCATATATCACTTTGGCCCCCTTATCAAGAAGCGGGCTTTAACGTTAATTGAAAAATTCTAGGAAATTCAATGATGTGACGACCTCGTTATTAGCGAGTGTCGGTCAAACGAAGAGTAGTTCCCTTTATTTCTGCCAAGCATTCCTTTCTCTTGATCATATCGCGTTTTTTATAAAGTTCAATGAGTTAAGTGATTCACCAATGTGATAATAGGAAGAACTCTCTTGTTCAATTTGCTCGATGGCGCGGAAACAGCGACTGCCGCCAGTGTGACAATGGCGTTACGCCGGATTCGATTAGGCATCCGCTTTTGCAGATTGAATTAATTCGGGGGTATATGGATTCTGAATCAAGTTCAGAATGACGGTGTAGGGAGTTCAGAATGACCATTTAGGGAGTTCAGTGTAACGGCGTGAAATCCGGAGACGACCTAGGTATTTCAAGAACTGCGAGCTAGGGGTTCAGGATAACGGTTTGCCGCAACGGGGATGCGTGAAGTGCGACCGCTACTGACGATTCCGGTGCATTAGCGCAATCAGCTAACCAGATTATCGCAGAGACACGCCGAGAATAAGCCTCCTGCCCAGGGCTGATTAATTGCGGGTTAGATGTACCAAACTTTCTAGGTGGTAGGTTTGCGGGAACATATCGGCCATTACGGCATCTGCCACTGCAAAACCGCCCTCCTGCAATATCGCTAAATCTCGCGCCAAGGTTGCTGGGTCGCAAGAGACGTAAACAATGGTTTGCACGGTTTTGCTTTGCGCCAACACTTCGCACAGCGCCTTGGCGCCTGCGCGAGGTGGATCGAGAAGCACCTTTTGGCTAGTCACATCTAAAACGATATTTTCTGCATCAAACAAATCGGCGTTGCGGTATTCAATCGCTAAACCCAGTGCTTTCGCTTGTTGGCTAGCGCGCCGCAACATGGCCTCGCCAACATCAACACCAACAACGCGGGCACCGGCACTCGCCAAGGCCAGGCTAAAATTACCTAAGCCGCAAAAATAATCGCTGATAAGCTCGCCAGATTCCGGCTTTAGCCATGCCATGCACTGCTGAATCATTTGTTGATTCACCGCGATATTTACCTGAGTGAAATCGCCGGGCTGAAATGGCAGCGACAGCGCCTCACTCACTGGGTAGCGTAAGGGTGCATTTTCGCCCCGCCACGCTGCGCCTTTGCTGCCTTCAATGCTGTGTAAAAACGCGGGGGCGACGAGTTTGTCTGCCAAAACCGCGCTGCGCTTTGCGTAAACAAAGCCTTCTTTCTTTATTTTTAGGGCAACGCGGCCATCGTCACTTAGGCTTAACACCACCTCGGCGGTGGCTTTATCACCCAAAAACTCGGCGATGGCTGCGGTGCTTTGGCTTAACACGGCATTCAACTCTGCAGCCAATAAGGGGCAGTTCTCAACACCGACCAAGTTGTGGCTGGCTTGGGCTTTAAACCCTAAAACGCCATTGTGATAGCTAAGACGTGCGCGGTGACGATAGCCAAATTCTGAGCCGGTGATCGCCGCAGGCAAGGTAGCGCTCTCGGTATTCGCAGACGCTGCCGCCAATACCCGCTGCAGACGCTGTTGCTTAAAGCTCACTTGGCTGGGGTAGCTTAAATGCTGCAATTGGCAGCCGCCGCAGCGCTGATAAACCGGGCAAATCGCGTCAACTCTCTGCTCGGCCGGCTTAGATACGGCAAGTAACGTAGCTTCGTCATAGCGTTTATGACGGCGAACATATTGGGCGTCTACGGTTTCATTGGGCAAGGCGCCGCCAACAAAAACCACCTTATTATCGTGACGGGCTACCCCGCGGCCGTCATCAGCCAAACTGTCGATATGCAATTTTAGTACGGCGGTATCTAGGGCAGGCTTCGGCTTTTTAGCTGGTTTAAATGTGTTGATGTGGTGACGCTGCTTACTCATTAACGCAAACCTGTATTGGGAATAAACTGCCGATATTGCTGCAGACACTGTTGTTTTCGAGCCGCTAAAGCTCGTTGCTGGGCAGCGGATTCTGCTTTTACGCCAGATAGCTGTTCACAATCCACGTCGGCGTAGGCTTCGCCTTGCGGAGCGCTGCTGCGAATTTGCGGTGACAATTTCACCACTGGCAACGCCGCCTCCTCTTCCGCCAGCAGCGCCGGCGAACAAGTAAATAGCGCGGCACTTAACAGCCCCAACGCCAAGCTATGGCTATATTTTGGCATCACTCACACTATTTCTCTTTAATTTGGCCGTATTTTACCTAGGCAAAGCCACCGTGGATATTCAATTGCCGCTATTTTCAGTTAGAATGATCCGCTTAGCGTATTTTATACTATCCGCCTAACCGGAAGGCTTATGTCTAGCATCGAAAAAAAGATTGAAAACGTAAACGTCACTGCACAGGAAGTGCTGATTACTCCAGCACGTTTAAAAGCCGCGCTGCCAATGAGCGATCGCGCCAAAGAGATCGTGACTCAGGGCCGCGACACCGTTAGAGATATTCTCGACGGCAAAGATCACCGCATGTTTGTGGTTGTTGGCCCCTGCTCTATTCACGATGTTGACGCGGCTATGGACTACGCCAAGCGCTTAAAAGTGCTGGCCGATGAAGTCAGCGACACCCTCGTTATTATTATGCGCGTGTATTTTGAGAAGCCCCGTACCACTGTGGGCTGGAAAGGCTTAATCAACGATCCTTACTTGAATGACACCTTCAAGATTGAAGAAGGTCTGCATATTGGTCGTAAATTACTGCTCGACATCAGTGAGCTGGGCCTACCGACCTCTACCGAGGCCTTAGACCCAATTTCGCCACAATACCTGCAAGACTGCATTGCTTGGTCTGCCATTGGCGCGCGCACTACCGAATCACAAACCCACCGCGAAATGGCCAGTGGCCTGTCTTCTGCGGTTGGCTTTAAAAACGGCACCGACGGTGGCTTAACCGTTGCGGTTAACGCGATTGGCTCAGCCGTTAAACCCCACCGTTTTCTGGGCATTAATGGCGAAGGCCAGGTCGCGGTTATTCACACCACCGGCAATGCCTACACCCACATAGTACTTCGCGGTGGCAGCCAAGGCCCCAACTACGACTCTGTGCATATTAAATTATGCGAAGCAGAACTGACCAAGGCCGGCATTCCGCTCAACATCATGGTCGATTGCAGCCATGCGAACTCGAGCAAGCAGCCGCAATTGCAGCCGCTGGTTATCGAAAATGTGGCGAACCAAGTGATTGAGGGCAACACTTCGATTGTTGGTTTGATGGTTGAGAGCAACATCAACGCAGGCAATCAAAGCATTCCTGAAGACCTGTCGAAGCTTGCTTACGGCGTATCGGTTACCGATGGCTGTATTGGCTGGGACGAAACCGAAACCGCATTGCGCACTATGCGCGAGCGTTTGAAAGACGTACTGCCAAAACGCGCACGTTAATAGCAACGAGCACACATAGCAGTATAAAAAGCGCCTTCGGGCGCTTTTTTCATTTTTCCGTCATCTAGGTGATCCAAGATAAGCATCGCAGCGTAAGACAGGTGCTTCTACACCTTGATGCTCAAGGTTTTTATGCCCCGATTTATCGGGGCTTTTTTTTGCTTAACGCTGTTAGCAGCCTGCTTTTGTTATTACACCGGCAAGTGCAGTTTGAGCTCGGCGTATAGCCCGCAATGATCCGACAGCGAACGCCATGGCTCGCCGCTTAAGCGCTTAGCAGAGAGCGCCTGAAAACCCCGAAAATAAATGCGATCTAGTCGCAATATCGGCCGCTTAGCCGGAAAGGTTTTGGCCAGCTTACCATTGGCTTGCAGCGAGGCCTCGCGCAGCTTCAAGCTGTGTTTAAACCGCAAATGCAGGGCGCCGCTCCAATCATTAAAATCACCGGCGATAATCAGCGGCGCATCTTTGGGTACTTTTTCATTTATTAATTTAGTGAGCAAATTAAATTGCTGGTGACGCTCCCAACCCAATAAGCCCATATGTACACAAATTACATAGATGCCCGGTTCTATTACGCTCAGCAATAAACCCCGCTGGGAGCGGCGATATAGGGAAATATCGACATTTTCACTGTTCAGGATAGGGTATTTACTAAGAATGGCATTGCCGTGATGACCGTGGTCGTAAACCGCATTTTTGCCGTAGGCAAAGTGCGGCCACACGGTATCTGCGAGGTACTCAAATTGACTCTCATCAACCCAATCGACATGGCGCTCTGCGTGTTGGCTATTTTCGCCAACTACTTCCTGAAGAAAGACCAGCTCTGCATCAACACTGCGAATACTCTCGCGGATCTGATCAAGCAAAAACTGACGATTTGCCGAGCAAAAGCCCTTGTGGACGTTATAAGACAAAACTCTTATTACTGTCATCAATACGCTACTCTGTCGGAAAGGAACATAGCCCCTTAGTCAGGATGGCACTTCTTTAGTTTCAGGCCGCTGCCGCACCAGCAGTTATCATTGCGACCTAATTTCAAGGCCGGCAGCATGTCGCCATCACAGTATAGCCACTGATTGTTTTCACAGACAAAACGCGAACGCTCATGTAATTGACCAATTTCTTCGCCACTGCGGTAAAAAGCAAGAAATTCGACTTGGCCGCTGGGCTGCCCGACCCCACCGCTACTTGTGGATATAATCCGCAAACTGCACCACTGCGTGCCACTAAAGCTCTGCTCTAAACTCTCGCGAGTTTCTGATACCCGCTTGCTGGGATGAAGACTTGCCAATAAATACGCGGCATTGCCAACGCTAAACGCACTATAGCGTGAGCGCATCAAGGCCTCGGCGGTTGGCGCTAGCCGCGCACCGCTAATATAAGGTTCACAGCATTCGTGAAACTCGAGGTCACTGCCGCAATAACAATTCAAGGCTTAAGCCTTACTCGGCGGTATGACTGCGCTAACATCACTGACTTCCCAGTCGGTCGGCAGGGCTTTCGCGCTGCGGCTCTCACGATCAAAGCCCACCAAAACCGTTTGGCACGTAGTGGCTTTTTCGCCATTGGCGTAAATACGATGCTCAATGGTCATGCTTTTGGTGCCAATACGTGAGCACCAAGTATCGACGACCACAGTGTCGTCAAAGCAAATCTCACGCAACATATCCATTTTAACGCTCGCCACCACATACGATGGATTATCGCGACCCAGCTGCTTGGCGATTTGCCGAAAAAACGTCACTCGCGCCAGATCAAAGTACTGTGCGTAATAACTATTAGAGACATGACCGATAATATCCAGATCAGAAAAACGCACCTGAATATCAGTGCGGGAGTGTTGAAGCTGCATGGGGGGATTCCTTGGTATACCCGACCCACTGAGGGGGCCGGGATTCGTGCTGATAGTCAGTCCGCGTCGGTAGTCAGCACCGAAGCGCAATGTAATGACTATTTAAAGTAAGCATTATCGGTATTAGTGTGATCGGTGCTGTCTTTAACACCGGCGAGGCCTGGCACCTTCTCTAACAAGGTCTTTTCAACGCCTTCTTTAAGGGTTACGTCAACCATGCCACAACCCTGACAGCCGCCACCAAATTTGAGCACAGCCAATTTGTCTTCGGTAATTTCCAGTAGCGACACTTCGCCGCCATGGGCAGCCAAAGATGGATTCACTTCGTTGTAAAGCACGTAGTTAATCTGATCTTCTAGTGGGCTGTCTTCGCTAACCCTTGGCAGACGGGCGTTTGGTGCTTTAATAGTTAGCTGGCCACCCATGCGGTCGCTAGCGTAATCGATAAAACCTTCGTCGAGAAATGGCACACTGCGGCCATCAAAATAGGCCTTAAACTTAGGGTAGTCCCGTATGATATCGGCGTCGTTTAGATCGCCGTCACGGCAATAGGCAATACAGGTTTCCGCCTTGGGCGTACCTGGCTGCGTAATGAACACCCGCACACCAATGACGTCGTCTTGCTTTGCTAGCAATTCGGCCAGATAGTCCTGGGCAGACTCTGTAATCGTCAAATTAACGGCTGTTTGCTCTGTAGACATAATAACCTCTGTATATCCCGCTGTTTTGCCAAACAATTTCTATGCTGGGCCGAGTATCTGTTAGAATTGCGTAGTTTACCACGAAGCCCATGCCGGCCACAGTCCGCGCAGCGCTTTTGCTAATTACGCTTAAAATTATCAGGATATTCATGAGTCAGTCTACTTCCCGCACCGCCCTACTTACTACAGCCCTCAAAAACCGCATATTGGTAATTGACGGCGCTATGGGCAGCTTGATTCAAAGCTACAAGCTGGAAGAGGCCGACTATCGCGGTGCGCGCTTTGCCGATTTCCACACCGACCTCAAGGGCAATAACGACCTGCTCACCCTGACTCGCCCCGACGTCATCCGCGAAATCCATCAGGCCTACCTCGATTCTGGCGCTGATGTTATCGAGACTAACACCTTTAACTCGACCGCGATTGCCCAGGGCGATTACGACCTACAAGAGATTGCCGAGGAACTAAACCGCGTTGGCGCTGAGCTGGCCCGAGAAGTGGCAGATGCTGCAACTGCGCTCAACCCCGACAAGCCCCGCTTTGTTGCCGGTGTTATTGGGCCCACCCCGCGCACGGCCTCTATTTCGCCCGATGTAAACGACCCCGGCGCGCGCAATACTAACTTTGATGAATTAGTTGAGAATTACTACGCAGCTACTCGCGGCCTGATTACCGGCGGCGCCGATATTTTGATGATTGAGACAATTTTCGACAGTCTCAATGCCAAAGCCGCTGTCTATGCAGTGCTGCAATATTTTGAAGACACCGGCGACGAGCGACCAATCATGATCTCGGTGACTTTCCCCGACACCAGTGGCCGCACCTTGTCTGGACAAACGCCAACCGCGTTCTGGAACTCCATTGCCCACGCCAAGCCACTGATCATCGGCACCAACTGTGGCAGACGGTTCAGCGAAATACGCCCATTTGTAGAAGAACTCTGCGAAGCGTCTGACTGTTATTTTAGCGGCCATTTCAACGCTGGCCTGCCCAATGAATTTGGCGAGTACGACGAAACCCCAGAAGACATGCACGGCGAGTTAAAAGAGTTTGCCGAGCGCGGCTTCCTCAATTTGGTCGGCGGTTGCTGCGGTACGACTCCTGCGCATATCGAGGCGATTGGCGCGGCGATGGACGGCATTGCGCCGCGCCCCCTGCCCCAGCGCGAGCCGATTTGCCGACTATCGGGCTTAGAGCCCTTTCATATCGACGCCAACTCGCTGTTTGTAAACGTCGGCGAGCGCTGCAACGTCACCGGTTCTGCGGTATTTAAACGTCTAATCTTAGAAAACGACTACGACGCGGCCCTCTCGGTAGCCCGTCAGCAGGTCGAAAACGGCGCCCAGGTGATCGACATCAACATGGACGAAGGCATGCTCGACGCCGAACACGCCATTGTCACCTTTTTGAACCTTATTGCTTCAGAACCGGATATCTGCCGGGTACCGATTATGGTCGACTCTTCGAAGTGGGACGTCATCGAAGCAGGCCTAAAGTGTATTCAGGGCAAGCCAATCGTTAACTCCATTTCAATGAAAGAAGGTGAAGACGAGTTTCGCGATCGCGCCCGCGCCTGCATGAAGTACGGCGCCGCTGTGGTGGTTATGGCCTTCGATGAAGACGGCCAAGCGGACACGTTTAAGCGCAAAGCGGAAATTTGCAAACGCAGCTACGAAATTCTGGTCAATGAAATTGGCTTCCCACCCCAAGACATCATATTCGACCCCAACATCTTTGCCGTGGCCACGGGCATCGACGAGCATAACAATTACGCCGTCGACTTTATCGAAGCCACTGCTTACATCAAAAAAGAGCTGCCCTATGCCATGGTGTCTGGCGGCGTATCTAACGTTTCTTTCTCGTTCAGGGGCAACAACCCCGTCCGCGAAGCAATTCACTCCGTGTTCCTCTACCACGCAATTAAAGCAGGCATGGACATGGGCATCGTTAACGCCAGCCAGTTAGCGATATACGATGATCTGCCGAAAGAACTTAGAGATCACGTTGAAGACGTTATTCTAAACCGGCGCGATGACAGTACCGAGCGCCTGCTGAATATCGCCGACAAATACCGCGGCGACGGCTCAACCGCAGAAAACAAAGAAGACCTGACATGGCGCGAATGGCCAGTTGAAAAACGCATTGAACACGCCCTGGTCAAAGGCATCTCGACCTATATTGAAGAAGACGCCGAAGTCGCCCGCGCCGCCGCTGTTAAGCCCATCGACGTTATCGAGGGCGCCTTGATGGACGGCATGAACGTGGTTGGCGACTTATTCGGCGACGGCAAAATGTTCCTGCCCCAGGTGGTTAAATCGGCGCGGGTAATGAAACAAGCGGTGGCCTACCTCAACCCCTTTATTGAAGCCAGTAAAGCGGTTGGTGCCAAAGCCAATGGCCGGGTGTTAATGGCCACGGTAAAAGGCGATGTTCACGATATCGGTAAAAATATCGTAGGCGTGGTGCTGCAGTGTAATAACTTTGAGGTTATCGACCTTGGGGTTATGGTGTCTTGCGACAAAATACTCGAAACCGCCAAGCGCGAGAATGTCGATATCATTGGCCTGAGCGGACTCATTACCCCATCGCTAGACGAAATGGTGCACGTTGCCAGCGAAATGCAGCGCCAAGGAATGACCATTCCCTTAATGATCGGCGGCGCGACCACCTCGAAAGCCCATACTGCAGTTAAGATCGAGCCCAAATACCAAAATGACGCCGTGGTCTATGTGCCCGATGCCTCGCGTAGCGTGGCGGTTGCCACCCAGCTCATCAGTGAAGACATGAAGGCCGATTTTGTCGCCGAGCGCAAAGACGAATACGAGCGGGTTCGCGCCCGCCGTGCCGGAAGTCAGGGCAAAAAACGCTTATTAACGTATCCGATGGCTTGCGAAAACGCCTTTGTGACCGACTGGGCCAATTACACGCCGCCAGCACCCAGCTTCTTGGGCACACGCACCTTTGAGGACTACCCCCTCGAAACCCTGCGCGAAACTATCGACTGGACGCCGTTCTTTATATCTTGGGGCTTGGCCGGTAAATACCCCAAAATTCTCGACGATGAGACCGTAGGCGAAGCCGCGCGTAATTTATTCGACGACGGCCAGCGCATGCTCGACCGCATCATTAAAGAAAAACTGTTACAGGCTAATGGCATTATCGGTTTTTGGCCTGCCCAGCGCAGCGGCGCCGATGACATCACGGTAATGAACCCCGATGGCTCGGCAGTAATTGAAACCCTACACCAGCTGCGCCAGCAGGCCCAAAAGCCCGACGACAAGCCACACATGAGCCTAGCTGACTACATCGCCCCCGCCGACAGCGGTAAAACCGATTATATCGGCGGCTTTGCAGTCACTACCGGCTTGGGCGCCGACGAGCTGGCCGATAAATTTATCGCAGCCAACGACGACTACAGCGCCATCATGATTAAGGCACTGGCCGACCGTCTAGCAGAATCCTTTGCCGAACACCTGCATTTGCGGGTGCGCAAGGAATACTGGCCCTACGCCAGCGATGAAAGCCTCAGCAACGAAGAATTAATCAAAGAGAAGTACCGCGGTATTCGACCAGCGCCAGGCTACCCCGCCTGCCCAGATCACACTGAGAAAGAAGCCCTATTCCGCTTGCTTAATGCGACCAGTGAAACCGGCATCATCCTAACCGAGAGCCTTGCCATGCACCCCGCGGCAGCGGTGAGTGGTTTTTACTACTCCCACCCACAGTCGCGCTACTTTGCCGTAGGCAAAATTGGTAAAGACCAAGTCGAAGACATTGCCGCCCGCAAGGGCATGGAAATGAAAACCATGGAACGCTGGCTGTCGCCTAACTTGGATTACGATCCATAGCGGCTCAGGCGTGCTAGCGGCGGCTGAGACCGGTTTCACTACCAGTCTCAGCCGCCAAAACTTCCTCGGGCAAATAAGCTTAAAGGGTATAAACCATGAGCGAAGACAAACAAGACGAGCAAAAGGAAGGCCGCAAACCAAGCACCTTCTCAATAGTTGGCAGCATACTCTCTGGCGCCTTTGGCGTACAAAGCAGTCGCAACCGCGAGCGCGATTTCAAGCACGGTCGCTTACGTAACTACATCATTACCGCTATTATTTTTGTCGGCTTGTTTATCGCCGGCGTGGTAACGGTTGTGCAAGTGGTGTTGAAACAAGCTGGTTAAAATTTACAGCGCCAATCAGCGCCCCGACATTAAGTGGGCTTTTTTTAAAAACCCCGCTTAATAGATGCACCTTAAAACCACATCCTCCAAAACGTTAAAATCCCCGCTAAAAAGCGAGGATTTTAACGTTTAAGGACAGCGCTTCAACCTGCGCCGGCCTCTCACTCAGTAACTAATTAAGAAGGCATGCCAGCCAACCAGTACACAGCAGTGCCAACAACCAGGGTTAAAATGGCAATTGCGGCGCAGGCATCAGCGAAGTTGTCGCCGCGTTGCTCTTCGGTTTGCTCAGACGTATGATCAGACATAATAGCCTCTTGAATAAGATTGATTTGGGAAACCGAAATTCGGCATAAAAATTCAGCCGGCATTGTAGCAAGAAAACTCTTCGTGGTTGAGCTAATTTACAAGCAATAACGTGTCTTATCGACCCTACGCATAAGCATTACCCAGAAAATTCGTTAGCGAATACGCTCCATTGCCTTTACCATTAAGCCCGCTACAAATCGGCTCAAGCTAATTACATGCCTAAACGAGCAGTATTGACCCGCCTAAACACTTACGACAAAGGTTTCTATGTACGCTTACGACCACTTTGACCGTCAGCTTGTCAGTCAGCGTGTCGCGCAGTTTCGCGACCAAACCCAACGCTATCTCGCAGGTAAAATTACCGATGAGCAGTTTCTGCCTTTGCGTTTGCAGAATGGCCTCTATATTCAGCGCCTTGCGCCCATGCTGCGCATCGCCGTGCCTTACGGCACCCTCAATGCCGAGCAGTTGCGCAAATTAGCCGCGATCAGCCGCAAATACGATAAAGGCTACGCTCACATCAGCACCCGCCAAAATGTGCAGCTGAACTGGCCCAAGCTAGAAGAAGTGCCCGATATTTTGGAAGAGCTTGCCGAAGTAGAGATGCACGCCGTGCAAACCAGCGGTAACTGTATCCGTAACGTAACCGCAGACCAGTTTTCTGGCGTTGCCGCCGACGAGATTGAAGACGCTCGCGCCTACTGCGAAATTATTCGCCAGTGGTCGACCTTTCACCCTGAGCTTGCATTTTTGCCACGTAAATTCAAAATTGCGGTGTGTGGCTCAGAGTCTGATCGCGCCGCAGTTATGGTGCACGATATTGGTCTGCAAATTATTAAAGACGCTGCCGGCAACACCGCCTTTAAGGTGATTGTTGGCGGCGGCTTGGGTCGTACCCCCGTTATTGGCAGCGTAATTAACGAAGCCCTAGAACCTAAGCATTTGCTGACCTATCTTGAAGCGATTTTGCGGGTCTATAACCAGTTGGGTCGCCGCGACAATAAATTTAAGGCCCGTATCAAAATATTGGTGCGCGCTATGGGCGCAGAGGCGTTTAAAGCCGACGTCGAGAAAGAATGGGCGCATATTAAAGACGGCGCCCTGAGCCTGACCGATGAAGAAATCAGCCGCGCGCAGTCCTTCTTTCAGCCACCAGCATACGAATCCCTGCCACAGCAAGACATGCAAGCCCTTGCCTTGGAAAATGCCGACTTTGCGCGCTGGTTGCAGCACAACACCCACGCTCACAAAGTTGCGGGCTATCGCATTGTGACCTTGGCGCTTAAAACCACTGGCGTCGCCCCTGGCGATGTGACAGCAGAGCAGCTGGAAGTGATTGCCGATTTAGGCGAGCGCTACGGCTTTGGCGAAATTCGCAGCACCCATCAACAAAATATTGTACTGCCGGATGTTCGCCAGCAAGAATTATTCGCGCTGTGGAAAGAGCTGGTTGAATTAGAGGTCGCTGCCCCTGTAGTTGGCACATTAAACGATATTATTTGCTGCCCCGGCGGCGACTTCTGCTCGCTGGCTAATGCCAAGTCTATCCCCATTGCCGAAGCCATTCAGCGTCGTTTTGAAGATTTAGACTACGTTTATGACCTTGGTGAAATAGAGTTAAATATCTCGGGTTGCATGAACGCCTGTGGTCACCACCACATTGGCAACATCGGTATTCTGGGTGTGGACAAAAAAGGTCAGGAGTTTTATCAGGTATCCCTTGGCGGCAGTCAGGGCTTAGACGCCTCGATCGGCAAGATTCTTGGGCCCTCCTTTGCCCAAGATGAGGTGCCTAATGTGATTGAAAAAGTGCTCGAAACCTTTGTATCACTTCGCCAACCAGAAGAGCGCTTTTTAGACACCTTCCGCCGCGTAGGTATGGACCCATTCAAGGAGCGTGCATATGCCTAAGATTATTAAAGACCTCAATGTTGTTGAGGACAGCTGGCAGGTTTGGCGCGACACCGAAAACCTGCCAACTACCGGCGGCGTCATCGTGCCTTTAAGCCTGTGGCAAGCACATAAAGATGCACTGCTGGCACTTGGTGATATCGCGGTATTTTTAGCGAGCGACCAGTCCCCCAAACTTTTGGGCGCCGACATTAATAGCTTTGCGCTGATTGCGGTAGACTTCCCCAAGTTTGCCGATGGTCGCGGTTTTAGTTATGGTCGCGAATTGCGCGAACAGCACGGTTTTAACGGCGAGTTGCGCGCGATTGGCGACTTTATGCGGGACCAGCTGTATTTCCTTAAGCGCTGCGGCTTCAATAGTTTTGCGCTGCAAAGCGACGAACTTGACGAGGCACTGGCCAGCTTTAATGATTTTAGCGATGCCTACCAGCCATCAATAGATCAAAGCCTGCCGATCTTTCGCCGCCGCTAAGCGCAGCGTGCTAGCCTGCAAAATGCCGCCACCATAGGCGGCATTTTGCTTTATACGTCTCGACTTTATAAACCCCAATAATCTGCGTGGCTATTGTTTAGCCACGCGCGCTTATGTGATTATGAAGCTTCACCCGCCCCGCCAAGAGGTTTAAGCCGTGGAAGCGAGTTTAACATCGTCGTTTTTCCTAATATTTAGTGGCGCGGCCGTTCTCGCCTCAATCGCCCTATTCACTCGGCAACCGCTACTCATTGCCTATATCGCCCTCGGCGCCATTATAGGCCCCCACGGCACTGGCTGGGTAACGGACGTAAAGCTGCTAGCCGAGATTGCCGAATTCGGCATTATCTTTTTGCTGTTTTTACTCGGCCTAGACATGCAGCCCAAGGCGCTGCTCAGCACACTTAAAAAAGCCACGGTAGTCGCCCTTGTAAGCTCACTGGCCTTTGCCTTAATAGGCTACGCCCTCGCCGCTAGCTTTGGTTTTGATACGAATGAGTGCTTGGTGGTTGGCGCCGCCATGATGTTTTCCAGTACGATTATTGGCATTAAGCTACTGCCAACTACCGCCTTACACCACCGCCACACTGGTGAGCTGATGGTCGGTTTACTACTGCTCCAAGATTTAATCGCGATCTTCGTACTGATGATTCTATTCAGCATGAGCCTTGGGGAGTTTTCTGGTACAAACCTATTTAAAGCCCTCATCGCCCTGCCCGCTTTGGTTGCTTTTGCGTTTTTAGCGGTACGTTTTATTTTGCTGCCGCTGCTAAGCCGCTTTGACCGCTTTCACGAGTATATTTTTCTGCTTGCCATCGGCTGGTGCCTCGGCATGACCGAAGCCGCCCATGCTCTGGGCTTGTCTGCTGAAATAGGTGCATTTCTTGGTGGTATTAGCCTTGCTACCAGCCCGATATCCCAATACATCGCGATAAGCCTTAAACCGCTGCGGGATTTTTTCCTGATTCTGTTTTTCTTTTCGTTGGGGGCGCGTTTCGACTTGGGCTTGCTGAGCGACATTATTTTACCGGCGTCTATTCTTGCCGCGCTGGTGCTGGTGCTCAAACCTATTATTTTCCGCTACTTAATCCACGGCATGAGTGAAACTAAAAAACTGGCTTGGGATTTGGGTTTTAGAATGGGGCAAATTAGCGAGTTTTCGCTGCTCATTGCCTATGTTGCTACAGAGATGGCCTTGATCGGCCGTGAAGCCTCGCATCTGATTCAGGCTACGGCCATTATCAGCTTTGTCGTATCGTCTTATATCGTGGTTTTAAACTACCCTACGCCAATTGGAATTTCAGACAAGCTGCGACGGGACTAAACCCCCGTCGCGACACCCTGCCAACTACTCAAATATGACAGAAAAAGTAACCGGCACAATAAGATCAATATTATTTAAGCCTGCCAAGCTGCGCAATTTACCGACACCGGCAACTAAACCAAAGCGCTGGGCATCGATAAAGCCAGGGCTAACTGTAGCGACATGGTAAGCACCGTCGCCACGCTTAGTTACTAGCACATCAAAATTCACCGGCGCATTAACACCATGCATCTGTAACTCACCAAGCAATTTCACGGCTTTTTGCTCACCTGCAGCCATGGCAGCTAAACTCGCCAGATCTACTTGAGCATGGTAGTTTGCAACGGGAAATTTATCAGTTTCAAACAGGAACTTACGCATTCTTTCATTGCGTATATCAACACCGCTAACAACACTATTTAAGCCTACTTGGATCTCAGCCTTACCGGTTTTATCATCAATACTGCCCGAGAGACTCGAAAAACTCATTGTTTCAGCAAAGGCATCATTTTTTACCGCAACAAAATTCAATACCGAACTGTCGGCCTTCAACTCCATAGCGTTAAGCGCACTAAGCTGCAAACACAGCACCAAAACATACATCAACTGTTTCATCTCACATCCCTCTTTAGACATCCAATCACTCAGGCAGTATACCCCGATATTAGCTTTGCATTTTGTTATAGATCAAACAAGCATTCCAAATACCAATTAGCCGTATCGGAATAACCAGGCGAAAAAAAACCCGGTATAAACCGGGTTTTTTTTCGAACAGTACCGCTTAAAGCGCAGTATCAAGCTCTGGTACAGCATTAAACAAGTCAGCAACCAGACCGTAGTCAGCAACTTGGAAGATAGGTGCATCTTCGTCTTTGTTGATAGCAACAATGACTTTAGAGTCTTTCATACCAGCCAAATGCTGGATCGCGCCAGAAATACCAATCGCGATGTACAGATCTGGAGCAACGATTTTACCCGTTTGCCCAACCTGCATATCGTTAGGTACGAAGCCAGCATCAACTGCAGCGCGCGAAGCACCTACGGCAGCGCCAAGCTTATCAGCTAGCGAGTACAGCATGGCAAAGTTGTCGCCATTCTGCATACCGCGACCACCGGAAACGACAACGCTTGCAGCAGTCAGTTCAGGACGGTCACTCTTCGCAACTTCTTCGCGAACATAGCTAGAGGTGCCCGCATCGTGAGCACTAGCAACGGCTTCAACTGTTGCACTGCCGCCTTCGGCAGAAACAGCGTCAAACGCAGTAGTACGCACGGTGATAACTTTAATGGCATCAGACGATTGCACTGTGGCAATAACGTTACCTGCGTAGATTGGACGCTTAAAAGTATCGGCGCTTTCTACAGAGATGATTTCAGAGATCTGCGCAACATCAAGCAAAGCCGCTGCACGTGGCAGAGTGTTTTTACCAGAAGTTGAAGCAGGAGCCAAAATGTGACTGAAGT
The DNA here is from genome assembly GCF_040892635.1 of Zhongshania guokunii. Lineage (NCBI taxonomy): Bacteria > Pseudomonadati > Pseudomonadota > Gammaproteobacteria > Cellvibrionales > Spongiibacteraceae > Zhongshania > Zhongshania guokunii. Next base: position 43,095 of record NZ_JBFRYA010000008.1, on the reverse strand, counting down.
CTTTGCCAAGCTCAGCAACCAACAAGCTAACATTTTCAGCCAACTGATGGCCGTAAGCAGCATTGTCGGCAACAAGTACTTTGCTAACACCTTCAATTTTTGCGGCGGCTTCTGCGGCTGCACCACAGGCTTCACCAGCAACTAGGACCACAATGTCGCCACCAATTGCTTTAGCAGCGGCAACAGTATTTAGCGTAGCGCCTTTAATAGAGGCGTTATCGTGTTCTGCAAGAATTAAAATACTCATCAGATTACCTTCGCCTCGTTTTTCAGCTTATCAACAAGTTCAGCGACATCCGCAACCTTAATACCAGCCTTACGTTCTGCTGGCGGCTCAACTTTGAGCGTAGTGACACGTGGAGTGACATCAATGCCCAATTCTTCAGGTGTCATCACATCCATTGGCTTTTTCTTGGCCTTCATTATGTTAGGCAGTGAAGCGTAACGAGGCTCGTTTAAGCGCAAATCAGTAGTGACTACCGCTGGCAGTGACAATTTAACGACCTGTGAACCACTATCAACTTCACGAGTTACCGTGACGCTATCGCCTTCAACCACAACCTCAGAGGCAAACGTGCCCTGTGACATGCCTGTTAGGGCAGCCAGCATCTGACCAGTCTGGTTGTTATCACCGTCTATAGCCTGCTTACCAAGAATAACCATTTGTGGCTGTTCTTTATCGCAAACGGCCTTCAGCAGCTTGGCTATTGCCAGGGGCTGAACTTCTACGTCAGTTTCTACCAGAATACCGCGATCAGCACCCAGTGCCAGAGCGGTACGGATTTGCTCCTGACTGACTTTTGCGCCGATAGACACAGCAACAATCTCAGTCACTACGCCTTTTTCTTTCAGGCGAACAGCTTCTTCAATCGCAATTTCACAAAATGGGTTTATGGCCATTTTGACATTATTCAGATCAACGCCTGTGCCGTCCGATTTCGGACGCACTTTTACGTTGTAGTCAACTACTCGTTTGACAGCAACCAGAACCTTCATGGATTCCCCAGTACTCGCGTAAATGGAATGAAATGGCTTTGCCCCTACGCAGCGAACCTGCACTCAGATTCAAGCAGACAATGCCTCGGTAAAAAGCGCGGTTATATTGACGCTTATACGCTCTAAGGTCAATAAAAGTAGGGTATTCACAACACAAATACTGTCTATAAGCCTGCTAACCTTAATAACGCGCAAATTTGGCAAGCCATTGTAATTAAATACATTTTTTTACTGCAGCGAATTGTATTTACCATAAAACATTTATAATTAAACTACGCATAAAGTAGCGTTTTAAAGCCCGTGGTTTTATAATTTACCGTTTTAATTAGCCACAAATCGCCCCATTAAAGGGCAATGCTACTTAGCATACATAGGAGAACGTCTGTGGAACGCGAATCAATGGAATTTGATGTCCTGATCGTTGGGGCTGGCCCCGCCGGATTAGCGGCAGCTTGTAGAATCCGTCAATTGAGCGAAAGCACCGGCAAAGACATCAGTGTCTGTGTTGTTGAAAAAGGCTCTGAGGTTGGTGCCCACATTCTCTCTGGTGCGGTTTTCGAACCTACAGCACTGAACGAGCTCTTCCCCGACTGGAAAGAAAAAGGCGCTCCACTGAATACCCCCGTCACTGGCGACGACATTTATTATATGACCAGTGCCGAAAAAGCCATCAAGGTACCAGGCTTTGCTGTGCCCAAAACCATGCACAACGAAGGCAATTATATTATTAGCCTAGGCAATTTGTGCCGCTGGATGGCCGAACAAGCCGAAGGCATGGGCGCCGAGATTTACCCAGGTTTCGCCGCGTCAGATGTACTATTCCATGAAGACGGCAGCGTAAAAGGCGTTGTAACCGGCGATATGGGCATTTCTGCTGACGGCAGCGAGAAAGACAGCTATATGCCAGGCATGGAGTTACACGCCAAGTACACCCTATTTGCAGAAGGCTGCCGTGGCCACCTCGGCAAACGCCTAATGGAGAAGTTTGACCTAAATGCCGGTAAAGACCCCCAGCACTACGGCCTAGGTATTAAAGAGCTATGGAAAATCGACCCCGCCAAGCACGTTGAAGGCAAGGTTATGCACGCAGCGGGCTGGCCGCTGGCCGAAAATGGCGCCGCCGGCGGTAGCTTCCTCTACCATATTGAAGACAACCAAGTGTCGATTGGTCTCATTACCGACCTTTGCTATGACAACCCTTATTTGTCGCCTTTTGAAGAATTTCAGCGCTTTAAAAAGCACCCTACCGTTATGCAATACCTGGAAGGCGGCGAGCGTATTTCTTACGGCGCCCGCGCAATTGCCAAAGGCGGCTTGCAGTCACTGCCTAAAATGACCTTCCCAGGTGGCTTATTGATTGGCTGTGACGCCGGCACCCTAAACTTTGCCAAGATAAAAGGCAGCCACACCGCCATGAAATCTGGCATGATCGCCGCAGAAGTGGTTCATAAAGCCATCACTGAAAACGAAGCAACAGGCCGAGAACTGGGGGAATACACCACAGAATTTGAAAAGTCTTCTGTTTATAAAGAGCTGCACGATCAGCGCAACTTTGGCCCAGCCCAGCACAAATGGGGCAATTTGATCGGTTCCGCCTACGCCTTTGTCGACATTAATTTGTTTAATGGTAAATTGCCTTGGACCTTGGGCGATGATCACCCCGATCACGCAGAGATGAAGCCGGCTGCAGAATGTAAGAAAATTACCTACCCCAAGCCGGATAACAAAATCACCTTTGACCGTCTGACCTCGGTATTTCTATCAAATACCAACCACGAGGAAGATCAGCCCTGCCACCTGACCTTAAAAGACCCAGAGCTGCCAATCCGCGACAATTTACCAAAATACGCAGAACCAGCGCAGCGCTACTGCCCTGCTGGCGTATATGAAGTTGTTGAGGATGCCGAAGGCACCCCTAAGTTCCAGATCAATGGCCAGAACTGCGTGCATTGCAAAACCTGCGACATTAAAGATCCGGCGCAAAATATTATTTGGGTAACACCAGAAGGCCTCGGCGGCCCCAACTACCCGAATATGTGAGTACGTAAAACGTAAAAAGGGCAGCTCAGGCTGCCCTTTTTTATGCGCCCTATTATTTGATTACGCCAATAAAACACTGTGGCCATAATCAACTGGCAACACTGCCCCGTTAATAAAGCTTGAGGCCTGACTGCTAAGCAGTAACAGCGCGCCTTCTAGCTCTTTAACATCGCCAATACGCTTAGATGGTAGCCGCGCGACTTCGGCTTGACCCTGTTCAGTTTCAAAATACCAATCCACCATTTCAGTCATAAAATAACCCGGCGCAATGGCATTGCAGCGAATTTTAGTGTCGAATAAATCCGCAGCTATCTGCTTGGTTAATTGATTCAAAGCCGCTTTAACACTGCCATAGCAAGGTACATTTTTAAGGGTTTGCATCCCAGTGACAGAGGTAACATTAATAATACTCCCTGCCTTATCGAGCGCAATTAAGCGCTTAGAGAATTCCCGCGCCATACGCATCGTGCCAGTCAGATTCACATTGAGCAGATTTATCCACTCTTCATCATCAATATCAGGAAAGGGTTTAAACTGAATTTGGCCCGCGTTATTGACCAAAATATCGACTGTACCGAATACTTCTTCAGCACAATTAAACACATTCGTTACGCTCTCAGTGTCGCCAATATCCAGGGCGAGTGCTGCGGCCGTACCTCCGGCCGCATTAATTTCATCGGCAACTTGCTGCACCTTATCTAAGCGCCGCGCCGCACAAATCACCTTGGCACCCGACTTAGCCAGCGCGTGCGCAAACGCGACGCCCATGCCACTACCGGACCCGGTGACCAGCGCGACCTTACCTTGGTTTGAAAACATATTTTCGATGTAAGACATAGTATTTTCCTTTATTCATTATTTTCTGAAAATAAATGCGCCACGACATCGCCGTGACACTTAGCTAGCAAAATATCAATTTATAAACAGCCTCGGCGCACAACAGCTTCTGCTCGCTTGCGCAGCAACTCGCTACGCTCATCTACGGAGACGGTTGGACAATTAGGCGCTAGGGCATTCGCAAGCTCAGCCAACTTAACTCGCCGGATCGATGGCACAGGCAGGGTTTCAGCCCTAAAGTAGCGCAGCGACAGCAAACCGATGGTGTGCTTGGCGGCATCAAGCCAATTGGCAACACCGGGATCTGTGTGGGAAATAACTGCACAAAAAACGCCATCATTATTAAATTGAGCCTGATGACCATTAATTGAGGTTTGCCGCAAGTTCCAGTCCCGCGCATCCCAGTACTGGCTGTATAGCTGAATGCTCCAATAAGTCGCCTGCGGTGGCACTACTTCTATAATGAGCGCTTCGTCCTCAGCACATTCGTAAACTGCCTTGCCATAACGCAAATCAGCCCAACCAATCGATACTTCATCAATAATCATGGTATTGCTCGGCACGGCGTAATAGCTGTTTAACTGCTGCGCAAAGAAGGCTGGTAGGTTTTTCAGCCAATCAATAAGCAGCTGTGTACGGTTTACCATTGTCTCTGGGCTAATCGCTGGCGCCGGATAACGCGCGCCATCGCGGCTTATCTGCAAGCGCGCGGGCTCTTCCTTATCCCAGTCGTAGAAGTATTGGCGAAACACAATATCGCCCAGCCCTTCGGGTATTTTCACCCAATTGCCTGGCTGCTCTTCTCGGCTCAACACAATTTCAATATTGCCGTCGTCATCAGTTTCAAAATCGCCGCGCCGGTCACACAGCTGCCAGCCGCTGATATGCGCAAAATGCCCTACTCGGGATTCCACATCCAACATATGGGCACTGCCGCGCTGGCCCTTGATGCGATAGACGTGATCGCCGTGGGTCGCCGCCCATTGATAACAGGCATCCGCAGCGGGAAGCCCATACTGGATGCGCGATGTCAAAAAGGTAAACAAACTTGGATAATCTGGATTCCACGCCTCCATGGTCATTGGAATGGCACCAGCAAGCAGCCGCGTCAGGTAACGAACTCCCTCTGCCCGCGCCATTTCACTGTCAATTCGGGGGTCGTCCCAAACAAAGCTTTTCAGCCCATTAACCGCCTCGCTAAAGGCATCCCAAATTTCCGGGGTGTCTAGCGACATCGGCGCCAGATCTCGCCATGCGTCGAATGTGTCATTATTCATAAGCGATACTTCCTGTAAGCAGTAAGTACTAGGGGAATAGTTTTAGATACTCGGCGAAGCGTGTTCTGATTTCCTTCGCATCCAAACCGTATTCCTCTAGGGTGTAACTGTACTCGCCCCAGTGATTAGCTGGGCGCCGACTATCGTATTCCGTGCATCCTGCAATAGCCTCTGGTGTCAATTCACGGCCTGCTTTTTGATAAATTCGTTTAATGACGGCGAGTGGGTCGTCGCAAATTTCTTCAAATTTTGCATCGACAATTTGGTCGAGGGGCAGCTTGTCGCGCACCGCGAGATAGCGATCGGTTAGCCGCGCCCAGTAGTCAAACCACTCATGCCCTACTTCTACTGGGTCTATTTGATCGGTACTGGTTTTACGCAGTTCTTGAATGGTGGTGGCAAATGACGGCACGGTTTTAAGCGGGTCACGATGACAGTGAACAACGGTTGCATCGGGGAAAAATTCAAAAAGAATATCCATGTAACCAATATGAACTGGCGACTTCATAATCCATGGCCGGCCCTTGCTACCGCCATCTTGCCACTGCAGATATTGCATCATTTCAAATAAAATTTTATAGGTAGGTCGCGGATCGCAGTTCATTGAGTATTCAAAGAATGTTGGCGCACGAGCGAGCATTGCGGAAACCGTCGATTCGAAAGACATCTCCATAATAAATAATTCTTCATCAGGCTCTTCCGCTTCCATTGGGTGGCGCGCCATCCAACCTGGAAACTGGGTTCGAAAGGTATCCTCAACCACTTTGGCAAAGGCAATCCGACCTTCTGGTTTACCCGCCTCTTCATCGGGGAAAGGCGCTGGATTTAACAAGCGCCACACATCCAAACGCTGCACGCCAGGGTCACCGGACATGACTCTTTGCAATTTTGAGGTGCCGGTACGCGGCAAACCGGCAACAACGATTGGCGCGATGATTTTTTCTTGCAAAATTTCTGGATGTTTTTTCACATCGTCGATATAGCGCAAACGATTGATCAATAAGCGCAACAGCTCTTGCCCTTGGCCAATCACACCACCCTCATGCAAATTCGCTTCAGTGCGAAGCGACTCGCATAAAACGCCTAGGCCGGTAGTAAAACCTAAATCACCAAAATCACTAAGCCCTGTTTCGGCCCGTGCAGCAGTCATTAGATCTTCAACATAAAACGGAATTGCCTGCGGGCCAGCAGGCGTCGCAATGCTTTCAACTTGACTATTCATTTCATTATCCTTATTTCATTAAACAGCGTTATAGCGTATCGACAGGAAAAACATTACTAACTGAAATTCAAAAAGATCTTGAAAATCAAGACACATAATTGATGCGATTATTATCAATTTAAAGCGCTTAACACCAATTTACGTAACCAGCAGACAGGCTGAACTATCTATTGATTTTGCTTAAATCTAAGCCATTATTGTCTCGAGACTCAATATAGCAACGCCAAAGCCCATGTAACAAGAAGATGCAGGTCAGGTTTCAAAGAACAAGAAATACAGACTATCCCATTGATTAATAGGAATTTTTATTAAACTAAAAATCGAGGTTATATTTTGCGGGGGTTTTACGAGGCTAAAACGGCCTAATACCAAGCAGCCTTAAGAGCAGTACTGTAGATTTCATAATTGAAAATGGTTAATTTAGAATAATTGAAGTTTAACTTTTAAAAATAATTAAATTTATTTTTCTTCAGAAAAAATAGCACAGCACATTTTTACGAGAGTTAAACGAAACTCGGGGTCATCAATAAATTCGATATTATCGGTAATCAGGGCATAAACCATAAATTGTGCAGCACGACCAAGGGCATGCACTCGCAACAAATCGTTTTTACCCGATTTAAAGTCAGAGCAGGATTTTAGCTTGTCGTATATAAATTCTTCGGCCGAGCCCTCTGGCGCCAAATTATCATTAAGCTCCTGCCAAGCGTCCCAAAACCCCTTGTGGCCGAGCAGGAGATTTTTATCAATTTCGAGAACTTTACGATGAATTTCAATAGACCAATCCAGCAACCAATGGATAAACGACTGGACCGTATGCACTTGATCGCTGGGAAACTCACGATAGCCCTTGAGATGCTGGGCGCGCATAACCACGCGGTAGACCTCGAACACAATTGCATCAAGATTTGGAAAGTATTGGTAAATAGACGATTTCGGCACCCCCGATACCACCTCCAAACTCGTCGTCGACAGCGCCTCTCTGCCATTCTCAAGCAGAATTTTATGGGCCGCATCGACAATAGCGGCCACAACTTTTTTAGAGCGGTCTTGTATCGGCTTGCGACGCATCGCCTCGTTAGGCCTTATTAGTTGAAATTCATCAGTCATTTTTATTTTTCTTAGCTAAACGTTAAAAAACCGAAACGATCACTTCACAACAAAGGAATAATAATATGGAATCTTCACAGATCTCGCCACGTATTGCCATCTATGGTTTAGGCTTTGTTGGCCAACAACTCGCGGGCTTCGCCTTAGATAAAGGCTGGGAAATTGTTGGCGCCTATAATCGGGTCGGCGAGAAAATTGGCCAAGACCTCGGTTCACTGCTTGGTAGAGACCCTATTGGCTTAAAGGTGGAAGACTGCGACACCGCAAACTACAGCCGACTCACGGCCGACATTGCCTTTGTCGCGGTTTCCGATCGCCTTGAGGTCAACTACCCATCTTATGAACGCTTGATGTCTGCTGGCGCAAATATACTCTGTCACGGCGCAGAGTCTTGCAACCCTCGCCGCCTTAATCCCGGCATTGCCGAAAAGCTGCAAGCGCTGGCGCTTAAGAATAACGTCACCTTCACTGGCGGCGGCATCTGGGATATGACCCGTATTTGGGCTGGAATTCTGTCGGTAGGACCAAATACCGAGATCACCTCAATGACCCACACCTCCTTCACCGATATCGCCCGCCAAGGTGTTCACCTGCTGCGTTTCTGCGGCGCTGGCTTGAGTGTTGATGAATACCTAAGCAACGATGTTGGCGGAAAAACCGGACTTGCAGGCATCGCTATCATCCCTCCTTTGTGCGTAATAGATGCGCTTGGACTTGACGTTAGCGACATTAAGGAGAATTTAGAACCCATTGTTTGGACACAAGACCACTACAGCCATTGGCTGCAACAAAACCTCCGGGCGGGAACCGTCGTTGGCACCCGCATGAGCGTCGAAATCCTCACCAAACAAGGTATTACCGTAAACGCCTGCTTTGAATACCGCGATTTCCGCGAAGATGAGCAAGAGGAGATGATTTGGAAGGTACAGGGCAAACCCAGCATGGAGGTACGTGTAGTACGTGAAGCCTCACATATGGCTTCTGCGAGTAGCTTGTTTAACCGTATACCCGATGTGCTTGCCGCGAAATCAGGTATTAGAGAATTGTGGACTTACCCTCCCCTGCGGCCAAGTATGTTTATCTAAAGCACTGCCACACAACAAATAACGCGCCAATAAGGATAGCAAATATGAGTCTTAAGACAACGGAAGTAACAAACGCATTAAACGTCGACACGCTAATTGCTCAAGCCCAAGAAACCAGTGGTTTAAGGGATTTCGGCGACGACAGCTTTATGCTGCCAATGCAAAAACTACTAAAGTGCATTGTGCTGGATTCCACGCTACACCCAGAGGGGGTCGCAAGCATCGTAGCCGATGTGCAGCGCTGCTTAGTGAATCGGCTTCGTTTTCAGCAGGATCTGCAAGCCCACCCCGAGATCTCGCAAGAGGATGTTGACGATCCAATCATTATTCTGGGTCTGGGCCGTTCTGGCACCACCAAAATGCAGAAAATATTATCCGCCCCAGACAATGTTCAAAAAATGTTGTTTTGGCGGCTGTGGAACCCCGCTCCGTTTACACAAGCCCAGCCAGACCAAGCTGACCCACGAATTGCATTAGCTGGAACATCGAACTTGGTGGCAACCGATAATAATGCCGTCCACGCTGCCCACCATATGGAAGAACAAGAAGTTGATGAAGACTGGCTGCTCTACCTGCTCACCTTTGACGACACCATATGGAATCAACTGGTGTTTAGCCCCAGTTATTTGGATTGGGTCACCGAGCGCTCTAGTTCCGCCCCATTCGCCTACACTAAGACCCTTGTCCAGTACCTACAATGGCAGGATGGCGGCAAGCGCGATAGGCCCTGGGTAATGAAAGGGGTGGGCTACATTGCCAATATGAAATCATTAATAAGCAGTTATCCCAGCGCCACCATCTTACACACCCACCGCGACCCGTTAGTTACCATTCCCTCATGGGCCAAGTTTGTCAGCGCCATGTGGAGTTTGCGCTCGGAGCCTATCGACAAGCACTTAGTGGGACAGCAAGTCATGCGGTATTGGGGCTGGGCGATGGACCGCTACCTCCACGACCGCGACAAAATGAACCTAGCCAGTTGTATTGTCGATGCCCGTTACGAAGATGTTCGTAAAAATCCTATCGGCATTGCTCAGGAGGTGTACGACCGCTCGGGACGAGCTTTGAATGCTCCTGCCAAGCAAGCAATGGCTGCATGGCACAATAGTAATGAGCAACATCGCTTCGGAAAACATGAGTATTCACTTGCAGAGTTCGGGCTGAGTGAAAAGATGATTAATGAGCGATTTGGGGACTACATTGCCCGCTTTATTCAGCACTAAAAGTAATGCGAGGACAAGCAACTGGTAGGCTAAACCCGCCGGCAATAACTTATATAGCCGGCGGGTCTAAAATATATTTAGCGACTTGCCCCCAAAACAAACGCTTCACCGCCTGCTCGTAAAACCAAGGACTCGCCAACGGGCTCTGCAAGTTCTACCAAACGATAAAAACACGCGCGGCTCACTCTAGCGGCTAAACCATGAAAAGTGAGAACCGAGGGGCTAGGCTCACCTGTAGCTGGCGCAGTCGCAACTACTAGCGGATGATTTACGCCCAACTCAAACCAACTATCTACATTGGTTTTTACAATTATTTTGGGCGCGTCAGTAGCAGTCTCCTTATCAGCAAGCTCAAAGTCGACGATCAGTAAGGGCAGGTCCTCAACCTGAACACGCCACTTTTCTACCGGCGTGACGAGATAGTAGTCGCCATCCTCTTCTTTGCGCAGTATCGACGCAAAAAGCTTAACCAACTCATGGCGCTTAATTTCACCACCTTCGTGAATCCAGCGACCATCGGCCTTTATAACAATATCAATGTCACCACTGAGCTCGGGATGCCAACGCTCTATTGGAGGAAGCCCGCGCTGACCTTTAAGTAATGCTTGAATACTGTCTAGCGATGCCATGCTATTCCTCCTAAAGAAACTCCCCTGCCTAAATGAGCCCTTTTACCACTGAATTAAGCGCACATTGATAACACCATCTAACGCACGCAATTTTGTGAGTAAATCGCTGTCGACTACACTTCCGAGATCAATCAAATTATAAGCAATCTCATCGCGACTCTTGTTAAGCATATCCACAACGTTAATATCCGCGTCTGCCAACAAGCCCAAAACACTGCCTAATATTTTAGGCACATTGTGGTTTGCAATAGCAAGGCGACACTGGCCACTTGGGTCTAGTTGTAAATTAGGAAAGTTAACTGAATTTTTAATATTACCGCTACGGAGAAAATCATTTAACTGATCGGCAACCATAATTGCGCAGTTTTCTTCAGCTTCATCAGTACTGGCGCCAATATGTGGCATCAATACAACATCAGCACGGCCAATCAGTGCAGGAACAGGAAAGTCGGTAATAAATTTGCGTAAACTGCCATTATCTAGGGCGCGAATAACAGCACTAACATCAACAATCTCTTCACGGGCAAAATTTAACAAACAGCAACCTGGCTTACAGCAGGCCAGTAAATCGGTGTTAACCAAACCACGCGTTGACTCAAAAACCGGCAAGTGCAAGGTAATAAAATCAGCGCGAGCAAACAGGCTGTTCAAATTATCCATTTTCTTAACAGAGCTTGGCAGGCGCCACGCGGCGTCAACTGACAGCGCTGGATCATAACCAATAACTTCCATACCTAAGCTAAGCGCAGCATTGGCGATCATCGAGCCAATCGCGCCTAAGCCAACGACACCAAGGGTGCGCCCAGCCAACTCATTACCTTTAAACTGCTTTTTCTCTTTTTCTAAGAGCTTGGCCATCTCGGCAGCGTCAGTCATATGACCGAGAGTGTTTACGTAGGAAATACCTTCTAAAATACCACGCGAGCCGAGCGCCAAGCCCGCAATCACCAGTTCTTTTACCGCATTGGCGTTAGCACCAGGGCTATTAAAAACAGGAATTCCACGCTCGGTACATAGCGCTAATGGAATATTATTGGTACCGGCACCAGCTCTAGCAATTGCTTTAACGCTAGGCGCAATTTCTTCAATTTGAAGCTTATGACTACGTAATAAAATCGCATCGGGAGCAGAAAACTCCCCTGCCAGCTCATAGTCGCTAATGGGTAGCCGACTCAAACCTTTAGGCGAAATTTGATTCAAGGTTAATACTTTGTGCAAGATCTACTCCTTATTGTTTTTTTAGCCGATTCTGTTCCGGCGTGCGCTATCTACTACTGACAAGTTATTAAATGCGTCTGCTGCGGTATGTTCTGACTGCGGCCCTAGCGGCACGCTATTAAAGTAATTTAGCCCAATGATTTGCGCGTTCATACTCAAGGCCGCGGTATAGGCACTATTTTGACAAAGTATACGGAAATCCCAGCTTTCTGCCTGCGGGCCTACGAATTCAACAAACTCACCATCATCGCCTAGCACCACCGAAAAATCGTGTAGTGGCACAGACAAGCCTTCACCCCGCGCTTTAATATAGGCTTCCTTCAGCGTCCAGTAGCGATAAAAGTAATCGAGCTGCTCGCTTTCTGCTCTACTTTTTAAAGCCTGAAGCTCTAAGGACGAAAAATAGTCATCTGCAACGTTCAAAATGCCTGGGTTTTCGGCGCGGCATTCTGCATCAACACCGATGGCGTGATCGCGAGTAACAACGCATACCGTTAAACCACTGGTGTGCGCGGTATTAAACTGAATTACCGACGCTAAACTCGAGTTACTGAGCTCAGGCTTACCAAAATCGTTCACCTGAAATTCAAGCTCTTCGGGAGCAAGCTCGCAATATTCAGCAAGTACTGTGCGCAACAACGCGCGGCTTACCAAATAGTCCCAGCCGTTATCAGCATGTTTTAACTGTTGATATTGCTGCAACTCTGTAGGAGACAGCATGGCCTCGTATTGTTGCTGTGCGCTTGTTAGTCGCGGATCGCTGGTAAAACAAAACCAAGCATCAACATAACCTGTACTCAGCGTCCGTTTGTGTAAAGCGGAAGTCATTATTTTTATTTATCCATTTTATAAACTGCCCTGCCGATAAAAAGACAGGGCATTACATCAATTAATTTTTATCTCTGCGCTTTTCCACAAGCCATTAAAATAGGCTGAAAAATCCTGCGAAGATCGATTTTGATAAGCACTTCTCTCAGCTTCAGTCGCCTGTGCAAGCTCAAGACTTGATTGACTACCATAATTCACATCTAGTAATTGCAATATCACCCGGTCGCCATTGGCTTTGCGCAAAACACTAGTACTGGGCTGAGAATCTGGGCGAGGCATAGCAAACACGCGCTTACGTACAGCAGCATCAACCGCTAAATCGCCACGTTTACCAGCGGCTACGGCATTCCAACTTAATTTCTCCGCCTTTGCGATCTCTTCTGCGCGCTTACCCGCCGCTAACTCAGTTTGAATTTCCTCAGCCTTGGCCTGGGCCGCTAACTCTGCCTTGCGCTGGGAAAGCGTAGCAGCGATTTCCTCACGAACCTCTGCCAAGGGCAACGCCTCGGGCGTCTTATACTCTTCGACATGGAGCACCGCAAAGTGTTCCGGAGTCAACTCAAAGACTTCACTATTCAAGCCCTGGCTGCGCAGCTCCGCATTAAATGCCGCCGCTTTAACTGCAGCGAAAGCAAATAAGCCATCACTGTCTGACTTCTTCTGCCAATCGCTCTGTTTGACCGTTAAGCCTAGCTCTTTGGCTGGCATAGTGAGGTTTTCGGCATTAAAAACGAGGTCTTTTAAGTCTTCTACCGCTGCAATTAAGCGTGGCATCGCTTGCTGACGACGAAGCCGTTCAGTGATTTCTAAGCGCGCACCATCGAGGCTGGCCACTTCTGGCTGGCGCACGTCTAACAGCTTAATTAAGTGCAAACCGGCTTCGGTCTCCACCACAGGTGAAAGCTCGCCGACCTTAAGGGTCGCCAAGGCTTCTTCAAATTCCGCAGGGAAGCTATCGCCGCTGGTGTAACCCAGCGCGCCACCTTCCGAGGCAGAGCCCGCATCCGCCGAGTTCGCCCGCGCCTGGTCACCAAAATCAGCGCCAGCGACAATCGCATCACGAATGCCTTGTAACTTTTTCAAGGCGTCTTCGCGACTGGTATCGTCATTTATTTCGATAAGGATATGGGCTGCTTCACGCTCGATTTGCGCGCTACTGGCCTCGACTAAGCGCTGGTATTCAGCAATTACTTGGTCCTCTGAAACGGGCTCAAAGAAGTCTTCTTCGGCCAGCTCCAAGTAGGAATAGCGAACCGCTGCCTCGCTTAAGAATTCATTGGCGTGCTCTTGGTAGTAGTCGCTTATTTCTTCATCGCTAAGCTTAATGGCATCGCGATACGGAGCTTGGGGAACTGTAATGAAATGATAGTCCCGCGCTTCATGCAGCAAGCCAATAGCCCGAGACAATTCAGGACCCGCAACAAAGGCCGAACCGGCTACTGCGTTAGAAAGCTGTTGAATCGTTAAATCCGATTTTAGTAACTGCTTAAAAAAGCTGCTGCTATATCCCTGTAGCCTCAATACTTGTTCGTAGCGAGCTTGGGAGAAGCGACCATCTTCTTGAAACTGCGGCATACCCGCTATGGTTGAGTGCAACTGGGCCGTTGATATTTCGATACCCACATCATCGGCAGCCTGCAAGAGCAGCTGCTGTTTTATTAGTGTATTCAAAGCTGGTTTGCGCAAGATCGCGTCATCGAGCATGGCGGGATCAATTTGATCACCCATCATCCCTATCAAGCGGCGTTTTTGCAGTCCGATTGCCTGCTGCAATTCGCCTTCTGAAATTTTCTCACCATTAACCACGGCAGCGGGCACCTGCCCTGAACCACCAAACAAACTATCGATACCAAAAAGTGCAAAGGGCACGATGATGAGCGCGATAATAAATTTGGCCGCGGCTCCCTGGATGTTATTGCGAATATTTTGCAGCATTGACGCGAATCCGACTCTGAATCATAAAAAAAAGCGCACCTCTCGATGCGCCTTCTGTAAGAGGTTTTAACCCCTATAGCGACTTCCCAACACCGCGGGAATGGCTATATCCCTTAGTTACAGGCGTCTTTCAACGCTTTACCTGCTTTGAAGCTTGGGATTTTTGCAGCAGAAATCTCAATCGGCGCGCCAGTCTGTGGATTGCGGCCGGTGCGAGCTGCACGGTCTTTAACACTGAATGTACCAAAACCGACAAGAGATACAGAATCATCTGATTTCAATGCATTGGTAATAGCTTCTACCGTTGCATCCAGCGCGCGACCAGCCGCTGCTTTGGACAGGTCTGCAGATTCTGCAATTGCGTCGATTAGCTCAGATTTATTCACTTAGTCTTCCCCTTCAAATTGTTATAGAAAATATTTTACGAATCACTGCTGGCAGTCAAAAACCTGCGCAAGGACAGTGACGGCCGCCTGCGCAAAGAGTGGGATTTATACCAACTGCGCAGGATGTGGTCAAGGAATCTCTGCGGCTAGTGCGCGTTTGCGCGCGATTCACCGAGGATGTCGTCATTACCGTCCACACTTTTGTGGTTGTCGTCAATACCTGCCAAATAAGCTTCATCAGAAATTTCTTTCGGAATACTTTCCAGTGCGATATTCAGCACTTCATCAATCCATTTTACTGGACGAATTTCCAAGTCCGCTTTAATGTTTTCAGGTATTTCTTTGAGATCCCTCTCATTTTCCGACGGGATTATAACGGTTTTTATGCCGCCGCGGTGCGCTGCGAGTAGTTTTTCTTTCAACCCGCCAATTGCGAGAACCTGACCACGCAATGTGATCTCCCCTGTCATGGCCACATCTGAGCGCACCGGAATACCCGTTATAACCGATACCAGCGCGGTACACATACCAACACCAGCAGATGGGCCATCTTTTGGTGTAGCGCCCTCTGGCATATGAATATGGATATCGTGGCGATCGTGGTAACGAGCCGGTATACCCAGCCGTTTAGAACGACTTCTCACCACGGTTGTCGCTGCTTGGATAGACTCCTGCATAACATCGCCCAGTGAGCCAGTTTTAATATGACGCCCTTTACCAACCACTGAGACCGCTTCAATGGTAAGCAGTTCACCGCCAACTTGGGTCCAAGCCAAACCAGTTACTTGGCCAACCTTATTCTCTTCTTCCGCTTTACCGTAGTTATAGCGACGCACACCAAGGAAATCTTCCAAGTTGCTAGACCCGACTTCAATGACACCGCTTTCACCGTTGAGAGCGAGGTTTTTTACAACTTTACGGCAAACTTTTGCAACCTGACGCTCAAGCCCGCGAACACCGGCCTCGCGAGTGTAGTATCGAACAATATCTTGCAACGCATCTTCATCAATACTGGCTTCGGTTTCTTTGAGGCCGTTATTCTTTAGCTGCTTAGGAATCAAGTAGCGACGCGCAATATTGATCTTCTCATCTTCGGTATACCCTGGAATCCGAATAACTTCCATACGATCCATTAAGGCCGGCGGTATATTCAAGGAGTTGGAGGTACAGATAAACATAATATCCGAAAGATCGTAATCGACCTCTAGATAGTGATCGTTAAAAGCGTGATTTTGCTCCGGGTCTAGCACTTCCAGTAGCGCAGAGGCCGGGTCACCGCGGTGATCCATACCCATTTTGTCGATTTCGTCTAACAAAAATAGCGGATTACGGACCGAAGCCTTAGACATTTTCTGAATGACTTTACCGGGCATGGAGCCGATATAAGTACGACGATGCCCACGAATCTCGGCTTCATCGCGCACCCCACCCAAGGCCATACGCACAAATTTGCGATTGGTCGCCCTAGCGATAGACTCGCCCAAAGAGGTTTTACCAACCCCCGGCGGACCAACCAAGCACAGCACTGGACCTTTTACCTTTTTCACGCGTTTCTGCACGGCGAGATACTCAAGGATACGGTCTTTAACTTCATCTAAACCGTAGTGGTCCTCGTTTAGAATTTCTGCGGCCCGCGCCAAGTCATGCTTGACCCGCGAGCGTTTTTGCCAAGGAATACTAACCAACCAATCGATATAGCCACGCACTACCGAAGCTTCGGCTGACATGGGCGACATCATTTTAAGCTTGGCCAACTCGGCCTTAGCCTTGTCTAGAGCTTCTTTGCTCATGCCGGCTTTGTCAACGCGATTTTCGAGCTCTTCGAGCTCATTAACGCCCTCTTCCGATTCGCCCAGCTCACGCTGGATAGCCTTCATTTGCTCGTTGAGATAGTACTCGCGCTGGCTTTTTTCCATTTGCTTTTTAACACGGCCACGAATCCGCTTTTCAACTTGAAATAAGTCAATTTCAGATTCCATTAAGCCCATTAAATGTTCGAGACGCTCGCGCTCGTCGACCATCTCTAGGACCGCTTGCTTCTGCTCTAAGGCCATATTCATGTGAGCAGCGATGGTGTCGGCCAGGCGACCGGGATCATCTATACCAGACAGCGAGGTTAGCACTTCGGCGGGAATTTTCTTACTCAGGTTAATGTATTTTTCAAACTGCGAGATCGCGGACCGCAACATAACGTCGGCTTCTTCTTCCCCAATTTTACTTTCTTCCAGCACATCAATTTCGGCACTGAAATAATCTTCCTCAGCAGTAACCGCATTGAGCATCGCGCGGTAGCTACCTTCAACCAACACTTTCACGGTGCCGTCGGGAAGCTTTAACAACTGCAAGATATTCGCCACGGTACCGATATCGTAAAGATCATCGGTACCGGGCTCATCGAGGTCAGGGTTGCGCTGGGCAGCCAACACAATCTCTTTATTGCTGGCCATAGCCAGCTCAAGCGCACGAATTGACTTATCGCGCCCTACAAAAAGGGGTATCACCATGTGGGGATAAACCACCACATCGCGCAAAGGAAGCAGCGGCAGCTCCTGTATTTCTCGCTTTTCGGCCATTTAACTCGCCTCGCATGTAATTTCAACAATCCGCTATAAGCGGATATTTCGCCTGCAATACAGACAGCTTAACCCTAAGATGGGGACTTAGCGCATTAAAAACAAGACTTGACTGGCAAAGATTGTGACAAAAAGGAGTTCCACTGCGAAAAAGGCTTTCGCAGTGGATTTGGAGAGGGGTTTATTCTTCTGGAGCGACCTTGCGCTGCTCGCTGTAAACCAATATTGGCGCCGAGTCGCCCTTGATTACCGAGCCATCAATAACCACTTTGCTGACATTTTCCATCGACGGCAAATCGTACATGGTATCTAGCAAGACCGACTCAAGGATTGAGCGCAGACCACGAGCACCAGTTTTGCGAGTCATTGCCTTTTCAGCGACTGAGCGCAGACCATCTTCGCGGAAATCGACCTCAACACCCTCCATATCAAACAGTTTTGAATACTGTTTGGTCAGGGCATTTTTAGGCTCAGTAAGAATACTCACTAAGGCATCGACATCTAGCTCTTCCAAGGTCGCGATAACAGGTAAACGACCAACAAACTCAGGAATCAAGCCATAGCGCACCAAGTCATCAGGTTCAACATCGGCTAAAATTTCACCGACATTACGAGCCTCACTCTTACTCTTTACTTCAGCACCAAAACCGATACCGCCCTTCTCGGAACGATCGCGAATAACCCGGTCTAGACCGGCAAACGCGCCGCCGCAGATAAACAGGATATTCGAGGTATCTACTTGCAAAAACTCTTGCTGAGGATGCTTGCGACCGCCCTGTGGCGGCACAGAGGCTACCGTACCCTCAATCAGCTTCAGCAAGGCCTGCTGAACGCCCTCACCCGACACATCGCGGGTAATTGACGGGTTGTCAGACTTGCGCGAAATCTTATCGATTTCATCAATATAGACAATACCCATCTGGGCTTTCTCTACATCGTAATCGCATTTCTGAAGCAGCTTTTGAATGATATTCTCAACGTCTTCACCCACATAACCAGCTTCAGTTAAAGTGGTGGCGTCGGCAATAGTGAACGGCACATCGAGTAATCGCGCCAAGGTTTCGGCTAGCAAGGTTTTACCGCTACCCGTAGGTCCGATCAGCAAAATATTACTCTTGCCTAATTCAATATCGTCTTTATTCTTGTCACCATAACGCAAGCGCTTGTAGTGGTTGTACACCGCTACCGCAAGGACTTTCTTAGCCCGCACCTGACCAATAACATACTGATCTAAGGTGTGATTTATCTCTTGGGGAGTCGGTAGCTTATCGCGACCAGCCTCACTTGCCGCTTCCTGAACTTCTTCGCGAATAATGTCATTACATAAATCGACACATTCGTCACAGATAAAGACAGACGGCCCAGCAATTAATTTGCGGACTTCGTGCTGACTTTTACCACAGAAGGAACAGTACAGCAGTTTGCCGTTGTCATCTGTGCCGTCTTTACTACTCATTCATACCCACCTTGTTCTATTTTGCGTGGCGATTTATGCACCTTAGGGTAAAGATGACGCCTTTTAGCCGTTTTTGCAAGTTTGCCCACACTGGCAAACTCGCCGACACCTCTACTAATTCTATTTGCGGTCAGTCACAACCTGATCAACCAAACCGTAATCACAAGATTGCTGGGCGTTCATGAAATTATCGCGCTCAGTATCTTTAGCGATGGTCTCATAAGTTTGGCCGGTATGTTCAGCCATAAGATGGTTCAAGCGCTCGCGGATAATCAAAATTTCACGTGCTTGAATATCAATGTCAGTCGCTTGGCCCTGAGCACCACCGCTAGGCTGGTGAATCATGGTGCGGGCATTCGGCAGAATAAAACGCTTACCCTTCTCTCCACCGCTCAACAAAAACGCGCCCATGCTGGCAGCCTGCCCAATACACATAGTGCTTACATTAGGCTTGATAAACTTCATGGTATCGTAAATAGACAAGCCTGCCGTAACCGAGCCGCCTGGCGAGTTAATGTACAAGTGGATATCTTTATCAGGGTTTTCAGACTCAAGAAACAGCAGCTGCGCCACAATCAGGTTAGCCATATGATCTTCAACTTGGCCAACACAAAAAATTACGCGCTCTTTAAGCAGGCGCGAGTATATATCGTAGGAACGCTCGCCCCGCGCCGTCTGCTCGACGACCATCGGCACCAAGCCCAGGCTAGTTATTGAGTTATTGCTGATACCGTCAATCGAGTTGCGAGACATAGTAAACACTCTTCCGTATCGTAAATGGGTAGACAGATTTATCACCTACCAGAAAAAAAACAAGCGACGGAACCTAAGGTTCAGTCGCTTGATCGCAGATTACCAGAGCAGTCTTGCAAATTAAGACGCTTCAGCCTCTTCCGCCGGTGGCGACATTACTTCTTCGTAGCTTAAAGTTTCTTCGCTAACCTTCGATTTTTCAAGCAATTTCTCAACAACTTCCTCTTCAATGACCATACCTTCAATCTGCTGAAGCTGCTGAGGGTTGTTCATGTAGTAGCTGATAATCTCATCTTTGTCTTCGAAGCTAGCAGACATTTCTTCTAATGCAGCGCGCACTTTATCAGAGTCGGCTTTAATACCTTCAGCGCTAATCAGTTGATTCAACACCAAGCCCAACTTTACACGGCGCTCAGCATTGTCACGAAACAGCTCATCAGGGAGAATATCCGCAGCGTTAAGCTTTTCAGCCATTGCGCCAAACTGCTGCATTTGCTGACCGCGCAGCGCGTCAATTTCCTGACTTACCAAGGCTTTTGGTACTTGCAAATCTGCATGCACTTTCAAAACACCTTCCATGACTTGATTCTTAATGCGGGACTTAATCGCATTTTTCAACTCACGAGCCATATTTTTTTCAACTTCAGTGCGAAAAGCGTCTAAACCGCCCTCTTTAACACCGAATGCTGTGAATAATTCTTCATCCAACTCGGGCAACTGCTGAGCACTAACTGAATTAAGGGTAATTTTGAACTCAACAGCAGCGCCTTTAAGATCTTCGCTGTGGTAATCATCAGGGAAAGACAAAGCGACAACTTTTTCTTCGCCAGCAGTCATTCCGACCACACCAGCCTCAAAACCAGGAATCATACGACCAGAGCCAAGCTCTAAATCTGAGCCCTCGGCCTTGCCGCCGTCAAACTCAACGCCGTCTTTAGTACCTAGGTAATCAATATTAACCTTGTCACCGTCCGCTGCCGCACGCTCTACTACGTCCCAGCTAGCACGCTGAGTGCGTAGGTTTTCAATCATTTTGTCGATATCAGCCGGCGTGATTTCAGCAGAAGGCTTTTTCACTTCAATAGCGCTGTAATCTTTAGCTTCAATCTCAGGAAAAACTTCGAATGTAGCGACGAATTCGATATCTTTACCGGCTTCTAAGCTTTTTGGTTCAATTTCTGGGCGGCCAGCTGGCTTTAGCTCTTGCTGCTGAATGGCTTCATAGAAGCACTCATTCATCACTTCACCAAGTACTTCCATACGCACCGACTCACCAAAACGCTGACGAACCACGCTCATTGGCACTTTGCCAGGGCGGAAGCCATCAAGCTTTACGGTTTTTGCTGCTTTTTGCAGACGGCTATCTACTGCGCCATCTACACGGGCGGCAGGAACACCTACAATTAAACGGCGCTCTAGGCCAGAAGTCGTTTCAACGGAAACTTGCATCGATGATCCTCAAAACAGGTCTTATAAGCACAAATGGCCACTTCGGCATCGAAGCGGCCATTCATAAGAATTCTTTGAAATGGTGCGGATGGAGAGACTCGAACTCTCACGCCTTGCGGCACCAGAACCTAAATCTGGCGTGTATACCAATTTCACCACATCCGCACACCCGTAAACCGACTTAAGGTATTGAATTATCTCGGTTTACAAACAAAATCGCAGGAGCTCAGTCCCGCGAGGAACGAGATTGTGCCACAGCCTATGATCGCGATCAAGCGAAGCTGCGACACAATTTTAGGCGTTTACTTAAATAATGATAATTTCACCACTAAGAATCCGCCTAAAGCCCTTACACACGCTCGATAATAGTACTAATGCCCTGCCCCATGCCGATACACATAGTTGCCAAACCAACAGAGGTATCGCGCTGTTCCATGACATTGAGCAACGTACTAACAATACGTGTACCAGAACAACCAAAGGGGTGACCCAAGGCGATCGCACCACCATTGAGGTTTACCTTGTCATCCATTTTGTCGAGTAAATTAAGATCTTTAAGCACCGGTAAGGCCTGCGCCGCAAACGCCTCATTTAATTCAACAGTGTCAATATCGTCCATGCTCATACCCAAACGCTTTAAGGCTTTTTGCGTAGAGGGCACGGGACCGTAGCCCATAATGGACGGATCAACACCGGCCACCGCCATACCAACCACTTTGGCGCGTGGCGTCAAACCCAAATCCATAGCCCGCTGACCAGACATAAGAATCATAGCCGAGGCGCCGTCAGCAATCTGCGAGCTAGTACCGGCAGTTACTGTACCATTACGCGGATCAAATGCCGGCCGCAGCTGAGCAAGGCTTTCTAGGGTGGTTTCAGCTCGAACCGTGGTATCCGCCTTAACCAATATTTTGCGACCATCTTCAGCGTGACCTTCCAGCGCAATAATTTCGCTATCGAAGCGGCCATTCGCCTGCGCATCAGCGGCGCGCAAATGCGAGCGCATACCGAAGGCATCCTGCTGCTCACGACCAATACCGTGCATCATAGCCAGCGCTTCAGCAGTCATACCCATCATACCTGCAGCACGGGCAACGTATTTACTCGCCTGCGGATTTGGATCAACACCGTGATTCATCGCCAAATGGCCCATATGCTCCACACCACCAACCATAAAGGTGTCGCCGTAGCCGCTCATGATCGCAGTGGCTGCAGTGTGCAGAGCCGACATTGATGAACCGCACAAACGGCTTACAGTCTGGCCAGCCACTTCATGAGGAAGCTTGGTCATTACCGATATCATCCGCGCAATATTCCAACCCTGTTCATTCGTTTGGTTTACACACCCCCAAATAACGTCTTCAAAACTGGCAGGATCAACACCAGGATTACGCGCCAACAATGCGTCGATCAATGCAGCGGACATATTTTCGGCCCGGACATTTCTAAACACACCGTTTTTTGAGCGCCCCATAGGAGTACGGGCGCAATCGACAATTACCACATCATTTGCTTTAAAAGTCATTGTTGTATCTCCGCCCGATTATTTAAAGAAAGTTTCGCCGTTGGCTGCCATTTTGCGCAGGCTCTCAGTTGGCTGATACAGCGCACCGAGGTCGGCGTAGCGATCAGCCATCTCACAGAAAGCCTTAACACCCATCTGATCGATATAGCGCAGTGCGCCGCCGCGGAACACAGGGAAACCAATACCCATCACCAAGCCCATATCGGCATCGGCTGGGTCACGCAAAATGCCTTCGTCTATGCAACGCACAGTTTCAATACACATCGGTATCATCATCCGCGCTTGAATATCCTCGTCGCTCAACTCAACACTAGCTTGCTTGGCTTTAGCGGCCATTGCCAATGCGGTGTCATCTTCACATTTCTTGGGCTTACCTTTCTTGTCTTCTTCATAGCGGTAGAAGCCAATACCATTTTTCTGACCGTAGCGCTTGGCCTCAAACATCATTTGCGAAATGCCGGTAAAGTCGTGACGCATGCGATCTGGGAAACCTTCAGCCATTACCTCAGCCGCGTGATAACCAGTATCAATACCAACCACATCCATCAAATAGGCCGGCCCCATTGGCATACCAAAACCTTCCATGACTTTATCGACCTTACGGAAATCCGCCCCATCGCGAATCAACATGTCGAAACCTGCAAAGTAAGGGAATAGCACGCGGTTCACATAAAACCCAGGGCAATCGTTCACAACGATCGGCGTTTTCCCCATCTGCAAGGCATACTTCACCACTTTTGCCACGGTGCTATCACTGGTTTTAGCTCCGCGAATAACCTCGACCAAAGGCATTGCATGCACTGGGTTAAAGAAGTGCATACCACAGAAGTTCTCTGGTCTTTCAAGCGCTTCCGCCAAATGTGTAATGGAAATTGTAGAAGTATTTGAGGCTAAAACCGCATCGTTACGAATGTGTTTTTCAGTCTCAGCAAGTACTGCGCGCTTAACCTTGGCGTTTTCAACAACGGCCTCCACAATTACATCCGGCTTATCAAAACCATCATAGGTAAGCGAAGGACGAATACTATTCAAAACCGCTGACATTTTATCTGCAGTCATCCGACCACGAGACACCCGCTTCGCAAGCAGTTTTCCAGCCTCTTTCATGCCCAGCTCGATACCCGCCTCGGCGATATCCTTCATCAGAATCGGCGTGCCTTTGTAGGCTGACTGGTAGGCAATACCACCGCCCATAATGCCTGCACCCAAAACGGCAGCCTGTTTCACGTCACCACCGGTTTTAGCAAAACCACGGGCAGCCTTACTCACCGCCTGCTCGCTTAGGAACAAACCAACTAGTGCAGCAGATTGCGGGGTGCGCACCAGCTTAATGAAGTGATCGATCTCAACTTCAATCGCTTCGGCGCGACTCAGACCAGCATTGCGCTCCATAGACTTTGCCGCGGTCAGAGGCGCTGGCATATGGCGACCAGCCTGCTGGGCAACCATCGCCTTGCCTGTAGTGAACGACATCATGCGCTCAATGTCATTGAGCTTAACTGGCGAGGTTTTTTCAGTTCGGCGAGCCTTATAATCAAAGTCACCGGCTATCGTGCCCTTAAGTAAATCAAGGGCTGCATCTTTCAATTGCTCTGGCGCAACTACGGCATCAACACCACCGTCTTTTAAAGCGGCATCCGGCTTCTGGTGATTGCCTGTTGCCACCCACATCATGGCATTATCACAACCAATCAGTCTTGGTAGACGGACTGTGCCACCAAAACCGGGATTGATACCCAGTTTAACTTCAGGAAGACCGACAATGGCAGCGGACGACATTACCCGGAAATCGCAGGCCAAGCACATTTCAAAACCGCCACCCAGCGCCACACCATTAATAGCAACAACAGTCGGCACAGGTAAATCTTCAAAACCATTGAAAACATCATTTGCCTGAACTGCCCAGCTACGGAGGTCAGCATCTGGCAATTTAAACAACTCGGTAAACTCGGTAATATCAGCGCCAACAATAAACACAGACTTGCCGCTGGTGACCAACACCCCTTTTAAACCCGCTTCTGCAGCGAGCGCAGCAGTAGCTTCGCCCAACTCTTGTAACGTCAGACGGTTAAATTTATTCACTGAATCGCCTTCGAGGTCGAAACAGAGCTCTGCAATCCCATCTTCTAGGTATTTTGCAGTTAACGCCTTGCCTTGATAAATCATTACTATTCCTCAAATTGAGTTTGTGGCGGCGGCATTTGCCATATGCTTCATGTTTACTATGTAAACATCGGGTGCTAAAGCTACCGTATTACGAAAACCTTGGCAAGCTACCGCAACGAATTAATCCGTTAAACACGCTGGGTCAAAACAATAAACTTCATTAAGCCAATCACCTACTTCACTGGCAATGGGGTGCTGATACTTGGCGTATTCCGCAATCAAACCTTGTTTCGCGTCCGCTTCCATACCATCCAGGCCCACAAACTGAAACCTGACCCTATCGCGCAATAATAATGTAGCAAGCCCGCTTGGCAATTCACTTAAAAGCGACTGAAAAGCCTGCTCGGGCTGATAATCAGCTTTTTTAGTATAGACGTCTGCCAGAGTTGGCAAGACCAAAGTCGATAAATGATATTGGTTCATAGGATTAACCATATGCCCAGCGCAAAGCTGTGCCAACTGCCACGGTCGCCCCTGAAAAGGCGCGAGATGCAGAAAGCGGCTGGTTTTTCGACCATCGTTTACCGGATAGTTGTCCCACAGCAAGGGCTTTCGCCCCAATAAAGCAGTTGCGCGATGGATATCTTCAGCAGTGTAAGCCTCGCTAATGACTCGATTACCCGTCCATAAAATATCGACGCTCGGGTCTAATCCATCGTTTAATTCAGTAAAATAATCCGGTGGGCAAGCCCCAAAAAGCGCTTCTAAGATTGGGTCAAAGCTGTAATAACTGGGGCAGACAGCAAGTTTAATGCTGGGAAGCTGAGAACGAATATCGGCCACCACGGCCAACTGGTTTTTGGCCAAATGCCGATTACCCGCCGGAAGATCGTCAAATAGCACCCATAATATATCCGGTTTCAACTCGGCAATGGCTGCTGTTTTAGCGCGCAACTGCGCCTTATCGGTGGCGCCATAATTGGCCTGTAAGCCTGCAGGCGACAAGCCCACCCCCCACAAAATACCAGCACGCTGGCAGTGCTCAGCCAAAGTCAGTAGGTTGTGGCGGTGGCTAGGGTCAAAACCGTGCCGCCAGCCACTACGTAAACTCACATCCCCCTTAGGAGCATAAATGTAACTTCCGTAAGACCACTGGCGAAGCAGCGCAGGCAAAGCAAAGCGCTGAGCCCAAGTCCATTGCCGACCATAAAAGCCTTCAATAACGCTGGGCACAAATGCCATAGTGAAAACCTCTAACCGCGAAAATAACGCTGTTCAACAAAGGGAGCCTGCCTAAGCGCTACGGGTAATAATTTACCCCGCACACTGGCAAAAAGTGCATCGCCCGCAGATAGCACGGTATTCGCCACATAAGCCATCACCAGTGGACGGCCAATACTAGGACCAAAGCCGCCGCTACTCACACGCCCGACAACACTGCCATCGGCGGTAACAATCTCCGCGCCCTCGCGCACCGGCGCGCGACCTTCTACATCGAGTAACACCCGTTTTTGATCAGTACCCTCTGCCAACTGCTGCGCAATGACAGCCGCGCCGGGATAATTACCGGCGCGAGCCTCGCCAGGGCGGCGCACTTTGGAAATTGCCCACAGCAGATTGGCCGATATTGGCGAAATGGTCTCATCCATATCGTGGCCATATAGGCATAGACCAGCCTCTAGACGCAAGGAGTCGCGCGCGCCCAGGCCAATAAACTCAACTTCGTCCTGAGCCAACAATAAGCGCGCTAGCGCCTCAGTATCGGCAGCCGCCACAGAGATTTCAAAGCCATCTTCGCCGGTATAGCCGGAGCAGCTCAACCAGCAATCAATTCCCGCTACTTGGCAGGACCGGGTATCCATAAACACCATAGTCGAGGTCTTTGGTGCCAAGCGCGCCATCACCTGTCGTGCCGCCGGCCCCTGCAATGCCAACAAGCCCTGATCATTCAGCATTTCCATACTGATCGATTCCGGTAAATTTTGTCGCAACCACATATAATCTTGATCTTTACACGCGGCATTCACCACTAGCATAAAACTGTCGCCGCAATTGGCGAACATTAAATCATCAAGAATTCCGCCCTGTTCATTCGTGAACAAGCCATAGCGCTGACGATCAACGGGCAGGCCCATCACGTCTTGCGGCATTAACGCCTCTAATGCTTGCGCAATATTTTCGCCGCGCAAACGAATCTGCCCCATATGCGACACATCAAACAGCCCTGCCGCCTTACGCACGTGCAAATGCTCTTTCATCACGCCCAACGGGTATTGCACAGGCATATCATAGCCAGCAAAAGGTACCATCTTGGCACCGAGCTCACGATGCAAAGCATTTAACGCGGTGATTTTTAATACTTCAGCAGTCATTTTTATCTCCAACGGAATCTGTGACTACTTGCGCTAAACAGCGAAAACGCAGGCCACAATATATCTGCATTCAATTTCATAAACAGGATTAGAGGCGATTAACGCCCCAAAGAAAACAGCCGATCAAAATTCGCTGTGGTTTGCTTGGCAACCTCACCAAAAGATAAGCCCTTCAATTCGGCAACGCACTCAGCCACTTCAACCACGTATTTGGGCTCATTTTTTTTGCCGCGGTATGGCACCGGCGCAAGATAAGGTGAATCAGTTTCTACCAATAGGCGCGATATCGGCACGCGACGAACGACTTCCCGCAATTCGGCGGCATTTTTGAAGGTGATGATCCCCGAAAAAGAGATGTAATAGCCCATATCTAAGGCCGCCTCGGCCATTTCCCACGACTCAGTAAAGCAGTGCAAGACTCCACCCACCTCAGCAGAACCATGCTCAGCGATAAGTTTTAGGGTATCCGCGCGCGCATCCCGAGTATGAACAATAGTTGGCTTTCCGCAACTTGCAGAGACCTCCAGATGCTGGGCAAAACTTTGCTGCTGATCTTCCTTGCGCTCCGCGCTGTAATAATAATCTAGGCCGGTCTCACCAATCGCGACAACTTTGGAGTGATTAGCCAACTCCAACAGGGTTTGCTTAGAACATACACTGTCACTTATATCTAGGGGATGAACACCCACCGAAGCGTAAATAGAGGGAAATTTTTCGGCGATTGCGACTACCGCAGGCGCATTATTGAGGTCAATACCGATGCACAGCATACGCTCAACACCGCGCTCGGTAGCGGCTTTAACCGCCGCTTCGAGACTACCTTGGTAAGGGCTAAGATCAATACGATCGAGGTGACAATGGCTGTCTACAAGCATGAACTTCTCGCGTGGGATTATCGTATGGGCTTGTCGTTTACGTTTCTCTTATCGAGAAATAGGCGCGACACGCCGCTTCACATGGTATGGGTAGGTTTGTCTGACTCTAAAATGCCAGCAAGATAGGATTCGATTTTTTTGTTGGCAATGCCATCGCCACCCATAAACTGAACACCGACACCAGCTGCGCGGTTACTTTGCGCACCCCGCGGGGTTATCCAAACCACCTTGCCCGCTATTGGCAATTTCTCTGGCTCGTCCATTAAGGTCAGCAACATAAATACTTCGTCGCCGACATTATAGGGTTTGGTTGTGGGCACAAAAAGGCCGCCATCCTTAATAAATGGCATATATGCTGCATACAATACTGCCTTGTCGCGGATGGTTAGCGACAAAATACCGTTGCGTGCACCCTGCGCACCACTCATAAACGTAACTCCACCCTGCCGAATATAACCGTGTTGGCTATTAACAAAGGCATCATAGCAATATGTTCACCGCACCGCACGATTTTGGCACAATTGCGTCCATTCCAAGAACAAGCTCTCCAAAATCAAACGTTTATTCAAAGCCACCCCGCGGTTAAAACTGCCACGCAATTTTAGCGCTCGTTCCAAGCCAGCAATAACGGCCACAGCTGGCAGCGATTTGAAGCGCTGCCAGCTGCTAACAGTAAGCGCCTGATCCGCCAACTGATAACGGGACAACGACAGCAAGCGCGCCACCCACCAGTCGAGCACCTGTAGTATATCGGCGTCGAGTAGCTCTTCGGCAAACTGCAGCGGGCTGCGCTGGCCGTCAACCAAGGCCAATAAACCCTTATCGAAGCGCTCGCGCGTCGCCAAGCCGTCTTCTTCAAATACTTGCCGAGCCGCAAGCGGTCGACCACCGGCCTCCGCCAACAAACGCTGAGCGGTTTCCTGATCGCCAACATAGTCTCGCAACCAGGGCTCGGTGAACTCATTTTTGGGCACTCCAAAACTCATTTGCAGGCACCGCGAGCGAATAGTCGGCAGCAATTGACTACTGCTATGGCTAACAAGGATCAGTAAGGTGCCACTGGCGGGCTCCTCTAGGGTCTTTAGCAGAGCATTGGCGGTGTGCACGTTCATCGCTTCTGCCGGGTGAATCAATACTAGTTTTTTACCTCCACTGCGATGGGCGTGCTGGGCCGAAAACTGCTGCAAGCTACGCACCTGATCAATACCAATTTGACGCTTGCCCTCCTCTGGACAAATTTCTCGGCAATCTGGGTGCGCGCCGTCACTTTGGAAATGACAGCTTCGGCACTGACCACAGGCGGCTAAAGCGCTCGGCGACTCACACAGTAAATAGGCAACTAGTGCATGAGCAAAACGCAACTTGCCGATGGCGCTAGGGCCGCTGAGTAACAAGGCGTGAGGCAGACGCTCCGCGCTAATAAGACGCTGCAAATCCTGCCACTGGGGCATTTGCCATGCGTAGGCATGCAATGGCTCAGACATGCATTGCCGCCTGGTAAGCTGCGATTTGCGCCGCTAGTGCCGCAGCTATTTCACTTTGCACCGAGCCAAGGTCGGCGCTGGCATTCACAACTTTGAAGCGGGTTGGCTCTGCCGCTACCTGCGCCAGATAAGCGGCCCGGACCTTTTCAAAAAACGCCAGTTTTTCGCGTTCAAAGCGATCAAGCGCACCGCGAGCGCCAGCCCGACTCATACCCACATCCACTGGCGCATCAAGTAGCAAAGTACAATCAGGCCGCAAGTCGCCCTGCACCATTGTTTGTAGGCTGGCAATTAATTCCGCCGACAAGCCCCGACCACCTCCTTGGTAAGCAAATGTGGCGTCGGTAAAGCGATCGCACAATACCCATTCACCGCGCGCTAGGGCCGGTCGAATAAGTTGATCAAGGTGCTGAGCCCGCGCCGCAAACACCAACAGCAATTCACTCAACTCGCACATTTTTTCTTCGCGAGGCACCACCAGCACATTGCGAATTTCCTCGGCCAGTGGTGTGCCACCTGGCTCGCGACTCACAATATGCGGAATATTAGCGGAGTTGAGAAGCTCGCGAATAAAATCAATATTAGTCGATTTACCAACGCCCTCGGTGCCTTCCACGGTGATAAATCGCCCTTTGGTTGGCAAGGTCATTTAATTCTCCTTCAGCGGTGGCGCCGAACGATAGTCTGCCCGACGTTTTTGCACTTGATAGCGCCTCACAGCAGCTTCATGTTCTTTTAATGTCGCCGAAAAATAGTGCGTGCCATCGCCCTTGGCAACAAAAAACACTGCTGTTCCAGGCGCTGGATGCAGAGCCGCATGAATAGCCTCACGGCCCGCTAAGGCAATGGGGCTTGGCGGCAGGCCGTTTTGACGATAAGTATTGTAGGTGTTGGTATCATCGCGCAAATGCGAGCTTCGCAAATTGCCTTGGTAGCTATCGCCCAAGCCATAAATCACTGTTGGGTCGGTTTGCAAACGCATACCGGCTTCCAAGCGGCGCACAAATACGCCCGCTATTTCGGCGCGCTCCTCGGCAACACCGGTTTCCTTTTCAATTATCGAGGCCATAATCAGCGCCTCGTAGGCATTAGCATAGGGTAAATCTTCGGCTCTGGCTTCCCACTCTTCTTGCAGCACGCGCCGCATCCGCTGATAGGCGCGCACTAAAATCAAGCTCGCCTTATCACCGCGATAATAATCGTAGGTGTCAGGGAAGAACAGCCCCTCTGGCACTTCAGCCAACGGCTCACTGATACCGAGCTGCAACCACAGCCCGGCATCTAAGCTTAGCTCCTGCTTCTCAAGTAAATCTTGAGCATCTAGATAGCGCAACAATTGAGCTAAAGTCCAGCCCTCCAGCAGTGTTAACTGATGGCGCACCACATCGCCCAAACGCATCATCGCCAAACTTTCCGCGACGGTCATTCCCTCTTCAAACCGATACTCTCCAGCCTTAATTTCAGCTATGCGAGGATTAATACGACCGTATATTTTCAATAACTGGGGCTTTTCTACCCAGCCGCGCTCAGCAAGTAAATTAACCATACTTGAATAACCTGTACCTACAGGCAGCACAAATACTTCGGTACTTTCGCGCAAGGGCAAAGGCTTATTGAGGTAAGAATTGAGGTACCAAACTGCCGCGAGCAAAGTAAGGACAAGGGGAAATATCAGCGCCAACAGGGCCTTAAATATTTTAAGCATAGAAATGAGATTCAAACTCCCGCTGCAATCGTCGACATATTGGCCCGGGGGCTCTATGCATACATTCTATTTTAGTTACCGGCCAAATACCGATAACACTATTGCAAATAAATACCTCATCCGCTTCACGCAAGACCGACATTTCAATGGCCGCCTCCTTTACGGGCATACCCAACGCCTCCGCCGCGACCATAAGCTGTTGGCGCATAATGCCGCTGACGCCGCAATCGTTCAGGCCGGGAGTAAATAAGCGACCTGCCGTACCGATAAACACATTGCTACGGGTAGTCTCAATCAACTTGCCCGCCTCGTCGAAAACCAAACCATCAATATAGCCGCGACGCTGCATTTCGCCAGCGGCCAAAACCTGCTCTAGCCGATTGAGGTGCTTAATTCCGGCCAACAATGGCTGGCGGGCGAGCTTAGTCTGACATATTCCCAGCGCGACGCCCTTATGCCAGTGCTGCCTAGACGAAGCTGGCGCCGGCAATAAACTAATAATACGCTGTGTTTTTGCAGGTAATGGGCTGTAGCCCCGCCCAACAACACCGCGGCTGAGAACAATTTTTAAAATGGCATCCCCAGCACAAAAATCTGCAAGCAAACGCTCGCAATCTGCCGTTATCGCGGCAACATCACAGGGAATTTGCAAGCGGCTAGCGCCACGACTTAAGCGCTGCAGATGCTCGCCTAGCCAAAGCGCGCGACCCTCGTTAACCAGCACCGTTTCAAACAGACCGTCGCCGTAGGCTAACCCACGACTATCAATATCAATGCTGCTAGCAAACCGACCATTCACCAAGCTTATCGACATGGTGAACTCGCTCAACTACTCAACTGACCAAACAACAAACTGCCATTGGTACCGCCAAAGCCAAAGGAGTTGGACAAAACACGATCAATTTTGCGTTGTTGGGCGGTGTGCGGCACGTAATTTAAATTACAGCCTTCATCCACCTCATCAAGATTAATCGTCGGTGGCGCCACTTGATCACGCAGGGCAAGTATCGAAAATATTGCTTCAACTGCACCAGAAGCACCCAGCAAATGACCAACCATCGACTTGGTAGAACTCACCGCTATATTCGCCGCAGCCGAACCAAGCAATGATTCAATAGCGCGACTTTCAGCAATATCACCCGCAGGCGTAGACGTGCCATGAGCATTAATATAATCAATTTGATCGGCGTTTAAGCCAGCGTCATCTAAAGCACTTTGCATTGCTGCCCGCGCACCACGACCATCATCCGGTGGTGAGGTCATATGAAAGGCATCGCAACTCATGCCAAAACCTAATAACTCGGCGTGAATATGCGCGCCACGACGCTTGGCGAACTCGTACTCTTCCAGCACTAACATACCCGCGCCATCGCCGAGCACAAAGCCATCCCGATTCTTATCCCAAGGACGACTGGCGCACTCAGGATCGTCATTGCGAGTAGACATGGCACGGGCTGCCGCAAAGGCGCCCAAACCTACTGGTGTAGTCGCCATTTCGGAGCCACCGGCTAACATCGCGTCGGCATCACCGTAGGCGATCATACGTGCCGCCATCCCAATATTATGGGTACCAGTGGTACAGGCCGTTGCAATGGCAATACTCGGGCCTTGCAAATTATGTTTGATGGCCAACACCCCTGCGATCATATTAATAATCGCACCAGGCACGGTAAACGGCGATATTTTGCGCGGTCCACCGGAGTTCAAAATTTGTCGACTATTTTCTATTAAGCCAATACCGCCAATTCCGGAGCCTATTGCAGTGCCGATACGATGCGCGTTGGCATCGTTGACCTCAATACCAGAATCTTGCAAGGCTTGCTCTGCCGCAGCCACACCATAGTGGATAAACGGATCAAAGCGCTTGGCCTCTTTAGCCGACATATAATCATTTATGTCGAAATTTTTTATGGCACCCCCTATACGGGTGGCAAACTCACTGACATCGAAGCGCTCTATTGCCGCGATGCCACTCTTCCCTGCTAGAATATTGCGCCAGGTTTCTGCAACAGAATTACCCAGTGGGCTAATAATGCCCATTCCCGTGACGACAACTCTTCTCTTACCCATAATACTCTCCCGACTCTAAGTACGCGTTTTTATACGTTCTATTTCAGATACGGATGCCACACGTACAGGCATAAAAAAAGCCGTTCTACATTACATAGAGACGGCTTTTTAAACGGCTAGGCCGTTATATTACTTACTGAAGATTGGCTTTGATGTAATCAATGGCCAGTCTTACAGTGGTAATTTTTTCAGCTTCTTCATCAGGAATTTCAGTTTCGAATTCCTCTTCCAGAGCCATTACCAGTTCAACCGTGTCCAGCGAATCTGCGCCGAGGTCTTCTACGAATGATGCAGACTCAGACACATCTTCTTCCTTAACACCCAGTTGCTCTGCAACAATCTTCTTGACGCGTTCTTCAATGCTACTCATGGTCGTTGGTGACTCCTAATTGATATTAAAATTTTGGGCCTGCTTCTCGGTGGCCAATTAGCTTGGTCACAAACCAAAAGCATGACCACCGAAAATTGTGTTTCATATCGCCAGCACTTCGGCGCTCATTCTACCGCGACTGATACCGCTTGTGCATAGCAAAATATGAAAATTTCACGTTCAGAAGGGAAAAATCCTTCCTGAACATATGTTTACGCCATATACATGCCGCCATTAACATGGATAGTTTCACCTGTTACATAGCCAGCGACATCACTTACCAAGAACGCGACGACGCCAGCGATCTCTTCGGGGCTACCTAAGCGCTGCAATGGTATCTGAGTTTTTAGCGCATCTCGCTGTTCATCACCCAATTTTTTAGTCATATCGGTGTCGATAAACCCCGGCGCCACGCCATTTACGGTAATTCCGCGTGAACCAATTTCCCGCGCTAGGGCGCGAGTAAAACCATCCATACCAGCTTTGGCTGCGGCGTAATTGGTTTGCCCGGCATTGCCCATTGCGCCAACCACGGAGCTAATATTAATTATGCGACCCCAGCGGGCCTTAGTCATACCGCGCAAACAGGCTTTACTCAAGCGGTAAAGCGAGTTGAGATTAGTGTCGATAACGTCATACCACTCATCATCCTTCATGCGCAGCATTAAGTTGTCTTTGGTGATACCGGCGTTATTTACCAACACCGCTGGCGCGCCAAACTGTTCAGTAATCGCCTTCAGTGTCGCGTCTACCGACTCAGTGTTAGACACATTCATCATCATCCCGACGCCGCTAATTCCGCTAGCCTTAAAATTTTCGGTAATTGCGTCCGCGCCACCGTCTGTTGTCGCCGTGCCAATAACCTGATAACCCATATTGCCAATCGCAATGGCGATTGCCTGACCAATACCGCGGCTTGCGCCTGTGACCAATGCTACTTTCGCTGTCATTTTCCCGCTCCTAAATAGAATTAATTTATTGGGCAACAGCTTCCAGTGCCGCAGCCAGTGTTTCGGGTGACTCAATATTCAAACAACTTAGCGATTTTTCTATGCGCTTGTTCAAGCCGCTCAACACTTTACCCGGGCCAGCTTCTATAGTCGTCGTAATGCCCGCTGCAGCCATCGCCTCAACACAAGACACCCATTTTACCGCACTGTAAATCTGCTCCACCAACAAGGCCTTGATTGCCGAGGGATCGCTTTCAGTTTTGCCGTGCACATTGTGCACTACTGGGATTTTTGGTGATTGCAAACTCATTGCAGCTAAAGCTTCAGCCAATTTTTCGCCCGCTGGTCGCATCAAAGAGGTATGGAAAGGCGCGCTTACCGGCAAGGGCAGTGCACGCTTAGCCCCTGCAGCCTTAAGTAATTCAATCGCCTTTTCGACACCCGCCACCTTACCGGCAATTACAACCTGACCCGGCGAATTAAAATTTACCGCCTCAACCACGCCCGCCGCTGACGCTTGCTGGCAAATATCAATAATTTGCGCATCATCCAAGCCCAACACGGCCGCCATCGCGCCCTCGCCCACGGGCACCGCTGTTTGCATATACTGACCACGCGCACGCACCAAGCGCACCGCGTCAGCAAAATCAATTGCACCAGCACAAACCAAAGCAGAAAACTCACCAAGACTATGACCGGCCATCAAAGAAGGCTGCAAGCCTCCCTGCTCACACCACAAACGCCATACCGCAACACTGGCGGTCAATAATACCGGCTGAGTAGTTTCAGTTAGATTAAGCTGGGCTTGCTCGCCATTTTGCACCAAATCCCACATATCGTAGCCCAAGGCCGCGGAGGCCTCGGCAAAAGTCGCTTTAACAGAGGGAAAAGCGGCGCCAAGCTCAGCTAGCATACCGACTTTTTGCGAGCCCTGACCGGGGAAAACCAAGGCAAGTTGCTGGGTATTCATTCCATGTATCCTTAATCAGTGAGTTTTAAGATGTTGTTTCTAATTGCTTTTCGATTTGAGCCTGCAAATCATTGCGAACCGCCCTTGCGGCCTGACGAATTGCCGACTGAAATCCTTGCGCGCCGGAACTGCCATGGGTTTTTACGACAATGCCGTTAAGCCCAAGCAGTGCCGCGCCATTATAGCGATCGGGATTAATGTCGCGCTGGAACGCTGTGATTACAGGGCGAGCCAAAAGGCCCACGAACATACCGTATAAGTTTTTTTTGAATCGAACTCGCAGCTGGCTCGCTATAAAACTTGCCGTACCTTCGCAGACCTTTAACGCCACATTGCCTGCAAAACCATCACAAACAACCACATCGACGTCCGCCGAAAACAGATCGCCACCCTCAATGAAGCCGCAATAATTCAAACGAGAATCTGCACTAATAAGTTCAGCAGCGTCCCGTATGGTCGCAGTTCCCTTAGTCAGCTCAGAGCCGATATTCAATAGCCCTACGCGAGGCGACTCACTGCCATCAAGAACCCGACACAAGGCCGAGCCCATTTGCGCAAAGTGATGCAATTGCTGGGCATCGCATTCGACGTTGGCACCAAGATCAAGCAGGAAAGTATGGCCGTTCACGGCGGGAACCGGCGCACAGATGGCCGGGCGCTTGATGCCAGGTAAACGCGTTAACACAACACAACTCATAGCAACGAGCGCGCCAGTGTTCCCAGCGCTGACCACAGCGGAAACAATACCGTCGCGAAGCAGCTCAAGAGCAATGTACATTGAGGAGTTTTTTTTGCTACGAAGTGTTCGGCTGGGCTGATCATCCATGGCCACGACATCGGGCGCATGATGAACACTTAAGCGAGTCGAATCAAATTTTTCACTGGCGAGCGCAAGCGTAATGGCAGGCTCATCGCCAACCAAGAGGATATGAAGAGCTGAATTGAGATTCAGCGCATTTACAGTGGCAGGAATAGAAGAGCGGAGACCGTGGTCTCCGCTCATTGCATCAACGGCGAGTCGCAGCGATGCCACGCAAATACTTAGTCGTCTTTACCAGCGACAACTTTGCGACCACGGAAAAAGCCATCCGCAGTGATATTGTGACGGAGATGCTTCTCACCGCTGGTCTGATCCACAGACAAAGTTGGACCAGTCAATGCGTCATGCGAACGACGCTGACCCCGACGTGAACGTGTCACTTTACTTTTTTGAACAGCCATGGCCTAAAAATTCCTCATAATAGAGATTAATCGCGGGGTTTTAACTGCCCCAAAATAGCAAACGGCGTATCGCCTTCCTCTGCATCGCTTATCACTTTAACTGGCTCAGGTTCTGACTCCAGTTCAAACACTTTACAAACAGCGTCATCGTGATAGCTAACAAAAGGAGTATTAATGATCAGCTCATCCTGCAGCAAATCCGCTAAAACCAAATCTTCGTCTTCGCCTAAAATCAAAGGATCCAGTGATTTCGGCAGTGCTTTGGCTTGCTCGTCTGTCCACACAATGGCTAAATTAAATTCAGCCTCAATGCATATAGGCATTGCTTCCATGCAGCGTTGACACAGAACATCAACCTGACTGACAGCAGTACCGACTATACACTTAAACCCCTGCTCACTTCGAAAAAAGCGCAAGTCTACGTCTACCGAACCGCTAGTATTAGCGAGTCCGGCAGCAAACCGGCTGAGATCAGCGACCTGTTGCGAGGCGTGAATTTCCATGCCACCAGCAACAAATTTCCGAGCATCAACGAACTTAGGTAGGGGCTGTCTTTGCATAGGCGCGCAATAATAGGGACTTCCCCCCCTGTTGTCAAAGCAAAAACACCTGCAACGAGCCTAATACCAAGGGCGATCAAGGGCTTCCGCATCAAAGCTGGCGACTGGCCACTGTAAAAGTTTAAGATTAGCAAACATACCCAGTAATAAAGAAGCACCGTAAATGCCACCAGCCACACCAAAGCCACTCCCCCTGATCTTGGCGTCGGGCTCCAGCTATCGACGCATGCTGCTGGAAAAAATCGGACTGCACCCCCACTGCCACGCCACCAATATCGACGAGTCACCACTACCCAACGAGACAGCAACCGCGCTGGCTAGACGACTAAGCATCAGTAAAGCACTTAGCGCAGCTGAAACACTTCCCTGTGCACTCATCATCGCCAGCGACCAATGCGCGGAGCTAGATGGACAAATTCTCGGCAAACCTGGCACCAGAGCTCGCGCTCAAAACCAGCTCAGCAAATGCTCTGGCCGCGAAGTACTCTTTCACACCGGAATTTGCTTACTAAACAGCCAAACCGGCAAGCAGCACATTAGCGTAGAAACGGTAACGGTGGCATTTCGCACCCTCAACTCCTTAGAAATTGAGCATTACACCGAGAGAGAACCCGCCCTCGACTGCGCTGGCAGCTTTAAAGCAGAGGGACTCGGCATTAGCCTATTTCGGCACATCCACAGCGATGATCCAAACACCCTAATAGGCCTACCACTGATCCGGCTTATCGACTTCTTAAAAGAAGAAGACTACCCCCTACTATAAACACTCAGCGAGACAGTTCACCCACAATAGGCAGCAAGCCAGAGAAGTAATCAATAACAGCCAATGGCTGCCAACGCTGCAGCCGCGCAACGCTATGCACGCCGTAAGAAACACCCACGCTTGGCATAGCAATACGGCTTGCCATCTCTAAGTCGTACTCGGTATCACCCACCATCAGCGCCGATGTCGGTTCGTAACCCCGCTCTGCACACAGCTGCGCAAGCATCAGTGGATCCGGCTTTGACGCAGTTTCGTCAGCACAGCGACTCGCACTAAACAGCGAGCTTATCGGTAAGCCAGCAAAAACCCGATCTAGGCCGCGACGACTCTTACCCGTTGCAACGCATAAATCATGACCAGCTGCTTTTAAAGCCCGCAAGCTCTCTTCAACGCCAGCAAACATCTGGCAGGGCTGCTGATCTGCCAAAATAAAGCTGCGAACATAGGCCGCCCGCAACGCCTCAACCTCATCCGCGCTCAACTCGGGGTATAAAGTAGCAATAGCAATGCTCAACTGAATCTTCCCAGCCATCCACAGCATTGCAAAACCAGTCTTGGCCATAAGGGTTTGTCCCACAAATATGACCATCCTCACTCCGTAGGCTTAGCCAGCATCCATTGCTAAAAGTGACAAAACGGCCTTTCGACTCTTCGATTTGTTTACGTAAAAGAACGTTTCCTTCGGTTTGAACTTCCTTAAAGCGATTGCCCATTCTTAGTACATCCTTGACATATTTATATTGAGGCTTCCTTGTGCTGGTATCGATACACCCATAACTTGGCCGCTTTGGCCAGCTTATGGTAGAAACCCGCGACGGCCAATTTATGGTAAACCAGTTTTTGATTGGTGCAAGGAATGGCCGGTACTGGTAAAAAGCGGACGCTTAAAAATCCAAAATCGGGCCGCAATAGGTAGGTTTTTATGCAGGCTCAACGCCAACCTCACCTCTAATCAGGCGGCCAAATTCACTGTGCCACTACAGGTAGAGCTGAAGGGGAATTTGTGGCCAAGTGACTTGGTTTCCGCGACGCTCAAAGTAGAAGTTAAGCGTCCATCAGTGGTGGTTTCTCATTGTTGGCTTTGTGGGGTCGTTCGTGTTTGTAAAACCAAAGCCACTCGGTTGCATATTCCTGAACTTGGTCCAAGGTTTCAAACAATTGTTTACTCACCCCGCTATAAAAACCGCGTGTAGACGAGTTGCGTGCTACATTGAAATAAGCTGTAAATACTTATTATCAGCGCGATTGCGCGAATTGTAGCGACTCAACTGGAATTCAGATCATGGAAACTTATAAAAAGACTTTTAGTATCAAGCGCCTGTGGATAATTCTGACCGTCGGCATGGTTGTCATGTTCGGCATATTACTGGCGCTAGGTGCAGAAATATACCAAAAGGCACCTCCTATTCCTGAAGCCGTCAAATCGACATCCGGCGAAGTTCTCTATACACGTGACGACATCCAAACAGGACAAAATGTCTGGCAATCCATAGGAGGTATGGAGCAAGGCTCAATCTGGGGGCATGGAAGCTATCTCGCCCCTGACTGGAGTGCGGACTGGCTGCATAGAGAAGCAGAAGCGCTACTTGCTCTTCGCACGCAAACGCCCCTCGCAGGCCTTACCCAAGCACAGGATATGGCGCTGCATAAGGCAGCATTACAGGACGAGATGCGCACAAATGGCTACAATCCCTCTACAGGCATAATCACAGTTAGCGACATGCGTGCTCTGGCCATCAAGCAGGTCCAAAATCATTACATCCGGTTGTATGAAGGTAGCGATCAAGAGTCGCTGGCGCTGCGCCGCGATTATGCGTTCCCGGCTCATGGTTTACTCAATCATACTGAAGCGAAACAGCTCGCGGCCTTTTATTTCTGGACCGCCTGGGGCGCGACTACCAACCGACCCGGCATGGAAATCACTTACACCAGCAACTGGCCACATGAACCACTGGTTGGCAATAAGCCGACCACTGGCATTTTGATGTGGAGTATTGCATCTGTCATATTACTTCTAGCAGGAGCCGGTGCACTCGTCGCCTATTATGCAAAGCAATTTGATGCCTGGCAGCAGGAAATAGCCCCCGAAGAAGGCATAGCCAAAGCTGACATACTCGACAGTGCAGTCATAACTCCATCAATGCGAGCAACAGCAAAATATTTCTGGATCGTCTGTGCATTATTTCTGGCACAGGTCTTACTTGGTATTGTTACCGCGCACTATGCCGTGGAAGGACAAGGACTTTATGGTCTGCCATTTGCAGAATATTTCCCCTACACAGTGACTCGGACATGGCACACGCAACTTGCGGTTCTTTGGATCGCAACAGCGTGGCTAGCAACTGGCTTATATGTCGCCCCAATGATGAGCGGCAAAGATCCTAAATATCAGCGGTTCGGCGTAAATTTCCTCTTTTTTAGCTTACTTATTATTGTCGTTGGTTCTTTTGTTGGGCAATGGGCAGCTGTTCACCGTTTCTTTAACAATCTGACGATGAATTTCTGGTTCGGGCATCAAGGCTATGAATATGTCGATCTTGGCCGGTTCTGGCAGATTTATCTTACCGTTGGATTGTTTCTCTGGGTTGGGCTCGTAGTCAGAGCACTGTGGCCAGTCTTACAGCAAAAAGGTGGGAAATCACTGATCTACCTCGTGCTTGTATCCGCTATTGCGATTGGCCTGCTTTATGCTGCGGGCCTGATGTGGGGGCAGCATACCCATATTTCGATCATGGAGTATTGGCGCTGGTGGGTTGTTCACCTCTGGGTAGAGGGTATTTTTGAGGTATTCGCCACAGCAATAATTTCCCTGCTATTTGTGCGCATGGGGATATTGCGGATAACAACCGCTACAGTAATGGTGCTATTTGCCACTATTATTTTCCTCTTTGGCGGCGTACTGGGAACATTCCACCACCTCTATTTCAGTGGCACGCCAACATCGGTTATCGCCGTCGGCGCGATGTTATCCGCACTTGAAGTAGTTCCGTTGCTGGTGGTCGGTTTTGAGGCCTATACGCGGTATAAGGTTGAGCACGAAGCCGAATGGGAGCGTAACTACCACTGGCCATTCATGTTCTTTGCCGCTGTTCTGTTTTGGAATCTTGTTGGCGCAGGGCTATTCGGCTTTTTGATTAATCCACCGATTGCGCTTTATTACATGCAGGGACTGAACACAACCGCCAGCCATGGCCATGCCGCCCTATTCGGCGTATACGGAATGCTCGGATTGGGGTTAACCCTGTACTGCCTACGAGGGCTAACGAACACCAAACTTTGGAACGAGAGTCTACTTAAAATCTCATTCTGGTCCCTCAACATTGGGCTCGCGATGATGACATTTCTATCGCTTTTACCACAGGGGATACTCCAAACGTATACCAGCATCGAAAAGGGCTATTCCTTCGCACGCTCGGCAGAATACATTCAGAGCCCTGTTATGCAAGCACTGGTCTGGGCAAGAGTGCCGGGAGATGTTGTGTTCAGCATCGGCGTATTTGCATTTGTTTGGTTCGTGTTCAGAGCATTTGTGCCAAGAACTAAGGAGCATGAATAACTTGCCAACCTCGGAATCATTTGGCTTTAAGTGAGCGTTAATAGTTATTGGCAGAGCCACGAAACCAAATAGTTTGAGTGCTGATGTCGTATGTGTTTTTAGCGC
This sequence comes from Zhongshania guokunii, assembly GCF_040892635.1. Classification (NCBI taxonomy): domain Bacteria; kingdom Pseudomonadati; phylum Pseudomonadota; class Gammaproteobacteria; order Cellvibrionales; family Spongiibacteraceae; genus Zhongshania; species Zhongshania guokunii. Next base: position 1,446 of record NZ_JBFRYA010000008.1, on the reverse strand, counting down.
ACATGATTATTTTCATTACGAAATTTGCAATATTAATTAATCAAGCTAGTCGTCGTTTAATGGATTTTTCAGAATGAAAGTAATTGCTGATTTCGTAAATATGCCAATTTGGCGCCAAGCGTTCCGCCCATTTTTTTTAGCAGGAAGTCTATTTTCCATTGTTGCATTAGCAGTGTGGACAGCTACATTTAGTGGAACCATGGAGTTTTCCCCCCATGGAAATAGTCTGCTTTGGCACGCTCATGAAATGCTATTTGGCTTTATTTGCGCAATTATTGTTGGCTTTTTACTAACTGCAGTACAAAGTTGGACGGGGCTACGCGCAATCAATGGCGCACCATTGTTGGCATTGTTCTCGCTGTGGTTGATGTCACGAATTCTAATGATCGTAAATATCGCCGAGATGGAGTGGCTTATAGCGCTCGTCGATATTAGTTTTCTTCCTTGTGCAGGTGTGTTCTTTGCAAAATTAGTTATTAAAGCTGGAAGTAAGCGGAATTTTCAATTCATCCCTGTAGTCGCTATGCTCACGGGCGCAAATATTTTAACTCATCTGTCGGTACTCTTAGACAAGCCTGAGTTATTCACTTGGGGAATGCGCGCCGCAATTATGCAAGTAGTGCTAATCATGACGGTGGTCGGCGGCCGAGTTGTGCCCTTATTTACTGCTAGCGGCGCCAGAGTAGCGGCTGTCAAGCCATTGCCCTGGCTAGAGAAAACGGTACTTGGCTCTACTTGGTTGCTCGCCATAGTGTATATCGTCAACGGCGTTTCTTTTTTACCGAGAAGTATTCTAGCCGGTGTATTTGCTGTCGCGGCATTAAGCAACGCTTACCGAGTATTGCGCTGGCGAGTCTGGACAGCGCTGTCTATACCATTGGTGTGGTCGCTTCATTTAGCTTACTGGTTTATACCCGTCGGTTTTGGCCTGTTTGCGTTATCTTACGCCGGCTTTGTCATTAGCGAATCTACTGCTCTACACAGCTTAACAGCCGGCGCCATGGGCTCATTAATTCTTGCCATGATAGCGCGAGTATCGCTCGGTCACTCTGGTAGACCGCTAACTGCCCACTGGAGCCTGAAGTTTGCATTTATATTCATTGTGAGCGCTGGGATTACTCGGGTATTAACAGGTCTTTATCCAAGTTTATTAGCCTATAACGGCTACAGTATATCGGCAGGCTTGTGGATTTTGGCTTATACCATCTATACCGCCGTGTATCTCCGAATTCTTACGACTACGAGGGTCGATGGCAAGCCTGGCTAGTCATTTCCTGCAAGAGCAGGGCTGCTCTATAAAGCCACTCAGTCATGTGTTAAATATTATTTAAAATAGTATAAACGAGACAGAATGATCCGGACTGCTATTCGTTTCCTTGGATTTCAAAGTGGCGTAGTTGCCTCTGAAAAATTGGTAGCGACACTGGGTGGTATGCTAGCAATATT
>NZ_JBFRYA010000007.1:0-216845 GCF_040892635.1 Zhongshania guokunii | reverse complement strand
CTGCGGGCAGTCAGGCTCATTAATTTAATCATCTAAATCCCCTAGCTTATCCGTCATAAGTAGTGTGATTTTAAATGAGGCAACGACCCCAAAGTAGTGTGATTTTTAGTGAGTCAATGCGACCGGTCATCCTAATTGTCGCCGAACAGTGGCTTTTTCGACGCTATGTACGTCAAATATTCTAACTCCGATAGTACCTTTACTCCCTTTTTCTTCGCATCATAAATCTTATTCTCACCAACATTTTCACCCGCAATCAAATAAGTTGTATTACCAGATACTGATTTAGCCACCTTTGCGCCGAGAGTTTTAGCCTGTGCTTCCATATCGGTCCGTTTCCCCATTTCCATAGAACCGGTAAATACGAGCACATCGCCGTCTAGTACTGCACTGCCCGCATCTTTTGAACGTGTCGTAACCTTAATATTAAAGCCCAAACCGTATATCTGCCAAAACTGATTTCGTATGCTTTTCAACCCCTCAAAAATACTTGTAGCACTAATCAATGCAAACCCATCCAACTCGGTCATTGCTGAAACGGTTAGATCAAATATTTCAGTAAGGTCATGGTACTGTAATAGTTTTTCGCAATTGCCTTCTCCCAACCGGGGAATGCCAAACGCTGCTAAAAATCGCCAATCATCAATCTCAATAGATCTGCTAGCTCGTAATTGATCTACTAAATTTTCAGCGGTCTTCTCACCAAATCCATATTCAACCAACCGACTAACATCCAACCCATAGATATCATGAAGAGATTTAATACCAAATCCATAAATTTTACTTATGACTTTTGGACCGAATCCATCAACATTTCCTAATGTCTTAAAAAAATGTATTAATGTATTCTCTGCTTGCGCCGAGCATTCAGTCGTATTTGGACAAAATAGGTTATCTCCATCCCAGACAACGTGCGACTTACAGCTTGGACATTCAGCTGGAATCTCAGGTTCCACACGTTCAATTACTCTTTCTATTTTAGGTATTACCAAACCACTTCTAACTAACTCTACTAAGGCACCCTTACCCACCCCAGTTGATTTAACCATACCGTAGTGATGTACAGTTGCTCGACTAATTGTAGCCCCACTTAATTTAGTAGGATTTAATATTGCAACAGGCGTCAACCGCCCTGTTCTAGAGGTTTGCGGGATCACCTCTAACACCCTTACGGTGGCTATTTCTGCATTAACCTTGTATGCAATTTGCCAACGATGGTGCTTCCGGGTTGACCCCATATAATCTTTTAAAACGTCATCAGTAGCTTCAGCAATAATGCCATCGATCTCGTAATCTACCGAGTTCCAAACTCTATCAATTACCTTTTTAAAGTCATTTAAAAAAACATCATAATGGCCAACCCAGTCATCTAATAAGGTAAATGGGTAAAATACACATGCTTCATTAGCGATGGCCTCTGTTATTTTTTCATCGACGTTTTTTTCGGCAATTATTGATGCTTGAATATTCCTCGAGTTTTCATAAAAATCACTTAAATGCTCATCAAAATAGCTTTTTTTAATAACTATCTCTCCTGCACCGGACCCTCGATTCCCATTCTTTACAACTTTAACACCCCGCTCAAAAACGCGAGATATATCTTGCCCTTTTACTCCATCCCCTCGCGTATAAAGCCTCTCGCCGTCATCATAAGCTGCATATCCATCTAACTTTGGTGTAACTCGAACATTCAATTCAGACAAAGCTAGGCCAACCTCACCAGCAGCCTTAACAAGCCGACTCACCCACTTTTCTATTTCTTCATAACTGTAAGCCTTCTCTGTGGAAAGCATTCTTACAGGTAACTTTACAGTCTTAGAATCAAGAATCGGTTCCGGCTCAACTGATTCAAGAAACTCATTTCCAGGGTCTTGACTTTCAAGTTCTCTGACATAAACAAGGTCATATTTAGCGTCAGACATTATTGGGACACCAGCCCTATATGTGGCATTTAACAGACGCAAGATTAAGGCCAAATCTTCTGAAGAAAAAGCCCATAGTTCTTCATTACCTAGTAGTTTCTGGGCCTCTTTTTTATCAATTATAATGCCTGCCGCTTTAATTGCAGTCATCTGTGCTTTATTTAACGCAACTTCCATCTAAACACCTACAAGAACATTAAGAGACAACCAAATCTATTCGATCCGAATATAGCTGACTCATTAAATATAAAATCAATCATCGGGCGGAACCCATTTTCAATCACCCCAAAATGAGAGATTCGGGAATTTACAGCTTTCTAGACAAATTACTTATAAAAAATAGTCTCACCCGATCCATTTTGAACGCGCTATTTCTGAGACAGAAGTTCTTAATAACACATTCACTATTCTACTACGTTCTATAAATTCGCATTTACTAAGCCAAACAATACAGTAAGTCATTTGGCCGATTAAAGCAGCTTCATCTAAACCTTTTGATCCATAGTTTCATACAGCGTCTTTAACCGATACGCTACTTAAGCGCATCCGGGTTCCTACTCAGCTGCGGTACCAGCACCGCTACCTGAGGATTGCCCTGAGCGAATGAGGTGAATTTCATCGAAGCCCTCATCAACAGTGATCTCTTCAAAAACATTAAATACAGTACGAACCAACTTTTCTTGGACATGACGTTCAGGTTCTCGCAACGTACAATTTTTGATGCATTGTTCAAGCGGGGTTAGAAAGCGAATGCAAACAACCTTTACTCCTACTCGACGAGCACGTACGACGAGCGCCGAACGGTCTGCAGAAAAAGGCAACGTCGCATCGAAGTAAAGGCTAATGCCTGGTACCGAGGGACGGTGTTGGGCAGCCCAAGTAGACTTACCAGCGCCCTGAGGCCCGACAAGTACAAGTATAGTTGATGGGACGCGCAATCTCAGTTGTTCATCAACTTCAAGGATTGCCTTCTGCCACGCCTCATTCGCTCGGTGCTTCGAAAAGGTATAAACGCCATTCTCGTCAAGCATGTACGTGTCGGGGGAAATGATAATTTTTTTGCTTAGATGACTCACTTTATAATTATCTTGTCTAGGCTCGTGTCCAGCAGAAAGTAGGCGAAGTGTCGTTTCTAACTCTTTATTGTGTCGTCTACTAGCAGTAACTTCTTCGAGTAGCGCAGCAAGTTGAGATTTTTCCTCACACCGATCCCGATCCTTCTTCCAAAACTGTATGTAATTGTCTAGCAAGCTCCTAAATGTTTTGCTAGACAATTTTTCCAATCGGAGCAACGTATCATCAAACCGCGCGATACGATCATGTAGCTCTTTCAACTCAGCGTCTCGACCCCGAACCCTTGAAAACACCGCCGGTGCACTTGAATTTTCGCTAGCTATTGTCATCGCCCTGACTACCTTGCTCCATCCGTCATTTCGAGCGCCCTCCCGGTGATACAAATTTGACCTCGATATACTTGCACCACGTGCGACCGAACTAGGTGTTACGGAAAGACCAGCAGCATGTAAGCGAGCTACCTCAGCAAGAGCAGCAGATACTGCTTCTGAATGGCTTTTGCGACTTTTCATGACGCCCCGGATAAAGTTAGTCTCTCTGGGCGCAGCTCCGACAAGATTTCATTTCCTCGGTTAATGATTCGTTTCGAAATTTTCCGTTGCGATTCCGATAAGGATTGGCGCTGCAGTAGCCTTACATGAAAATCAATATCCACTCGTACTGACGCTTCATCAGCCGGGGTAAATGCGGCGAAGTTACAATCCCAAGGAGTGCACATTTCAATTCGCGGATGCAATTGCGATTGAACGCTAGGAATCACAGGGTCACACGGTGCCTTCTGCGTTAAACTAGGGGTCTTTGTACAAATGCATAGAGGGGTACGATGGAGCATCGCGACTCCACTATCTAGAAGTGCTTCTACATAGGTTTCCGCGCTCTCCATTACATCCTCTTCACTCAACCCTTTAAAACCTTCGCGGACGATTCTACTGATCTTGTTCCCACCGCGCCCACCTAAACACCCATCCAGAGCACTTTGAAAGAGATCCCCAAGAAGTTCTCGGTTGTTGATAGAGATGTATTCTTTAATTTCGCGCGAGATTGTCTTAATTGACGTTATGTATTTCATTGTCATTCTTAAAGAAGCGTGTGAAAAAAGCCTCTTCAGAAGATATATGTTTTGTGGGTTCTGGTATACGAAGAAGGAAGCGATAGTCTTTCGAAATTGGTGGGAATGGGGCACGTCAGGAATTTCGAGAAATGTGCACAATAAGTCGAGATCATCAATGATATTACCTACGTAACGTTGTCTTCCATGGCGAAGGTTAGTGAAAAGTTTGGTCTCCCCAGGTGCCCGCGTAAAAGACGTAAGACGCTCCAGCGTCTTAACGGCCAAATGTGTGACCGCAGGGCACGGCAACTCCACAGGATCGCCACTAGAGCCTTCTGACGTTTTGAAGATAGTAGCTTTAATCCGGTACTCGTCCATCTGCTCATTTGCTAGGCGAGTGCAGCCGACTTCGAGTTCACACACCTCCGACCTACGGAACCCCATAGGAAATATGATCAGAACCCAGCACGCGGCACTTAGTGCTCTAGCGATTTCGTAAACCCATGCCACCCGAAAATTGCCATAGTGATCCTCCTGTGGAACATCAAGCCAGCGTCGACCGTCTTTATCTTTGAATAGCAGGTCTACTTCCTTTTTTTGCGTCCACTTTTTAACTTCCAAACTTTGGCAGTAACTTCGCGACTTTGCATCGCTGCCTCTTTCTCGCCCGATGGCCCATGCCTCTACGACACTAACGATATCCTCAGCCCGTTCCTCCATGAATCTGAGACTCCCCGTGACTAATGGATAAAGCACATCTGCGGCTATTGGTTGCCACCCCATCGATTGTTCATAGTCCGGTAAAATATCGAAAATACTACGTCCCTTCTTAGCAGAAACAAGTAATGAAAACTCGACCGGCAACATACCCGCCCGCGATAAGTCATACCAATTCTCAAGCATGGCAATAATGCTCTTAGCTTGGCCAAAAGAAAATCCCTCTGGAAGCTTTCTCACAAATTGATCAATCTCTACTTGGCTAATACTTGGTGCCGTTCTTATTTTGGAGTTCTGCCTACTCTCGAAAAGGCCATTACAAATCAACCAACAGGCTATGTGATAGCAATTACTAGCTGCTTTTACCGTCGAGGTATAGCTACTCAATCGATTTCGACTTATTAAATCGTTATGTGGAAGATAATAGTGAATTAATGCTCGGAAAAATAAAGCTAATTGCTCGTTCTTTTGATCAGTCAACAACGACCCATCCGGAAGCTTTTTATCAAATGAGTATCTGAAACAACCTTGATAGGCGACCTCGTCTTGAAAGTCCCAAAATAAATCCATAAAGTAACTGCGGCTCGAGACTTGAATTCTGTGCCATTCAGAGACAGGTAACTTTGACAGGTTTGTGGCGACAAGTAGCGAGTCGTCACTGACTAAATCCGAGTCACACAAGTACTCTCTTTCTGAAAACTCATCCCTCTCGTCCGGCGTTATGGCCTCGATGCTATCTTCAGAGTTGATCGGCTTCGTTTTGTAGCCAAAATTTGCATCGTCATTCATCGAACCATCACCACTGGAATAAGTATTTCTCCCGTTTTAGCCAGGGCCTCAGCGTCTAAAACTCTCTGGCGATTGGTCCAAGTGCCTAAAAGTTCAGACCACGCTGTATATTCCTCTCCAAAGCTGCCCTCCCACTGCAACAATGAAAACAGTGACCTGAGCTCGTCTAATTTTAAAACTCGAGCTGCAATGTATGGTAACGCCTCATCAAAAATCACTACCTGTCGACAGGTAGCACAGCCATTAAAATAACCACAATCTTCCCCCGATGGAACGTAGTTTTCGTGCCCTCGCCAAGTCGGTTTCTTGGGGTTTCGGCAAACAGCAAGATACGTCTCTGCGTCAGGCGAAATGACCCTGTAGACTTCTTCATCCGTCGTGTTGCTGCCCATCTGCTCCTTCATTCGCTTCATTGAAGCGGTACTCAGTGGCAGAGCTTGAGCAAGATTGGACCGAGATTGCCCATCAATGTGTGTGCCTTGAAAGTACCGGACATGCTCGACAACTTCTCGTTGAATAGCTGCAATCGTTTCGTCTTTCCTAGTGAGAGACGCAGTATTCGAATCATAATGGCGGTCTGTCGTCTCCTCAGATGCATGGGACATATCCATGCTTATAGCTCGTAAGTTACCATCCCACTTTGCAGCACGAGCATCCTCATATGTCGTTCGCAGTTGTTCCAAATTGATTGAGGTAACTCTAACCCCCGCCGAATTAAAAATTTCATGTCGCTTAAAAAAGGCTCGAACCGGTTTATGAGCCGAGGGCCGAGTTCGGAGTGATCCAAAGAAGCCGAGCGCCTCCCATACATTACACTGCCGTACGAACTGCCACGGACACGCCGATCCGGTCTCAAATCGAATCGGTTCAGCTATTTTCTTCAGCCATTTTAGTACTGAGTAGACTCCGTAACGGTCGTGCTTGTTTGAACGGTGAATGAGCTGTTTGGGCGCCGGCCTTATCTTAGTGCCAATAATCAGTGCATAGTTTTCTGGATCGAGCGGACAATCAAATATTGACTCGTCATCAAAATCTATACTGATCATCGTCTCAGAGTTCCATCCGGACTGGATTCTACACCAAATAAATATAGACCAAATGACATGCGTCTGCGGGTATATACCGTCAAGTATTCCACTTACGCCCCCCATACCTGTCAATGGACTTGAATATCGCATCACGGATCGACCAAGGTGACCACTGTATCTACTGCTAGCGGAGTTATGACCAAATAGCTCCATCGCCTTCCTTGCCTCCCAGAGTAAAGGCCAACCTGGATACAGCACTCTAATTGTCTTTATAATCGATGCCAGCACAAGGCCGTTTTGTACTTCAATGTGAGTATTATTGCTATACACACGCCGATTCTTTGGCATCCGCCCAAGCGACGCCAGCCGCCTCCCTTCATCTGTGTCAAGCAATTCCCGGAAACTGACCACTGACATGCCATGCCACTTTCTGAGAGCATTGGACAGGTATGACGCCCGCCTTGCAGATTCAACCGACTCAGGATCTTTCCGTTTCGACGCCAATGGGTAATTTCCGTTGCACTCGTCTATTACGAACCATGCAAGGTTCTCAAGGCAGGGGTCTGCATCTACGATGATCTCCGCTGTATCTTCCAATCTAGCACTGCTATCGAAGATTTTTCGAAAATCGTTAATATCCTTCTGACAAGCGCGAATCAAACCAGTATAGGTCAGGTTATCCAGACTCTCGAGGCTAGTCTCAAGATGACGAGGGCCTCGCGGCCACTTGATTGGTTCATTTCCAATATCAGGGCGCGAGTTAAAAGTAGCGTCACTTCTTAAGAGCTGTAGGCTGCGTTCCAAGGTGCGGTAGATCTTTCCGTTCTCGGTCTTACCTGACCGCCACATTTGCAACCAACGTTCGTAAGCTGCACCAGTGAACGGGTCAATATCAACAATGCCATGCAAGCCATTGCCCTGAGCATCAAGGTAGTCAAGAAATTCTGCAAACCACGCAATAGCCCTTAACGTTTTCTCACCATAACCCTTGCTCTTCCTATTGAGCAGGATGGATTGTGCGTCCAACAATGGCTGAATGATGCTTTCACGACCAGGTGCCAGCGATCCCTTGAACGGTAATTGAACCACCTCCCCTTCGGCAGTAGCGTACTGAAGCACTAACGCCAGTAATGGTTGCTCATGCTGATCGGCGATCTCTCTTGATTTACTTGTAGCCAGTTTCGCCCCCGGCCTACCTCGGCGGCTACTACCCGAAATTGCCCTGATTCCCGCCATGCCCTTCGCAATCCTCTTCCAGCCACTCGTTCCTTCTGTCGATTTATTTTATAGACAGTTGTGGACGCGTTGTAAAGGCCAACTATAACGGTACGGCCAACTTGAAACTCCACATCGCGCAATTGCGTAATTTCTTCTTGAGCTGGAAATTTATGAGCAATCGCCCAGCGCGGCGCTCTCGACACAAAGCCCAAATGTTCTTGCAGGGCGAGTGAGTCGACTTTAAAAACAATACCGTCAATATCGTAAGCTAGACCATCACGCCGCGCTAAAAGGTCTTGGTAATAGGCAACACAGCCTTGTATCGAATCCACCACTCGCAATTCTGGACTAACTAAAAAACCCCAGTCCCGCAGCGTTGCTAGCCCCTCACTATGGCTGTAAAACCAAGCTTCACCGTCACCGAGGGCAATGCCGTAGCAACTCATTTCCAGCGGACGAGTAGCAGTAATACGGCTATCTAACTGGCGTAAACTTCCCGCCGCGGCATTGCGCGGATTAACAAATATCTTGCCATCACTGCTGCGGGCCGCGTCGTTGATTCGCGCAAAACCTGCGCGAGGCATATAAATTTCACCCCGCACTTCCAATTCTTCAGGCCAGCCAGTTCCGCGTAATTTAAGCGGGATTGACGCGATGGTTTTCACATTTTGAGTAATATCCTCACCCACTCGACCATCGCCGCGAGTTGCGCCCCTAACCAAGACCCCATCAACATAAAGCAAGCTTACTGCGATGCCATCTAATTTAGGCTCACAGGCATAGCTGAGTTCGGCGCTATCTTTTAAGCGGGTTTTAATACGCTGATCGAAGTCGAGCAACTCCGCCTCAGAAAACACATTATCCAAAGACAGCATGGGCGTTTCGTGGCGAACCTGACTAAACGCCGCCAGTGGTTCAGCACCGACCCGCTGACTTGGCGAGTCGGCGCTTTGCCATTCAGGATGGGCTGCTTCTATTTCTTGCAGCTCCCGAAATAAGCGATCGTATTCCGCGTCGGGGATAGTGGATTCGTTGAGAACGTAATAGTGGTAGCTATAACTATGAAGTTGTTCGCGAAGCGCATTTAAGCGCTCGCGCAGGGAGGGTTCAGCCATTCAAGACGCCGTTGTTATAGTGGATTGCATTAAGCGCCCGCCGGCCCTTACATCAGGGTTAGTTGGCGGCGCTCAAAATCACGGATTCGCTGTTTATAGTGCTCTAGTGTTTGCTTGGTCGCGACACTGTGGGTTTGATCACGCAGCTCGCCTTCTAAATTATTTACCAAACAACGCGCGGTTTCGGCCATGGCTTCATAGGCCTTCATGCTGTCTTTTGGACCGGGCAGATGCATAAAGAAAACCACACCAGGAGTGGTGAATTCGTCGATTTCATCCAGATCAAAATTACCGGGCTCAACCAAATTAGCCACACTGAATTGAATTTCACCGGTGCCATCGGCATTTTCGTAACGATGAAAAATATTCATCTTGCCGTAGCGAACATCGCAAGCCATCAATATTTGCAATAAATCATTGCCCTTAAAAGGCTTTTCAGCAGGCGACATTACGTTGAGTACTATCAACTCCTGATGCGCGGCTGGCGTTGCTTGCGCAGACTTTAAGGACTTCGCCTCAGAATCCACTCGGCTGCTACTCTTTACTGTTGGGCTCACGTCACTTGTAGGTGCCGAGTTAACTGCAACTTCCTCGTGAGCATCTAACTCTCCTTCCCAGCCAGCATCGACATTATGCAGCTCTTCGCGATCTGCTGCAGACTTAGTAGAATACTCATCTGCCGGATCACGAAATAAAATATCGTCGTCTACATCGTCTAGCCCATCTCGCTCCGCCACTGGCTTGCGCGGAGTCGAACTATTCGGCGCACGCTTAACATGAAGGCTCGGAGGAACCTGCTCGCGAACAGCAATAACCCGCGCCGCGCCACCTGGCAACTCGGGATTCACGAGATCGTCGTCTACCTCTCGACGGTTTTTAGGAGTTAAACGGATGGTATCGCTACGGTCTTTGTGCATCCGCCGATAGCCATCGAGCAACACCGCCAGTGCTAGCAGCGCGCCAATTATAATTAACCAATCTCTGACACTGAGGTCCATTACCTAGCCCTTTTTGGCCTTTACGACCGCATTCCCGACAATAATTCGCTGTGGCGTTAGATAAAATTTTGCCGCTATTGTTCCACGCGATTTGTTAAATTTCCATATTTCCGTATCTACACTACTTACCTTAGCGTCAAGTACCGCACTAATCTACATTGCAGCCATTTCAGCTGCTTTTTCTAAGTCTACCGAAACCAAGCGCGACACACCCGGCTCGTGCATAGTTACCCCCATTAATTGGTGCGCCATCTCCATCGCAATTTTATTGTGGCTAATATAAATAAACTGCACTTCAGAAGACATCTCTTTCACCATCCGCGAATAGCGACCAACGTTGGCGTCATCAAGTGGCGCGTCAACCTCGTCCAACATACAGAACGGCGCTGGATTCAATCTGAAAATAGAGAATACCAATGCAATAGCTGTTAGTGCTTTCTCGCCACCCGACAGCAAATGAATGGTGCTGTTCCGCTTGCCAGGCGGCCGCGCCATAATCGAAATACCGGTATTAAGCAAATCATCGCCGGTCATTTCCAAGGAGGCGCTACCGCCACCAAACACTTTTGGAAAGAGGTCTTGTAAACCGGCATTCACGCGATCGAACGTATCTTTAAAGCGATTGCGGGTTTCCTTGTCGATCCTGCGAATTGCTGCTTCTAAGGTTTCCAAGGCTTGAACTAAATCGGCGTTCTGGGCATCGAGGTAGTTTTTGCGTTCAGACTGCTGCTTATACTCTTCAATTGCCGCGAGGTTAATCGGCCCCAAACGGGCAATGCGACGTCCGACTTGTTCTAAAGACTCTAGCCATGCAGCTTCATTTGCGGCTTCAGGTAAACTATCAAGCACCGCTTGCAAGTCGAACTGCGCTTCTTGCAACTGATCTTGCAAGCCCTTGCGGCGCACTTGTAGGCCCTGATTATCGACCCGCGCCTGCTCTAAGCGGCTTCGCACTGCTTGCAAGCGCTGCTCAATTCCGTGGCGTTTCTGCTCGTTTTCGCGCAGCTGATGGTCTACTACTTCCAGCGCTCGGCGCGCCTCCGCCAGCTCTTCTTCCACCGCGAGACGCTGCTCTAGCCGCGCTTCGAGCTCTATTTTTAAATCATCGATGGGCGCATCGTTATCTTCCAAGCTCAGCGCCAATTGCTCTCGGCGCTCCTGCAATTGAGCAAGCTGCTCTTCTGTGCGACTAATATTTTGCAATACCGAGTCACGCTGGGTACGCAGCGACTGATGACGCATGGCCAATTGGTGGGAGTGATCCTTAGACTGACGCGCGGTTTGGCGCGCCGCATCGAGTGCACCGCGATTATTATCCCGCTCGCCGAGTAGCAACTCACGTTTGCCGGAGTCTTGCTCCATCGCTTCGATGGCCTCCTGCAAGGTCATGCGCGCCTCGGCAATAGACTCCTGCTCCATGGCAAACTGATTGCGTAATTCTCTGCCATCACCCTCTAGCTGTTGGCGCCGCGCGCTTAACTGCTCTACTCGCGCTTGCTGCGCACCGAGTTTTGAACGCAACTCACTGAGCTGGCGGTTGAACTGCTGCACTGCGCGGTTAACGGTTTCCCGCTCTTGTTCAAGGGTTTTTAATAACTCGCGGTCGCTGTCGAGATTACCAACAATTTCGCCAACCCGGGCTTCACTCGCAGACATTACCTCGCGCAGCTCCTGCAAGTCTTGCTGACGCTGCAATACTCCGCCTTGCGCGGTATTGCCGCGACTCACCCGCAGCCAGTTACCACCCAACCACAAACCATCGGGGGTAATCACCGATTCATGAGCCGCTAAGCTGGCGCGTATAGCCAATGCTTCATTTAGGTCGCCAGCCAATCTAACAGTCGCCAAGATACCAGACAGCAACTCATTACCGCTGACCTTATCGGCCAACGAGGCTACCGAACTGACCGGTGAAGTTTTATGGGCTCCGCCTTTAGTTTCAACAAAGGCAACACTGCCCTCGGCAAAGCCATTGAGCAAATCAGCAACACCATCGAGGGACTCTACGCATAGCGCTTGCAACTGGTCTGCTAACACGGTTTCTACCGCCAGCTGCCAGCCATCTTCCACCTGTAATTGCTCAGCCAAACGCGCTTTAGTATCAAGGCCGTGACTCGCCAGCCACTGACTCGTGGCTTTGTCGCCCTGGCCCAGCGCCGCTTGTTGTAACGCTTCTAGCGACGCCGTGCGGCCGCGCATACTCTGCAACTCACTGCGCCCACGATCAAGTTCATCATTAGCCTGTTTAATCCGGTCGCGGCATTCACTAATTTGTGGCAAAAGCTGGGCGTGGCGCTCTTGAGCAGCCGACTCCTCCAGTTCCACTTCCGCAACTTCCTGCTGGAGTAATTCAATATCTTCGTCGACGTCCGCTACCGTCAAGCTCTTGCGCTCATGGTCGAGCTTTTCTACTCGCTCCTGTAAACGCTGTAAACTGAGTTCGAGGTGCTGAATTCGCGACTGCTCTACCTCTGCGCGCTGGCGTGGGCCGGCCGCAGTGTGGTTAAACTCATCCCAGCGCTGCTGCCAAGATTGCATGGCCTCTTCGGCGGCGGCCAAGGCCTCGCTGGCACTCTCTTCGGCAGCCTCAGTGAGCTCGAGTTCCGGTTCTATCTCGCCGATTTCTTCTTCCCACAAGGCAATTTTTTCTCGATCACTGTCAAGATGACGAGTGGTTTCCAAAACATTGCCAGCCACCTGCTGAAGGTCGGAGTCTAATTGCCGACGCCGCTCTTGCTGGTGCTGAATCGTTTGCTCTGCACGCGCAATTTCAGTACCAATGCTGTAAAAACGGCCCTGCACTTCATTGAAAGTGTCATTTAGCTGGCTATGCTGATCACGGGCCTGTTCAATCCCCGTATTTAAACCCACCTGCTCGGTGACAATGGCTTCGCGGTCAAGCTCTAAGCGGTTTATATCCTGCTCTTTTTCACTAACTTGAGTGTCGAGCGCCTTCCACTGTAAAACCTGTAGCTGGGCCTTAAGCAGCCGCTCTTCTTGTTTAAATTCAGTGTATTTTTCCGCAGAAGCCGCCTGACGCTGCAAATGCTGCAACTGGCGCTCTAATTCATCGCGTAAATCAGTGAGGCGCTCTAAGTTTTCTTGGGTGCGGCGCATACGGCTTTCGGTTTCACGGCGGCGCTCCTTGTATTTAGAGATGCCTGCCGCTTCTTCGATAAACACCCGCAGCTCTTCTGGCTTGGACTCTATCAGCCGCGAGATCATGCCCTGTTCAATAATTGCGTAACTGCGCGGGCCAAGGCCCGTGCCCAAGAAAATATCGGTAATATCGCGGCGCCGGCATTTACTGCCGTTTAGGTAGTACTCCGACACCGCTTCGCGGGTCACTTTACGGCGTATAGCAATTTCATTGTAAGCCGCGTATTCGCCACCTAATTTCTTGTCGGTATTGTCAAAAACCAGTTCAATAGTCGCCTGACCAACCGGTTTGCGATTGACCGAGCCATTGAAGATAACGTCGGTCATCGATTCGCCACGCAGGTTTTTCGCTGAGCTTTCACCCATTACCCAGCGCACGGCATCAATGATATTCGATTTGCCACAGCCATTTGGGCCGACAACCGCCGACAAATTGGTGGGAAAATGAACGGTTGTCGGGTCTACAAAGGATTTAAACCCCGCCAACTTAATACTTTTAAGACGCATAAACCAATAACCAAGACATATTGCCCTTGCCAACGCATGTGTTGTTATCGTTTTGTGGCAAGCGCAGGATAAATTTGCGCAAAGCGCGATTATAGCCGTCGCAGCGGGGACTAACAGTAGAAATTCCGACTTTAGCGCAATTTCTACTTGGCGCCTTGAGTCCCATTAATATTTAACTCTATTTGCGGCGATTTATCGCCGCTCTGCACTATTTGAATGGGCTCGGCCAGCCAGTCACCTGGGCGACGGATCGCAGTGCCCGCCAAACTAATATGTGCCGACACAATCAACTCGGGGAAATCCGCTAGCACCTTGCCTTGGCGAATCACATCGCCGTCGGTTAAATACAAGGTCAGTGGCCATTCAGGCCCAGCGCTGCCACCCGTCAGCGGCAAGCGTGTTGCAGCCACCGGCATTGGTGTGCCGTCACGGCTCTTCGCCACTACAAATAACACGCCATCGGGCACATCACCCAGCTCGGGACTCAAAGTAACCGTTACCGGCAAACCGCGTAGATTACCGGCCGCAATAGCGCGACGCTTAGCCTCGGCAACACCACCTGCAATTACCCCCGCTTCCGCAGAGTTGGGCGACAAGCCTATTAATAAACGCTGCCAATACCCCAAGGCTTCAACATAACGCGCTGCCGCAAAGGCGTTAATACCCAACACTCCTAATGCGGTGGCCTGCTGAGGATTTATTGCCAAC
Source organism: Zhongshania guokunii (assembly GCF_040892635.1). Lineage (NCBI taxonomy): Bacteria > Pseudomonadati > Pseudomonadota > Gammaproteobacteria > Cellvibrionales > Spongiibacteraceae > Zhongshania > Zhongshania guokunii. Next base: position 202,559 of record NZ_JBFRYA010000007.1, on the reverse strand, counting down.
GCACGCTCCAACAACTGCCGTGTTTTTTCATCGACCACACGGTCATTCACAAGGTAGCGCGCTTGAGCTAATTGACCCAGTACATCAGCATCATCAGGATACACCGTTTCTAGACGTTCGTAATAAGGTAGCGCGCCAGCGAAATCGCCCTGCTGACGAAACAGGGTAGCCATCATCACCAAGTGCTCGCCACTGTCGGGACGCTGCGCCAAAATATCAGCAACGATGTCTTGGTAGCGCTGCCAGCGCTCCTCGGTCATGCCCGTTTCAACAATCTCTCTCTGCAAACTGCGCAGCTGTAAATCTTGGCGATAACCGAATTGGCTATATAAAAATAGCGCCGACAGCGGAATCGCAAGCCCGAGAGCCAAGATCAACCAGTAATTTCGACGTCCTTGCTTGCCCTCGGCATTCGTCGCTGACTCGGCCATCAACTGCCGATCTAATTCCCGCTCCAGCTCAGCATACTGCTTGCTGTCGATTAAACCCGCATCGCGATCTGCATTTAATTCTGTTTGGCGCTGCTGATAAAAACGGCGCTGGGCACCACGGTGCAGCTGACTGTCTGCCGGCCGCTCTGACTGCCGACGGGCCGGCAGGTATAAAAATAACAGCGCAATCGTTAGCAATAGCGCTATGCCCAAGTACAAATTACTCACTTGCTGCGCCTCTCACTATCCATCTTAGTATCAAGCTCATCTCGTTCACTGAGCAGACTCTTTAACTGCTGCTGTTCCGCCAGTGTTAGTTCATCTGAAGTGGTCGAGGTGGCCCGCGGGCGCTTCGTCCACATCCGCCACCAAACCCACAAACCAATCAATAGCAAGGCGATTGGCGACAACCACAGTACCGCTGTAGCAGAATTAAACTGCGGCCGGTAGAGAATAAAGTCACCGTAGCGCGCCACCATATACTGGGTGATTTCAATGTCTGACTTATCATCCATAATCATGCGGTGAATCTGCCGGCGTAAGTCTTCGGCAATGGCCGAATCGGAACCAGAAAGATTCTGATTCTGACACTTAGGACAACGCAGCTCCTCAATAAAATGCTGATAGCGGGCGCGCTGAACGTCGGTATCAAACGGGTAGGTTTCGATCACCGCATTGGCAGCGAAACTCATACACAGTAAGTAGGCAGTCAGCATTAAATATCTCATTGCTCTGCCTCAGACGCCTTCAGCTCGCCGCTCAAATTAGCAATCTGCGGCGCAAATTGGCGATCCCAGACCTGTTGATCGAGGGCGCCCTGATAGCGGAAACGGACAATGCCTTCGCCGTCGACCAAATAGGTTTCTGGCGCGCCAGTCACCCCTAAATCGAGACCAAAGCTACCAGCAGCATCAAATATTGTCGCTTTATAGGGATTGCCCTTCTCTGCCAGCCAGCGCTTGGCCGCAAGGGCCTCATCTTTGTAGTCCACGCTATAAATAGCCACGCCCTGCTCCGCAAGGCTTACAAGAAAGGGGTGTTCGTAGTGGCAGGTTGGGCACCATGTTGCCCACACATTGAGCAAAAACCACTCACCTTGAATATCACTATTAGTGAGTATTCTGCCGTCGTCTAAAGCGGGTAAGGAAAATGCGGGCAATGGCTGATTAAGCAGCGCAGAAGGCAGGTCGGTGGGCGCGTAATCACCACCTTGAATTTTACGTTCTACCCCATAGAAAACAGCAGCGAGGGCAACAAATACCAACAGCGGAATAAATAATTTAAACCTTTGCATCATTCACTCCTACATCATTGCGTGGTGCGGTTCCGCGATAGCGTTTATCACAGATCGCCAATAAACCGCCCAGTGCCATTAAAATAGCACCCAACCAAATAAAGCGGATAAAGGGCTTAACATGAATGCGTACCGCCCAAGCATCACTACCCACTGGTTCACCCAGCGCAATATACACATCGCGAAGCAAGCTGGCATCGATTGCCGCTTCGGTCATAACTTGGCTGCTGCGCGCGTGATACCGGCGTTTTTCAGGGTGCATTTCGGCAATGATTTCGCCATTGTCCCACAGTGAAAAACTGCCCCGTTGGCCCTGGTAATTGGGTCCGGTAATGGCTTTCACGCCATCGAAGCTCACTTCATAGCCGGAACCGCTGGCGGCACGTTCGCCGACATGCATGCGAATATCGCGCTCATCATTAAAGCTCACCACCATCGCCACCCCCAGCACACTAGCGGCAAAGCCAATATGGGCCAGTAACATACCGTAATAGGAGGGGGTCAAACGCCGTAGGCCTTTCAGCAACGACGGTGCATTGCGGGTTTTATCGCGCAAATTGGCGAGACTGCTCAGCACGATCCACGCGGTGAGCAACACGCCAATGGTGGCACCGAGCTGGAATTGACCGGCAAACCAAGTCGGTAAGATCGAAGCAATGAGTACGCTGCTAAGGAAGGCGCCGAGCAGTGCTCGCCACCAGCGTTGGGCGCTAGTGCGCTTCCACTGTGACGCAGGGCCAATGCCAATCAACAGCCCCAACAAACACATTAGAGGGACAAATATCGCATTGAAATACGGCGGCCCCACCGAGTATTTGCCAAGGCCGGCAAAGTCCATAATGAGCGGAAACAAGGTACCCAAGAGCACGGTCATCGCGGCGACTAAAAACACGATATTATTGGCGAGTAGTAACGCTTCCCGCGATAGCCAGCCAAAACTCGGCGCAGAGCGAGTGGTGGGCGCCTTTAGGGCATATAAAGTGAGCGAGCCACCCACCACTAAAAACAAGAATGCCAATATAAACATGCCCCGCGTGGGGTCGGCGGCAAAGGCGTGTACTGAGGTTAGCACCCCCGAGCGAACTAAGAATGTACCGAGCAAGCTTAGAGAGAAAGCAAATATTGCCAGCAATAAGGTCCAGCTTTTAAATACACCGCGCTTCTCTGTTACGGCAAGCGAATGAATTAAAGCAGTGCCAACCAGCCACGGCATAAACGAGGCATTTTCCACTGGGTCCCAAAACCACCAACCGCCCCAACCCAGCTCGTAATAAGCCCACCAACTGCCCAGCGCAATACCCACAGTTAAAAACAGCCACGCAGTGTTCGTCCACGGCCGCGACCAGCGCGCCCAGCTCGCGTCCATACGACCGCTGAGTAACGCCGAAATAGCAAAGGCGAAGGCCACTGAAAAGCCAACATAGCCCACATAGAGCATCGGTGGATGAATCACCATGCCAGGGTCTTGCAGAAGTGGATTTAAATCCTGGCCGTCGCTGGGAGTATTGAGTAAATGCCGAGCAAAAGGGTTGGAGGTAAACAGCGAGAAGCTAAAAAAGCCCACCGCAATCATGCCCATTACCGCCAATACACGGGCGAGAATATCGCGCGGCAGTTGCCGAGAAAAAATTGCGACGGCCACCGTCCACAGGGTAAGGATTTCTAGCCACAGCAGCAGTGAGCCTTCGTGACCACCCCACAGAGCACTAAATTTATACGCAGGCGGGAGCAGTGAATTCGACTGGGCGGCAACAATATCCACCGAAAAATCGTCGGTTATAAAAGCGTAAACCAGGCAGCCGGTCGCAATACTGGTAAACACACACTGAGCAAAACTGAGATGGCGCGCTGCAGCCATCGCCAATTGATCACCTCGCTGCACGCCCCACAACGGCAACACTGCAAGCACTAAGGAAAAACAAAAACCCAGTATTAATGAAAAATGCCCTAGTTCGACTATCACAGGCCGGCCTTCTCTGCTGGTGCAGGGTCGCTTATGTTTTGCTCGGCAGTGCTCGCACTCTCCATGTCACGCTTGGCCGCAGAGTCTTCTAAGGCTGCGCTCACCTCCGGTGGCATATACTTTTCATCGTGTTTAGCCAAAACTTCGGTAGCGTAAAAAACGCCGTCTTCAGCCAATTTACCCGACACCACCACGCCCTCGCCCTCGGCAAATAAGTCGGGCAGGATACCCTCGTATTCTACGGTGACCACCGCGGAGTAATCCGTTACCACAAAGCGAATTTTCAAACTGTCACTAGCGCGCTGAACGCTGCCTTCCTGCACCATACCGCCGGCCCGAATCGCCTTACCTACCGGCGCTTTACCCGACACAATCTCGGCTGGCGGGTAGAACAAATTAATATTTTCTTTGAGCGCATAGCCGAGTAAGCCGGCGGCCAAACCCGCAACTATCAAAATAAAAACAATTATCATAAGACGCTGTTTGCGCTGGGGATGCATAGCCATAAGCTTGTTTACTCTTTACCAATACTTGCTTGCTTGCGACGCACCACGGTGCGCACGGCTTGTTCGGCGCTTTGGCGGCGGCGACGCGCCTCCCAAAGTAAGCCACCTAGGACCACGACAGTCACGCCGTAGCAAAACCACACATAGGGCCCGTGGCCGTCCATGGCGATAAGTTCGCCAAGGCTGTCAAAATACATAATTGCTCTCCATCACTTGCTCAGCCTCACGTTGCCGCGCGCAGATTCACCGCAAACAAGCTCTTGCACCCAGCGAGTATTACGTTCGCGGTCGAGAATTTCGGCGCGGGTAAACAACAGCATTGCCCAGGCAAAGAACAGATACATTCCCGACAGCGTCGCCATCAGCGGCCGCAACATGCTCGGGTGAATCGTGGACTCGCCAATAAACCGGATACTTGCGGGCTGATGCAAGCTATACCACCACTCTACTGACCAATAAATAATCGGAATATTCACTGCGCCAACAATCACCAATACTGCACAAGCCTTGGCTGCCGCGTCACGATTATCAAAAGCTTGGTGCAGGGCCATCACGCCCAAATACAAAAAAAACAAAATGAGTACTGAAGTAATTCGCGCGTCCCACACCCACCAAGTGCCCCAGGTAGGCTTGCCCCACACGGCACCGGTTAGCAGCGCTAGAAAAGTCAGCGAGGCGCCAATCGGCGCAATGGCTTTCATGACCATCGCCGCCAACTTCATACGCCAAATTAAGTGAATAGCGCCGGCTATGGCCATGGTCATATAAGCGCCCATAGCTACGGCGGAAGCCGGCACGTGCACATAAATAATACGGAAACTATTGCCCTGTTTATAATCGGCGGGCACCAAAGCCAAGCCCCACAGCGCGCCACCTGCTAACAACAGCAGCGATAAGCCAGCCAAATACGGCAGCAAGCGACCACTAAACTGGTAAAACCAGCGCGGCGAGCCCCATTTGTGAAACGTAGTCCAAATCGACAAAACTCTTCTCTCTCTTCGCTAAAGCCAAGTAGCCGCAAGCTAAACAATCACCGCGCGGCAGTATATCAGAAGCCCTGCATTGCTATTGGTCGACACTGATTCGCAGCGCACCGCATATTGCAAGTGGCGCCAGTGCCAGTGCCAGTAGAAAAAACACGCCTAACATTGCCAGCTGAGGAAGATATGGCCCAGCCTCAACCGCCGCCTTAACCGCGCTACTGCCAAAGATCAGCACCGGAATATACAGGGGTAAAATGATCAGTGACAACAATAAACCGCCTTTGCGCAGCCCCACCGTTAATGCCGCGCCAATCGCGCCAATAAAGCTCAGTACCGCGCTGCCCAACGCCAAGCTCGCCATCAACGCCCCCATACCCGCCATCGGTAAATGCAGGAGCACGCCTAATAATGGCGACAACAAACTGAGGGGCAAGCCGCTTAATAGCCAGTGCGCAATGGTTTTGGCAATAACTTGGGGGTAGAGAGGCTGATGACTTAACAGCATTTGTTCGAGGGTCGCATCGTCATAATCACCGCGAAACACACTGTCGCTGGCCAGTAGTGAAGCCAATAGCGCAACCACCCACAAAATGCCCGGTGCCAATTCTGCCAAACGCGCCGGTTGAGGGCCAATGCCGAGAGGGAACAGCGCGCAGACCATGATGAAGAATACCAGCGGATTAGACCACTCACTGCCCCGCCGCGCCGCCGCACTCAGGTCTCTGCGCAAAACCGCTACAACTAAACTAAACACGCCAGCCGATGCCATCAAAACGCCCCCAAATCGATGACCCGCAGCGGACGCTGCATCGCCAAGGGATGGTGGGTGGTTAATAACACCGCGCCACCGGCATCGGCGAATTCACTGATCCAAAGCTCGATTTCAGCCACGCCACGCTGATCAATGGCGGTAAAGGGCTCATCTAAGATCCAGAGCTGAGCGGGAATACAAAATAGTCGCGCCAAATTAACCCTGCGCTGCTGGCCGGCCGAGAGACTGTAGCAAGGTTGCTGCTCAAACCCCTGCAAACCCACCTTGGCCATGGCCTGAAAAATGGTTTCATCGTTTTGTTTTAGGCCGCGTAGCGCGCAGGACCAGCGTAAATTTTCGAGGGGGCTCAACGCGGCTTTAATACCCGCGCCGTGGCCAATATAGAGTAATTGTTCCAAATAGGCAGCACGCTGCTGATCTAAGGAGTGCGACTGCCAATAAATATCGCCCTCATAGCGACTGGAGAGACCCGCTAAAATTCTGAGCAGGCTGGTTTTTCCGCTGCCATTGGGGCCAGCTATTTGCAGCACATCCCCAGCATTTAATGTAAAGCACAGGTCTGCAAACAGCACGCGGTCATCCCGCTCACTGTAGAGTTGCCTTACCTCCAACCCCTGTTCCGCCAAAATCACTCCCGTTAGCGACTGCCAATAGCCAGTCTCAGCATCAATCAAAACGCCGCCAAGTATATACGATGAAGAGGGGAAATTAGCGTCAAAAAGTAGATTAGCCCGACTCAAAATGCAGTTATTAGCTGATGGCGCGCACTGGCTTTCGCTGGACTACTTGCGCCCAGCCAGCCAAGCTTCCATATCTTGGGTAACCAGATCGAGGTATGACAGCGCTTTATCCAACTCGGCACTTTGCTCAAGCCCCTGGAAACGCAATAAACGGGTGCGCACCCAACTCAACTCCTGAACCAAATTATCAATATTGCCGTCGTCATTATTCGGCGAAAGCACAGGGCTGCGCTGTAGAGCGCGCACGGCAGGCTTGAGCGCAAGCTCGCCAGTGTCGACAACGGCCGGCACGGCTACTCGATGCGGCGTTGGCCCGCGACCCTTGCCGTGGAGGCTATCGAGTAAGTTTTCAAACTCGTCGTCGGTAATTTGTTCGTCCACCTCAGCCTTTGTGCCGCCGGCAAACTTGCCAGCAGCATTGCGCTCTGTAGTACGAGTCTGTAAACGACCGTCGAAGAACAGCCCCATAGAATCCACCGGCGAACGGGGTGCCGGCGCCGCATTCTCGGCCTTATAGCCCTCTTCTGCAGTCCGCATAAGCCGCAGTTTTAAACTGGTACTGATCGGTTCAGGGGGCTGATGATTAATGCGCCGCGCCAGCATCACCTCAATATCTTCAACCGCACTTAAAATTAAAGAAACTGCACTGGGGCTCAAAGACAAGCGCCTAGTTCGCAGGCGCTCCATTAAACGCTCAGCCAGCTGGGCACACTCGGCCAACTCGCTTAACTCGAGTACCGCTGCACCGCCATACAAGGTGTGGAAACCACGGTGAATATCATCGAGGATGCGCTGACCATCATAGCCATAATGTAATTCAGCCAATTGCTCGGAAAGGCGCTGAACAATTTCTTCGGCTTCCGCCAAAAAAATTGCCAAAATCCCTTCGTGTTCTGTTCTGTTCACCGAGTTCTCACTACTGAATGCGCCATACCGGCACAGCAAATTTGTTTTATTATTATCTGAAAATTTCAGCGCAGCTACTGCAAGCTCGGTCACAAACTCGACAGATAGCGACCAAATTCTGCTTATTCGCCACCAAGCCGGCTAAATATTCGCAATATCTTGCTTTCTAACATCGCCGCGGTAAAGGGTTTAACAATATAGCCATTCACTCCGGCCTTCGCGGCTTCAATAATTTGCTCACGGTGGGCGTCGGCAGTAATAATCAAAACGGGAATATGGCAAAGCTTACGGTCGGCGCGAATGGCCCGCAGCAATTCCAAGCCCGACATATGGGGCATTAACAAATCGGTAATAACAAAATCGAAGTGCTGATTGTGCAACATTGGCAGCGCTGCCAAGCCATCGTCCGCTTCGCTGATATAGCGATACCCCAAATCACCGAGCAAATTACGAATAATACGGCGCATGGTCGAAAAATCCTCCACCACAAGTATTCGCATTTCACTGCGCACGAAGGTGTGAGTCGAAATTGGATCCTGCGTATCCAGGCTGTTATTGAATGGATTCGGGGAAGACAAGCCGTCTTTAAACTGATCGTTCACGAACTTTGCTCCGCAGGACTATTTCGCGCGGTATTTGCAGCCAATAGCTGCTCAACAAAAAACAGTAAATGCCCTTCAAGCCGATTAGGCAGCGGCCAGTCCAGCACCCTTGCGCTTAACTCGCGCAAGGCTCGGGCGGAACGACTACTAGGCGCCGTCACCATCACCGGTGCGCGCTGGCGCACCGCCTCGCGCAATTGCTGATCAAAGGGAACCGCTCCGGCGTAAATCAGCGCCACGTCAATAAATTGCCGACACACATTATTCAAGGACTCAAACAATAGTCGTCCCTCGCGCTCGTCCGCTACCATATTGGCTAATACCCGAAAGCGGGTACGCCCAAAATCACGATTCAATAGCTTAATCATCGCATAGGCGTCAGTCATCGACGTAGGCTCATTACACACCACCATCAACACTTCGTGCGCCGCACTAACAAAATTAACCACCGAATCAGAAATACCGGCCGCGGTGTCCACTATCAACACATCAAGCTGATCGCCAATATCGCTAAACGCATGAATTAATCCCGCGTGCTCCAAGCTCGTCAGCTTGGTGAGCTGGCGAGTGCCCGACGAAGCGGGAATTACCTTAATACCCCCCGGCCCTGTCAACATTACATCCTGCAGCGAACAACTGCCGGCCAACACATCTTCGATGGTTTTAGTGGTGTTTAAACCAAGTAATACATCAATATTAGCCAGACCGAAATCGGCATCCAGTATTACGACCCGCTTGCCCGCTTCAGCGAGAGCAACACTGAGGTTAATCGCAACATTGCTTTTACCCACACCGCCCTTGCCACCACTGACCGCGATGACTTGTATCGCCTTAGTATTCACCCGAGCTGCGCCCCCGCTAGGTCTCGCTGCCGCCAGGGAAAACCAGGCAGCAACCGAGAATAATCGGCTATTTGCTCAGCATTGCACATCGCCATAATTTTCTTCAGCAAACGCTGATCAATATCATGTACGTCAACCAACAGAACTAAGCGCCCCTCATCCACATAAGACTGAAAAGCACGTAAATCAGGATTGTCTTCAGTTAAGCCGACAAAGCCGCCCTCCCAAGCGCCAAAACACAAAAAACTTATCGGCAGCGAATAGTTTAAAATTGACCGCGCCACGCCCTCTTCCAAATTAAAGGCCGCGGTAAAAATCAAAACCAACAGGCAGCCCAGCAAAAAACCCCAAAACCCACCACGCCAAGCACGCCCCCACAGATTGCTCAACAGCAATACCGACGCCACCGGTACCCCAAGACGCTGCACATCGCCAATATGTTTGCTCACCACACACCAGCGCCAGCCACTCAAATGAGGCTGCGCTAACATATCGGCTATTTCACGCAATTGCGCCGGCGTTTTACTGAGAAAAACTAAGCGATGCTTCACGTCATTATCTCCGCACTTATCACGACCATCATCGCAGGGACTGCAGCCGCTCAGCAGGGCTAACCACTTCGGTTAAACGAATACCGAGCTTGTCTTCGACTACCACAACTTCCCCGCGGGCGATTAAAGTGCCATTAACTAAAACATCAAGGGCATCGCCGGCTTGACGATCCAACTCAACAATTGCGCCCTGATGCAATTGCAATAAATCCCGAATCGGCATATCAGTACCCCCAACTTCAAGGGTAATACGCACAGGGATGTCTAAGACCATTTCCAGATCTGGCGCAGCGGGACTGCGATCGCGCAACCGCCCGCTTGCGTCTTGAAACGCCTCGCGGTCTTTAAAAGCACCATCATCTTGAAAGGCATTGCGATCCGCGGCTTCGATCTCTTCTTTCAACGCGCGGCGCTGGCGACGCAGCTCTTCTTGATTATCCATAACACCTTTCCCTACCCAAATTAGTCGCTGCTTGTCGTTTCATCATTCAGCTATTTTCAATGCTAACTGACCATTGGTAACACCGAGACTCGCCTTGGCCATCGCAACGCCACCTGCTTTAAGTATTGAGCGCTGCGCAACACCCAAGGGAATAATATCACCCACACTCATACTCGCTACATCTCGCAGGCTAACAGTAGGTTCAGCGATCGTGCAGCGGGTAGGTACCCGCAAATCCAACACTGACTCCCGCAATGCCGCCTGCCAAACTGGATCGTCTACACTCTGAGCGGCAGACTCACTTTTAGCCAAAATATCGCGCATTGGTTCGAGCATGGTTTGAGGTAGGGTAATGTGAAACTCGCCGCGACCACCGCCCTCCAGCTCAATTTGAAAACGGCACAAGACCACCGTTTCTGCCTGAGCAGCAATCGCCGCCATCGCGGGATTCACTTCAACACCAATCGCCTCGCATTGCACTTCGGCCGCCAGCTGCCACGCTTTTTGATAATCGCTGTGCGCGCGGCTCACTAAGCGGCCAATTACCCGTCGTTCCACTGGGCTAAAATCGCGACCATCCGCGCTTCCCTGAGCGCCACTACCACCAAAAAACATATCAACTAAACGAAACACCAACCGCGCATCAAACACCAGCATGGCGGCACCCTTTAATGGGTGCAAGCGCATAAGGTTTAAGCTGGTAGGTACGTAGAGTGAATGCAGATACTCGCTATAAGGTAGAAATTGCAGCTCCAGCGCCACAACATCTACACCCTGGCCTAATACATCAGAAATACTATCGCGAAAGCGCTCGGCAAAGCGTTTATTAATTTGTTCAAGACCTGGCAAACGGCGCTTTTTAAGCTGCTGCCGACTAGCCAAATCGAAGCGTCGAGCGGGCACCACATCACTGTCAGAACGCAGATCCTGAGTTTGGACATTGGCTAATAAGGCATCAATTTCTGCCTGTGAGAGTAAATCTTTCACCATCTGTGAGCGCACCACTTAGCACTAAATGTGAATATTGCTTATTTAATGCAAGGGGTGAGCCAATATTTATTTATTATTAATCAATAACTTACGAAATTAAGGTGCGTCAAAAAAATGACAGCCTTAATTATTACGCATCAAGGCTGCGCCAACCACTTGTTGAGCGATGCCATTGCCTCTTCGAAACTGCGCACGGTATTACTCAGGTCCTGCTCAATACCAGAAAAACTGGCATCCCGACCCCGCAACTCCAAACCTCGAAACTGTTGAGACAAACTCACCGCGCCAAGCGTCGCCGCGCCGCCTTTTAAGCTGTGGGCCACCGAGCGCAGGGTTTCGGTATCGTGGTCATCTATTGCCTGAGCAAGGAAACCCAGGCGCTCGCGGGTATCAGCCTCAAACTCATGAATCAGAATATGTACATCAGATTCCATAAATTCGCGCAGCTCATCCAATAAACTTAAATCTAAAGCGTCCATTATTATGACATCCCTGTATTTTTCAGCAGTTAACTCAGCGTCCACTCATGGACACTCAAGCCTAAAACACGTCTATTTTACGCGCATCCAGAATTATTTCACCCACTGCGGCCATTTGCTTGGCAACACTCACTATCTCAGCTCGGGCAGACTCGCGCTCCACTTGGGTGAAATTCGGCTCAATTGCCGCAAGCGCCGTCTTTTTATCTGCAGGCAAACTTGCGAGCAAACGCGCCCGCAATCTCGACTCCACACCGAGTAAAGCCGGTGCCAAAACTTCAGGCGCTAGCTGGTGCACCAACACCGCCACATCCCGATCCGCCATATTGATAATTTGTGCAAAACCAAACATCAACTCTTCAACTCTGGCCGCACTTTCCGGCTGACTTGCCCGCAAACCATTGAGCAGCGTACTCTCAGCACCAACATCCATTTCATTTAACAAATTCGCCGCCATAGTGTCGCCAGGCAGCGCGCGACCCACTGGCCGACCCAAGTTATTAAAATATTGTTCTAGCAGCCAATCCAACTCTTCTAAAGCCGCCGGCGTCAGGGATTTAAGGCAAGACAAGCGACCAAGGATATCGACACGCTTAGCTTCATCAAATTCCAGTAGCACCTCACTGGCGAGCCGCGACTCCAAGCACGCAATCACAACCACCTGAATTTGCGGGTGCTCGCGGCGAATAATGCCAGCAATGGTCGCAGCATCTAGCCATTTCAATTTCGCGATATGCTTGGCTTGGCCATGAAAGGCGAGACGGTCACTTAATAATTTCGCGCGCTCCTCGCCGAGCGCTTCCTCCAGCAAGCCTTGCACCGCATCACTGGCGCTGGCCTTAACACCAGAGAAACGCTTCACATCCGAGTGGAAACGCTGAAGAATGCCAGTGAACTCACGGCTATCTGGCGCCGACATCGTGGTCATTACCGCCGCCAAACGATGTAAATCCCGCGGCGGTAACGCCCGCATTACCGCCGCGGCGTCGCGCTTATCTAAAGACATTAGCAATGCCGCTGCCTGCTCAGTATTAGATAGCTCTGTTGCTACCGCTCCAGCCATTACTGCGCCTCACCATTAAGCCATTCACTCAACACCCCAGCAATACGCACTGGCTCCTCGCTCGCAATAGCCTTCAACTCCCGCAATTGCTCCCGGTAGTCTTCAATTTGCTGGACCTGAGCGCGCCGGCGCTGCTGAGCGGCACGAGTAAGCAACAGCCCGATCGCCGCTAAAATGAATAAGGCCAGCCCCATCGCCGCCCGCCAGAACATTGACTGTTTAACCAGCACAGACACACTTAAGGGCGCCTGATTAAAAGTGCGAAACTGCAGGTTAATTTGATCACCACGAGACTCGCGCAAGGCCAAGCCCGCCCACAAGACCTCCCGCAACGCTTGCGCCAAGGGCCCATCCGGCGCAGCGCGATTTATTAATAACAATATTTGTCTCGCCTGTGAGCCAGCCTCATCGATGACCACGGAGACTTTCAGATCGCGCTCAAGAATCAAACTCGAGGCTAAATTAAGGACCTGATCTTGAAGATAAGCTTCACGCTGACTCAGGCTGTCAACAGCCGTGGCACGGTGGTAGCTACCACCTGTACTTAGCTGCCATTGCCAGAGTGCCTGTCCAATTAAACCGGCACCAAGCAAAAACAGGACTCCAAACAAAGTAAACCAAGGCTTCCTAGTTGATATATATTCACTCACTACACAGCCTCAACAACGCAACATCAAAAAAAGACAACCGAGACCAACAGAATGGTCAAAAAAATGACAAAATCCATGAGATTGAATTCCATACGGCCATCACAGTCATTTTTTTGACAAAAACCCCAAAATAACGAAGGATTTCATTCGCCTGCGGTACCTTGCTGTAACTCCAGCTATAACTACTGCAGAATTTAGGCCAGCTGCAGCTAGCTAATACTATGGGGAATATAGCGAAGAGAAAATTAAGACTAGCAAACCACCGACTGAAAACCGGAAGTGTATTAGGCTGCAACGGAGAATGTGCTTCCCGGCCGCCAGCATTAATTTATCTGGGTGACTTCAATAAAGTCACTGCGCGACGACAGCGGCTCAGGCACACCACCAGAATCAATGGTCTGGCTAGAATCAAAGCCATACTCTTTGCGCTCGCCAGTGCGGTCAATAGTGAGGTTGGCAAAATCAAATAACTCGGTATCGGCCATTTGCGAGGGCGCAATATTTTGCATAGACGAGAAAATTTTCTCTATGCGACTGCCGTCCTGTTTTTCCCAATCCAGCAGCATTTTACGAATATTCTGGCGCTGCAAATTCTCCTGTGAGCCACAGAGATTACAGGGAATAATGGGAAACTCTTTGTACTGCGAGAACGCTTCAATATCTGACTCGCGGCAGTAAGCTAGCGGCCGAATCACAATATTGCGCTTGTCGTCTGACAGGAGCTTTGGCGGCATGCCCGACAGCCGCGAGCCGTAAAACATATTTAAAAACAGGGTTTGCACGATATCGTCTTTGTGATGACCCAGGGCAATTTTAGTCGCGCCGATTTCTTCCGCAAAGGCATACAAAGTGCCACGGCGCAGACGCGAACACAGCCCGCAGGTGGTTTTACCTTCAGGAATCTTTTGCTTAACAATCGAGTAGGTGTCTTTATTGACGATGTAATACTCAATGCCCAAGGCGTCAAGGTACTCAGGCAGAATATGCTCGGGATAGAACGGCTGTTTCTGATCCATATTGACCGCCACCAGCTCAAACTTTACCGGCGCGCTCTTTTGCAAATTCATTAAGATATCCAGCATGGTATAGCTGTCTTTGCCACCAGACAGGCACACCATCACCCGATCGCCCTCTTCGATCATTTTGTAGTCTTCAATCGCTTGCCCTGCATGGCGACGCAGGCGTTTTTGCAATTTATTGAACTCTAGCTTTGGCAAACTGGACATAGCACTTAAAATCAATCGAGGCTGGGGCTGCGCATTATATAGAAACCATGGATATGCGGCTACAAAGTAGCCAATGGAAAGACCAAGAAACCATAAGTAGCGCCCGGTTCGGCAATGAAAATCAGCCAAAATCCGGCGTTTTTAGCACTCTCAACGGCTCAGCACTGGCAATCCTAGGCCGAGATGACTATCATTAGGCCGCCAAAATCTGCTGGCACGAGGTGTATTGGACACGGCCAGACCCCGGCACGGGTGCATGTCGGACTGTGTAATCCACATCCGATCGCACCCGCTCACAAATCAGCCACTCATTCAGAAAGGGAATCGCCCAATGAAACAACCAGTTCGCGTCACCGTTACCGGTGCAGCCGGCCAAATTGGCTACGCTTTACTTTTCCGCATCGCCTCTGGCGCTATGCTGGGCGACGATCAGCCCGTTATTTTACACCTACTCGACATCACTCCAGCCATGGACGCCCTGCAAGGCGTGCGCATGGAACTGGAAGATTGCGCCTTCCCATTATTGGCTGGCGTAGTTTGCACCGACGATCCAAATGTTGGCTTTAAAGATGCCGACTACGCACTGCTGGTTGGCGCACGTCCACGCGGCCCAGGCATGGAGCGTAAAGATCTGCTCGAAGCTAACGCGGCAATCTTCTCTGTTCAAGGTAAAGCCATTGACCAGAATGCCAGCAAAAACATCAAAGTATTGGTTGTTGGCAACCCCGCTAACACCAACGCCCTGATCGCCCAGCGCAACGCGCCGTCTATCAGCCCACGTAACTTCACTGCCATGACGCGCTTGGATCACAACCGCGCCATGACTCAGATTGCCATCAAAACCGGCAAAACTGTGAACGACGTGACCAACATGACTATTTGGGGCAACCACTCTGCTACTCAGTACCCAGACCTGTTCAACGCCAAAGTCTCTGGCCAGACTGCAAGTGACTTGGTTGACCAAGCGTGGCTCGAAGGCGACTTCATCCCGACTGTTCAGCAGCGCGGTGCAGCCATCATCAAAGCCCGTGGCGCTTCTTCTGCTGCATCTGCGGCTAACGCTGCAATCGGTCACGTGCGCAGCTGGGCACTAGGCACCGAAGGCGACGACTGGGTTTCTATGGGTGTTTACAGCGACGGCAGCTACGGCATTGCCGAAGGCCTGATCTACTCATTCCCTTGCCGCTGCAAAGATGGCGAGTGGGAAATTGTTCAAGGTGTTGAAGTTAACGACTTCAGCCGCGCAAAAATGCAAGCTTCTGAGCAAGAACTGGCTGAAGAGCGCGACGGCGTAAAACACTTACTTCCTTAATATTTAAGGTAGTTAAGTTTAAAAAAACCGCGACATTGTTCGCGGTTTTTTTATGTGTCACTTAACAGAATCCACCGGCCGGCGCTCAAGCCAGCCAGCTTAATCATTAGCCACTTAGCCGTCATCAGCCAAAGACAGCAACTTAACCGTCTTAGACTTTTCTAGCGAACTTGCCGAACCAGGCTTTGTTGGCGATGCATCGGCAGACCGCCCAGCAATACGCTCAAGCTGTTCTCCCAGGTTACCGGGCAAAGACCAACGCGGTATGCGGCCTTCTATTGGCGTACCGGAAGTCATGTCCATCTCAAAAGCTTTGCCGTCTTTGAGGTAGGCCTCCACCACGATTGCAGAACTATTGGGACGATAGCTCTGCTGCAACGCGTCGGGCAGTGCAGACATTGACGGATATACTTTATTAACGACCAGATCTAATTGCGAACCATCTGCGCGCGACACCGAAATCACCATATCCTTCTGCAACTTTCCTTGGGCTGCCGGTGGGAAATAGAGGTAGGCCCGCAGCTGATTTTTATCAACTATTTCAACGGCTGGCTCGCCGGCCCGCAACACATCGCCCTGAGACACCGGTACTCGTGCCACGGTACCCGCCTTCGGCGCACGTAACTCTAAGGCTGCCAGTTGATCTTCGATAGAGGTACGCAACTGGGTTAGCGCCGCGAGGCGTTCCGACAGTTCTGGCGCGTCACTTGGCCCACGACTCTTACGCAAGCTAGACAGCTGGCTTCGGGTCGATCCCAACTCAGCCTCTACGCGGCTGTATTCCGCCCACGTTTTATTGTGCTGGCTCTGCAGTAAATCGAGATTACCACGCTGGGTTGCGCCCGCATCCACCAGCTCACGCAGAGCATTGAGCTGCTGAGTTTCTTGAAAGTACTGAGACTCCAGATACTCCATCTCCGCCTCTAATGACGACAATTGCGCTCTTAGCTGCGACTCATTTCCCGAGCTAGTAACCGAACGCTGCGCTAAATCACTTTGCAGGCGCGCAATTTCCGCCTCATTTTTGGCCAAGGACTGCACCAAAGTCGGCGAACTAAGCGTGGCGAGTAACTGCCCCTCCTCGACAGTGTCCGACGGCGAAACCAAAATTTCTTTAATCGACACGGTGTCCGACGGCGCGACATTGTATTGGGTGCCGTTAATCACACCACTTGCCGAAAACCAAAAGAAATTCAGGTACACAAAGCGCAGCGCGATATAAGCAATGCCCAGTAAAATGGCAAAGTATATCCAGCGCCCCCACTGAGGCTTACGCGGCTGCGCCACCTCCAGTGCCGCAGAGGCCTGCGGGCTTGCCGCAGTGTGCCACTGGCGCCACGGTCGAGCTTGCACCGACGTTCCAGGCCCCTGCTCGCCATAAACGCTTGGCATCCGTCTCTCGGGCACTATTTTTTTAGGGTAGCGCTGCTTGTCAGCATCATCATTGAATTCACTATTAATCATTTTATTCACCATGGATCATACATCCTTGATTGCTTTTGAACGTGTTCTGGCACATAAGATTCGTGGTAAGAGGTGCGCAGCAAATACTCATCCGCATAGGCGATAAGGCGCACTACTCTTAAATAAAAGCCCATAAAAAGTCCGTACAGGGGTATGTAGGGAAACATTTTCAGGTCTACCCACGGCCGCTCACTTAGTGCCAGCGCAACAATGAAATGCAGGTAGTTAATTACCGTATACAGCATTAAAACAACCAGCATCATCGGATAAAAAATATCGTTGTGGTTTAGGTAAAGCCAAACGGTGTAGATCGGATAAGTGATACTCAGCACCAGCTGGTAGACCACGGTATCCAAATTGGCAATGAGGTTGCGCACATCAAAGGGGCGGCGAAACGGGTTAAACAACCAGCCGTATTTGCGCACATGAAAGCGAATCATGCTGCGGTTCCAGCGCAGTTGCTGACGGTAATATGGCCACCACGCATCGGGCGCGTCAGTCATGCACATTGCCTCTGGAGCAAAGGCGACATCGCCGCCAGCTACTCGCGTTTTCACTGTCACATCACCATCTTCACCAGGGCCAGTTTCCCAGCCGCCCGTCGCCAACAAAGTCGAGCGCCGCAGAGCACCAAAGGCGCCGGAGACAATAAACAAAATGCCCAACATCGCTGACACCCGCCGCCCGACCCCAATACTAAAAACATATTGCATCGCTTGTAGGCGGGTAAGTAGGTTGGCGTCGGCATTGCGCACCCGCAAATTTCCGGCCACGGCAGCGACCTCGGGGCGATAAAATTCCACCAGCAGATGCCAAATGGAATCGCTGTCGAAGGTCGAGTCGGCATCGCAAATCACCACATACTCACCCCGCGCCGCATTCAGCGCAAAGTTTGCCGCCGAGGATTTACCGCCGCGCATTTTGTGCTCGAAGTAGCGCACCCAACCTCGGTTCGCCAACTTTCGCCCCACCTCCCCCATGCCATCCGTAGAGCCATCGTTCACCACCACAATCTCTAGATTGGGGTAACTTTGCTCGCGCAATGACAGCACGGTGGTTTCTAAGGTAGTGCACTCGTTGTAGCCAGGCAGTAGCACCGTCACCAGTGGCGGATTGATTTGCAAGCGCTGCCGAAATAGTTTTTTTTCCTCAGGCTCAGCGCGCTGCGCTTGATAGAGGGCAAATATCTCGGTCAGCACAAAGCGTGGCACCGACAACAGTAAGAAGGGCCACAACAACAGCGCCAATTGCTCCGGTGACAAGCTAAACAATATTGCCAAGCTCGCTTCCACATAGCCGACAATACTATTCATCAAATCGTACATATCAGCTCCTCGCCGTATTGCATCGCAAACTTAGTCATCGTCGTGTCCTTACTCGCCAGCGGCGCGGTCTAGTGGCTTGGCACCACTAACCATGACAATTTCGATATTAAGTTGAGCGCGAAGGTAGACGTGATCCTTTATCTCCTTAGGCGACGGCAGTGCACCAGAGTCACTCGCTGGCAACAGAATTAAAAACTCTGCGTCATTGGTATTAACCACCACATCAGAGTCACGCAACACTGCTCGCAACACCTCCCTAGTTTTCGTTAGCAACTCCGGTAATTCTTGCGCCGAAACATTTTTGTCGCGAATAAGGCTGACCTTATAAATAGTTACCGAGCGACCATCCTGCTGAGCCAGTTCAACCACTTTCAAAGCCAGCGCTTTACTGTAATCCTTGTTCAAATTCTCGCCGCCGGCGGAGAACTCCAAGTCGTCCTCTTCCCCGTCATTCCCCAAGGCAGCACCTGGCCCCCAGCGACCGTTACGCGCAACGCTAACCCCGCTCTGCGCTATGACAAAGGTATTGATATTGATCGGCACCAGATCTGCAGGAGAGTGGTATTGATCGCAATTCGCGCACCATGCTGCCAATTCAGGATCTGCCGCCCAAAAATTACATTGGCGGCAAATAGAGAATCGTCCGGGGCGGTTATACTCCACACCGATATGGCGAATGGCAGAAAAACACTTGGGACACTGCTTGGCGCCGTCAACGCTAAAGTCTGACTCGGGGCCAACATAGCCGCAGCGAAAGTGATGAATAGATTCTTCGACGCCGAGGTGGGTAGACTTGCACTCGGGGCACAACTCTTTTACTGGTACTTGATAACCCTGACACGAAGGGCAGGTAAAGACCCTATCAACGTGCCTAGCCTCTAAAAGACCGCGCACAGCTAAGTCTTGGAGCACCGACTGCGTTTCTAATACATCGCACTGCAACAGGCCCTCGGCCAGCGGGAAGCGATAGGCAATAGGACTTTCCGCGTCAACCTTAACCTCAATGTCGCGCCCCCGAGTATACATAAATTGCAACATGGTAAGCCCAGCATCGCGCGGTGAGCGCGGCAAGCGCTCGATATGCGCGGCCAACGTCGCCAGCGTCATCGAAGTGCTTTTCAAGTCGTCTTCACGGGGGTGAGGCGGCAACACAATGTCCGCCAACTGCATAATTGCCGCCGTTAACTTGGGGCCTTCTAGGCCGACCACAGCAATCGGTCGCAGGGCTGCAAAGCCGGCTCGTTGCTCAAGCAATAAGCGCTCAATTTTGCGGTGATCATAGCCAACAATCACCAGCGGAACCTGGCCGGCATCTTGCTCGCCGAGCGTCGTTAACGGTTCACCTAACACTGCCTTAATCGACACCGCTTCGTCGGTACCCCGCTCAAATTCTTTTAATTCGAGCATCTGGTAGTGCTTTAGTCGACCCTCACTTTGGCCGCGTGTCGTTCGCTTGCTTAAAGAAAGATCCATGACAAAATACCTTGTTCTCGTTCAGATTTCACAGGCCTGCAATGTCTTCACAGGCGCCATAGGGAGCACACAGGGTGTAGCTACTTTCGGGTACTGCTACGCGGCCCTTATCACGCAAATAGTCTGGGTCGAGCAGCCCCCAAGCCAAGGCGTTTTGAATCCATTGCGCGCGCTTTTCCCAGACATCTGCGACCGCATTCCAAAACACGGTTTCCTGCATATCTACTTCCCAGGGCTCCGGAGCTTGCCCCGAACTTGGCGACTGCGCTCTGCGCTTAAGCTGCGATAACAGATTGGCTTGCTGGCGCATAAATTCTTGGGATTGATTTAAGCGCGCGACAGACGCCGCCCACTGATCGCGAAGTTTCACTAAGGCCCGCTGACTATTGCGAACCGCTGCATTGGCCGCCAGGCTTGCGGCGTGGGATTGATACTCAGCCGCGCGCCGCTGGTGGTACTGACGACTCCCCAGGGGAATATTCAACTGCACACCGTACTGGGGACCGCTATCTCCCGACGTCGCGTCGTTAGTCAGTGCCGTTGTACTGCGCTCCTGCTCTACGTAGCCGCCAAATACCGTCAGCGCCATGCCGTTGCCACGCAGCGCCTCAGCCTCTTCACCGAAGGCCAGCGAATCCGAGCGCAACATCTGCGCTTTCAGATCCTGATTCGCCAACCTATCAATGTCAGCACCACCTGGCGGCGTCAGCGGCAGCACCGAGAAATCCTTCGGTGGATTGGGAATATTGGGAATCAATCGCGAAATTGCGTCGAGTTTATTTTTCACTTCACTGTGTAAAATAATTGCCTCAGCCACTTTTACAGGGGTCGCCTTCGTAATTTCTGGCATTGCCGCACTTTCCGACAGCCGCAATTTGCGTTTCGCTTTTTCCACTCCGGCGAGGGCATTACTCAATGCCTCACGGCGATAGCGATAGGTCCACGCCGCGATGGCGTCTTCCATATAATTTACTGTCGCCTGATTGGCTTTTATTTTTAACCCGTACTCCGCACTACTCACTCTCGCCTTAGCACCATCAACGGCTGAACCGCGCCGCGCTAACAGGTGCATTAAGTCAAGGGACAAGCGCGCATCGGAATACGACTCTAATGCGCTCGCACCACTATCTAACTGTGAACCCGAGCTGCCCGAAAACCGAGTGTGACTAATACTTAAATCTAGGCCAATATCGCCAGTTTCGGCATAATATTTTTCCTGCTCGGCGGCCAGTAATGACGACTCCGCCATCATCTCTGGCGACGACTTGGCAACCTCGCTAAGCTCGTTAATAAATGCCACCCATGGTGCTTCCGCCTGAATCGCAGCACTGGCCGTTGCCTGCTGCGCAGGCACTTCCTGCGCCAGCGCAGAACTGATTGCAACGCTCAATGTAGCGACCACAAACAGCGACAAGCTTCCATTTACTTTTTTCATTCAAAACTGCTCCCTTACAGAAAATACTTGGTTAATCCTATCTGTGCTCTGGATAGCGCCCCTTCAGTTAAGAAGGCTAATCTGCAGCGACTCAGTGCGAGGACTACATTTTTAAGGATCACGTTCTATCCCGTTTTTTCAACACCGCGCGACGTAGGCTGCGATCACATACAGACACTGAACTATCGCGTTGACCAAGCAATGGCAAACACTATGCCAAGCCGCTGAAAGCCTTTAGCGCTGGGGCCCTGGGCATATACAAGATCACGTAGGCGCAGCTCCTGTATCGCAAGTTGTTGCCGCGGTGTCACACCCCACCCCACCAACAAGGTTAAGTTATTGTTTTTATTAGACTAAATAATGTCGCCTATAAGCGACGTACGCCATTTTAGACAATAACAATGCACGCTCTAAACGCTGAAAAAAGACGCTTCTCACCGCAAATATTGTAAAAAGAAGAGTAAAAAGTGAGCCCGATTTTTGCAGGGCGTACATAGGCGCTTATGGATTGCATGAAAAAGCGATCAGTCACGACGCTTAGCAAGCGTCATTCCGAATACACTTAAACAATCACCAACGAGCTGACAGTGAAATTACAACGCAAACAACTTTCCCATGACAAAGCCCAGTCCTTGCAAGCCCAAACTGGATGGCAAGTGCCGTTATCTGAATTAATGCAGGCACTCGATACTGAAATTAATTTTTTCCGTCACCAGACCGAAATATTGCAAAAACATCAGCCCGCGCGACCACAAGGTAACTACCCCTGCAAAAATCCGTCGCAGGTTTTGTCGGCCGCAGACTGGGCACGGTTAATTCCACTGGCGCAGCGACGCCTGCAAATTGCTGAAGGGCATATGATCTTTGCTCGTGCCAAACTGGCCCGCGTGGTCGCCGACATCGAAGCCTACAATGCAACTGCCGATACCGACGGCCTACTCACCAGCTTGTGGACGTTTCGCCGCATGCGCCAACAAGCCGACGAATTAATACAGCGCAAAGTGCGAGCCGGCCGTCACCTCGACATCACCCAAAGACATCTTGAAGCTGAACTTGTGTGGATCAAGCGACACGGTATTCGGCGCAAAGAAAGCGCCAGTGACTACACCGCCAACAATAGCGACCTAGAGCAAATCACCCGAGATCGACAGTTCGCTATTATGAAAAATTTTAAACACACGGAATTGGCGCTGCGCGAGGATATCCGCGGCCAAATTGAAAATCTCGACGGCAATACCACCCTCCAGGTCAACCACCGCAACCTCGACGACGTTATTAGTGACCATAAATTTAAAGCGCAAATTCGACGTTTAAAAAAGCAATTCCGGACCGATTAAACCCTTACTCTCGCCATTACTCCCAATTTGACCGTTGCTATTCGGCAACAAAATCACCGTGCGCCGACCTCTGCGCGACCAGTAAAAACCCGCAAAATCACGCCAGCCGTGCACTTGCCGAGACTGGCATATCACTTGCGTTGGGGCTTGCCGTCATCGCAATAGCGCCGTGGCTCGATGCAGCAGCAAATTTAACAACGGCATCAACAACAAACTGTGAGGTTTATTTTTATGTGTGGACTAGTAGGTGCAATCGCAAATCGCGATGTCATGTCAGTTTTAGTCGACGGCTTACGCAATCTCGAATACCGAGGTTACGACTCGGCCGGTGTGGCAACCATGAACGGCGACGTATTAAGCAAGCAGCGCGCAGTTGGTAAGGTAGAAGTATTAGCACAGCAACTTGCCGCCTCAGGCATGTCGGGCACAATGGGCATTGGCCATACCCGCTGGGCAACGCATGGCTCACCGGTCGAGCACAATGCTCACCCCCACGTGTCGACCGAATTGGTGGCCGTGGTACACAACGGCATTATTGAAAACTATCAAGCAATGCGCAGCGAACTCATCGACCTTGGTTACATTTTTGAATCCCAAACCGACACCGAAGTCATCGCCCACCGCATTCACTTTCACCTGCTTAAGCATGGCTCACTGCTCGCCGCAGTGCAGGCAACGCTACCCGAACTTGAGGGTGCTTTTGCCATTGCAGCGATTAGCAGTGATGAGCCAACTAGAATGATTGCAGCGCGGCTCGGCAGCCCGCTGGTGGTGGGAATTGGCGACAAAGAAAACTTTGTGGCCTCGGATGTCACCGCGCTAATTTCAGAAACACGCCAGTTCATCTATCTGGAGGAAGGTGATGTCGCCGACATTCGCAGTGATTCAGTAACGGTCTACAACCGCTACAACCGCCAAGCGGAACGGCCAATACAAACCTCTACCATGGAAAAACACGCTGCCAGTAAAGGTGACTACCCCCACTACATGCTCAAGGAAATCCACGAGCAAAGCACGGCGCTGCGCCAAACTCTAAGCATGGCACTAACCGACGAGCGTATCGATGAGAGCTGTCTTGGCGACAATGCAGCAAATATACTCGCGGGAATAGAAGCGGTACAAATCTGCGCCTGTGGTACCAGTTATCACGCCGGTTTGGTTGGCCGCCATCTGATAGAAACTTTAGCTAAGCGCCCTTGCTGGGTAGAACACGCCAGTGAATTTCGCTATCGCGACCCCGTTGTGCCCGCCAACACCTTGTTTGTCGTGCTGTCGCAGTCTGGCGAAACCGCCGACACCCTCGCTGCGCTGCGCTATGCTCGGACCGCTGGCTACGCGGCAAGTCTTGCGATCTGCAACGTGGCCAGCAGCTCACTGGTTCGCGAAAGTGATCTGCAATTTTTAACCCAGGCGGGTCCAGAAATTGGCGTCGCCTCAACCAAAGCCTTTACGACTCAACTG
Source organism: Zhongshania guokunii (assembly GCF_040892635.1). Lineage (NCBI taxonomy): Bacteria > Pseudomonadati > Pseudomonadota > Gammaproteobacteria > Cellvibrionales > Spongiibacteraceae > Zhongshania > Zhongshania guokunii. Next base: position 178,312 of record NZ_JBFRYA010000007.1, on the reverse strand, counting down.
CTAGGATTAGACATCCTGGCACTGCTACTGGCGCGTCACAACGGCATGGATGCAATTACCGAGGCTGCAATTACCAAGCACTCATTGAAGAAAGCCTGCTTTGCGGTAGAGTCGGTACTGTCCCTAGATGAACAGATTCGCGACATTGCCCAACAATTAGTAGACAAGCAGCACACGCTGTTTTTAGGGCGCGGCGTTATGTACCCCATCGCCTTAGAGGGCGCACTCAAACTCAAGGAAATTTCCTATATACACGCCGATGCCTACCCCGGCGGCGAGCTAAAGCACGGCCCGCTCGCCCTTGTCGACGAAGACATGCCGGTCATTGCCACCGCACCTGGCGATAAACTCTTTGCCAAAATTCAGGCGAATTTACAAGAAGTAGAAGCCCGAGGTGGTCAGCTGTTTGTGTTTACCGATAGACCCGAATGCTTCACCGCCAGCGAGCGCTGCCAGGTTATTACCATGCCCCACGTAGACGATATTCTGGCGCCACTGGTGTACACCATTCCCCTGCAACTGCTCGCCTACCACGTGTCTGTAATACGGGGCAATAATGTGGATCAACCGCGCAACCTCGCAAAATCCGTCACCGTAGAATAGGAGATCCCAATGACGTGGACCAAAATCGTCCCTGTATTACTCCGCACCGCGCTTGGTTTAGTGGGTACCGCCTGCGCGTTAGCGCAGGCGGTACCCACGGCGGGGCCAGATTTTAGCGGCCACGCCGCCTGGGTCTACGACAGCCTCAACTTGCCGGGTAAAGCGCGGCAAGTACAGCCCGGTTTTTTCGTTGCAGCAATCAACGACTACAATAGTAAAGCACAGCGCGGCCACCAAATTGAGGCAATTTATAACTATCACGGCAGCATGGAAATGTACTGCCAAAACGGGCCACTGCAAAACTGTAGCGCCGATAAACTGACCCTCAGCTTTGCCACCCCTAGGGGTAAATCAGGTCGTCACGCCACTGGCAGTAGTGTTGCTCGCTATCGCCAAGGTTTAAAAAACGGTGACAATCAACAACGCCTAAAAGCAATTGCCATTATTGATGGTGTTGTAAATGGCCAATACGAAGGCAGCTTAAAAGGCTTTAATGAATTACCACAAAATTTGGCAGAGGGATTTGCCGACAAAGTCACCGCCAGCATATGCGACGACCCTAATATTGACGGCGTGCAGTTTGACCTTGAACCCATCGATATTGAAACCCAAAACGGCCAATACTTTTTCTATCGCCGGATCTCCGAAAATTTTGCCGGAGATCGCGAAATTGACGGCATCAACTGCGTTACCGACAGTCATCCTGTGGGCCGCTTTTTTTCGGTCTTTGCGCCAGTGCGAGCATTGCGCCCGGGAAGCGACAGCGCCGCTCATATGCACGAAATCACCAACGCGCACCGCAATGGCTACATGATTGCGCCAATATACGACCTCGATGGCAGCCCGCTGGGCCACGCCACCCCCGTCGGCCAATACCAGCAAATGGCCCTGCGCCAATTGCAGCAATTAAATGAATGGGCAAGCCAGGCGAAGGTAGCCTTTAAAGTGGGTATTCCGGCTGCCGCGTCGGTCCATGAATATGTTCGCTGTGAAGGGCCGCCATGTCGTAATCACCGCGCAGCACCCGATTCCCAGCTGGCCTACGTGCAAGCCGTTATCAACGCCCAAAGTGAGAGTGGCATTCGCGACAATACGCTGTTTCTCGGCAACGCAATTTGGGCGTGGAGCCGAGGTATAAGCCACGGTGGCGCCCGTTTTTTACCGGAATCCCCCCCAACCGAAGTACTCAACTACCTTGCTGAACACTTATGATTTTGAGCTCTACTATTCGCTATCGAACCAATGTGCAATTGCGGAGTCCAAGATTGTCGGTAAGCCAAGCACACTGGCAAACACACAGCGGCGACGTAGAGGAAAACCGTAAACCGAGACGCCGTTATGATTATTTTTTTTGACCACCACGCTGCACAATTGCCAGCATCACAGGGGGACAATGTGGCCACGCCACGTGATTCACATAAACACCCGTGGCTAACATGGCGGCCAACACGTCGGCTGTCGTTCTACCCAAAATCTCTGACCCAACTTATGTCGGCCGGGCTACTGGTATTAGTTGTGCTGCTAGTCACGGCACTGGCAATCGCCGGACTGTATGTAGAGAAGGCAACATCCAAGGGCCAACAGGCCGTTATCTTTTCAACTGAGGCGGTGCAGCACAGCCTCACCCTGTCTGAATTATTGAAAGATATGGAGCGCAGCGCCAGAATCTATCAAGTACTGGGCAACGAAAGTCTACTCGCCAATTATGCCCAGCTTCGTCAAAAATTAAACGACACCGCGACCAAACTCTCCACCCTCGAATTTGATCATAAAATTAAAAATACCATTAGCCTACTGCTCCAAAAAGAAAAACAGGTTTTTACCGAGTTGGCGACCAAAGGACCAGGTCCTGAACAAGCGGCAAGCACGGTTGAAGTTTATTCTGAACTGCGCGATATCGCCGCAGCCTTAATTGCCCACAATAGTCTAGCGATTGAAACGCGGGTCAAAGAAATGAACGATACCGCGGCCAAAACGCGGCAGGCACTTTTCTGGGAGGCCGGCGTTGCATTAGCACTGGCTATCGCCACCGCGCTGTGGATTATTCCACCATTGTCGCGCTATGTTCACGATCTCGACCAAAGTATTGTCCAAATTGGCAATGGGAATCTCGACAAGAAAATCGCTTTAAAAGGGCCGAATGATATCCGCGAACTCGGCGCCCGCTTAGAGTGGTTACGACAACAACTGCAATTACTCGAAAGTCGTAAACAACATTTTTTACAGCATTTTTCCCACGAACTTAAGACGCCCCTGTCTAGCCTGCGAGAAGGCACTAGCCTGCTTGCCGACGGGGTTATGGGCAAGCTCAACGATGAGCAGCAGGAGATCGCGGTGATCCTCCAGCGCAACTGCGTAAACCTGCAACAACAAATTGATGGCTTGCTGAATTACAGCGTATCAATGCAGCCATTCCAAAGCTTCGATTATCAAAATTTACAACTTGATGAACAAATTTTAGGGGTCACTAGGGAACAACAACTACAAATTCGTGCCAAAGACTTATCTGTAATAACGGCACTTGATAAAGTTTCTATTTTCGCAGACACCGCCCAGATCACCACTGTATTGGATAATTTGATTTCCAATGCCGTGAAATTTTCGCCCTGCGGCGGCTGCATCAACATCACGTTACATACAGACGGGCAGTGGGCAGTTATAGATGTCGCCGACGAAGGCCCCGGAATTTCAGATTCAGAGCACGACCGCATTTTCGAGGCGTTTTTTAAATCGCCATCGACAATGAACGAGAACGCCGAAGGCTCTGGGCTGGGTCTATCCATAGCGAAACAATATAGCAACGCACACGGTGGAAATATTGAAGTCATCAATAGCAACAAAGGGGCGACATTACGCCTCATACTTCCTCTTCAGCCTGGGCTGGCGTAAAACTTGGCGCCAATTGGCCCCTCTGCTGTTTATCGCGCTATTAGCTTCGGGCTGCGCTATGAAAGGCGGCTCTAACTTTAATCTTGGCATGACGCTAACGGCCAGTGGCAAAGCCTTTCCTCGCTCCGAGATCGGTTTGCTGGCGTTTTCTAATTACATTTGCGGCGTCACCGGCACCCAATTAGACACTGAACTCGATCTTGCCGAAAAACAATTTCAAGCCAATCGCGATCGCTACAACACCCTGTGGCTCGCCATCGTATTAATGCAGCCCCATGCGGCGCCGGCGAGCAATCAAATGGCACTGCGCCTATTAAACGACTATGTAAATAATAAGTCCGCCGTAAATCATCGCGCCAGTACGTTTATGCCCAGCAACGACAGTTACGACGTTCTCGCCAAATTTCTACTTGATAGCGCCACGCAGCGTCAACGACTTATTGCCGACAACACATCACTTAAACAGAAAATTGAAAAACTCATGCTTATTGAAAGCAGCCTTAACTATCCCCAAGCACAAACGCAAGTCGGCCCCAAATAATGGGGAATTGTTAGTAACTTATTAGCGCCTTATCAAGCACCTTACGACTAAACACGAAGCACGCAGCGGAGAAAACATGTCGAGAATAATGGTAGTAGATGACAACGCAGATATTCTCCACCTACTCAAACTGCGCTTGCAGTCAGCAGGCCACCAGGTGGAAACAGCAGAAAGCGGCGAACACGCCCTCGCCTATATCCCCAACTTTCAGCCCCAGTTAGTCATTACCGATTTATGCATGGCGGGCATGGATGGCATGGCGCTATTTGAAAAATTAAAATTTAACCAACCGTCACTGCCGGTGATTGTCATTACCGCTCACGGTTCTATCCCTCACGCGATTAAAGCCACTAAACAGGGCGTATTCAGCTACGTAACCAAACCCTTCGACAGCAATGCCCTACTCGAAGAAGTAAACCGCGCGCTCGCCTTATCCTGTAGCGACGAAAGTCAAACCGAGGGCGGTAGCTCGCCGTTTGCAGAAATCGTCACCCGCAACTCCTCGGTACTAGAAACCCTGCAGCAGGCCAGAATGGTCGCCGCTAGCGAAGCCAGTGTTTTAATTCAAAGTGAAAGCGGCACCGGTAAGGAGCTATTAGCCCGCGCCATTCACAATGGCAGCCCTCGGGTAAACAAGCCCTTCATAGCACTTAACTGCTGTTCCGTGCCCGGCTCCCTATTGGAGTCTGAATTGTTCGGCCATGTTAAAGGCGCTTTCACCGGTGCCACCCGAGACCACCAAGGCTTGGTATTAGCTGCTAATGGCGGCACTTTGTTCCTCGATGAAATTGGCGATATGCCTCTGGATTTTCAAGCTAAGCTACTGCGTGTATTACAAGAGCGGGAGGTCCGCCCCGTCGGCGCCACCGAGTCCAAACCTTTCGATGTTCGTGTTATTTGCGCAACCCACCACGACCTCGAAGCCTTAGTGGAAAAAGGCACATTCCGTCAGGATTTATATTACCGCTTGCACGTTGTCCAGTTAGAGTTGCCCCCGCTGCGCAACCGTCGCGATGATATTCCCTTGCTCGCCCAGTATTTTCTCGACCAGCTCTCTGACGGCCGCCATAAAAAACATATTTCTTCCGAGGCGATGGAAGCCCTCGCATCGGCGTCTTGGCCTGGCAATATTCGCCAACTCCGCAATGTTGTTGAGCAAACCATGGTGCTTTCCCACACCGCCGTCATTCCAAACACGCTGGTTAAAAAAGCGCTCAAAAAAGACGAGACCAATATCGTTTCCTTTGTCGATGCCCGCGACCATTTTGAACGCGACTATTTAGTGGAGGTGCTACAGGTCACTGGCGGCAATGTCACTCAGGCCTCGCAACTGGCCGGACGTAATCGCACCGAATTTTACCGCTTGCTGCGCCGCCATCACCTCGACCCACACAGCTTTCGGGGTCAGCCAGGAGATTCGCTGCCCAGCAATAAATCAACTTTAGACGAAACGACTTAACCTTCACCGCCAGTCTCCACCATAAAGTCGACCGCCGCGAATCGCTAGCGTACAAGCAACTTTACTCGCAGGGTCGGCAAGGTCTTGTCCGTACATTTAATTCGCGTGCAAAATGCACCCCCTCGATCCCAATATGCATTGCGACGCTTAAAAGTCAAAATTGATCGGCAACGGCGCGCCGAGTTTGCGCGCCAAATATCCCTAAAGCATCCCCAGCTAGCCTAGTGTCGCTTATTTAGAACAACAGGTTAACGCACTGTCTATGCGACATCTAAAGTCTTGCCGCAAACCACTAAAAGCCCGTTTCACCCTTGTATTTCAGTGTTTGCTGCCACAGAGAGTCAGCCTAGCAATCTCACCGTCAACTAACATCCCGAGCCCACTCATATTCCAAGCGATATAAGTGTTGGATTTCAGCAACAGAATCGCGCTCCGCAACTAGAAGCTTAACCAAAAACAACTATAACCAACTGATTTAAAACAATTTATTTTCTGGCACAGCAATTGCGCTAGCACTCCTAGAACGCCCCACTAAGCAAAATCAAACAAATATCGCGGGCGCACCCACAAGGAGAGTAACAATGGACGAAAAAAACTATTCGCCGATTATCGTGCTTGGCGGCGATGGCTATCTAGGCTGGCCATTAGCACTCAGACTGGCGCGAACCCATCGTAATCGCAAAATTATTATTGCCGATAACCTGTCGCGGCGACGGCTTGTCAAAAGTGTCGGCTCAGACAGCCTTACACCAATCCCTAGCCCGAGCGCGCGCCTTGCCGCCAGCCGCAGCGTACACGGGATAACCAATTTAGAGTTTGTGCACTTAGACGTTAACAGCGACGCCCTTGCAACACTGATTCGCGCCCACCAACCCACCGCCATCTACCATCTTGCGCAGCAGTGTTCTGCGCCCCTCTCAATGCGCAGCAAAGAAGATGCACTGATGACCCTCAGGAACAACGAGGAAGGCAATATGCGCCTGCTGTGGGCGGTAAAAGACCATGTGCCCGATTGTCATATCATTAAGCTTGGCACCTTTGGCGAATACGCCAAGTCTGGCTTAGACATCGCAGAGGGTTATTTCCAGCCTACTTACAAAGGCAAAACGGCCCAGCGCCCCATACCCTACCCTCGGCAGTCAGACGATATTTACCATGCGTCTAAAATCAACGACACCAATTATATTTCTATCGCCTGCCGGATCTGGGGATTGCGTATAACCGACGTAATGCAATCAACCATATTTGGCGCATGGACTGCCGACATTGGCGAGCACGAGTCTTTATACACACGCTTAGACTATGACGAGTACTATGGCACCGTAGTGAATCGTTTTCTCACCCAGGCACTCTGCGGCCAAGCGCTCACAGTGTACGGCAGCGGCCATCAACGCACTGGGCTAATGTCGCTAAACGACTCCGTGTGTTCAATGGCCGAGCTCTGGCAACAAACACCAGACAAACACGAACACCGTGTAATCAACCATCTCACGGAAGAGTCCTTTTCAATTAACGAGCTCGCCACCACCATCAAAGACCTAGCGGAAGGCGAAGGTTTTCCCATCGACATCCAGCACGGCCGCTTCGATCCCCGCGGCGAAAATGAGTCCAGCAAACTAGACTATAAAGTAGAGCGTCACCACGTGGAGTCCCGCGGCCAACACGAAGGACTTGCCGAGGTAGTTGCTAAAACCTTGCGGATTTTGGTGCCCTACAAAGACCGTATTAACAAAGCGCTATTTCGGCCAAGACACTGCTGGCAACAACAGCCAAAAACGACCAAGGCTGGATCCGGCGATGTGGTGCCGCTCATCATCACCCCGCAGAGCGACGACGATGAAGGCCGCTGGCAGCGTTTTCAACAAACTGAATTTGCTTACGACCACATCAATCTAAACCCCGGCACACTTGGCAGCCCAGCAGCATCGGTAATACGTGCCCAACGTGAATTTGAGAACAACGACACCATGGCCTTCCCTATAGGCCAATACGGTGAAGGCCGCAAAGCCTTGTTGGCGGCGCTGACAACAGCCAACGCGCTGTGGCCCAACAACGACCACCAACTACAGATCAGCGCCGGAGCATCGCAATGCTCCAATATTCTCGCCCTGAACCTAGTACGCATGTGCAACGACAAGCAGCGCAAGCTAAAAGTGCTTACCACGCCTCATGAACATATTGGCGGCACCGGCGCCTTTGAGCGCTTACCCGAGTTTGAGGTGAGCTATCTTAGCCCCGGTCAACTCAAGCACCACGATCAATTTGTCGACGCCGTAGCCGACCTTCGCCCCGATATTGTGTTCTTTTCGCATATTGCCTACGACAACGCCCATATATTCCCCGTGTGCGACTGGGGCCGCGCGGTCAAAGAGATCGTTCCGCAATGCTGGGTACTCTATGATGTCTCCCAGTCTTTAGGGCTAATGGCGCCACCCTTAGACTATGCCGACGTGGTGTTCGGCAGTTGTCACAAATGGCTGTTTGGCCCGCGTGGCAGCGGTTTAATGTGGACAAGCACGGCGTTCCGCGAGCAATCTGGTGGCTTAAATTGGTCCGGGCTGCCACTCGTCGACGACAGCAGCTCGGTGGGTTTTTCGCCCGCTGGCGGCATGGACTTTTCAATTTTTGCCGGGGTCGGTGCCGCACTAGACTTACACCGCAAAATTGGTGAAACCAGTATTCGACAGCGCTGCCGCTATCTGGCAAATAAACTTCAACAAGGCCTCGACGAACTACTGTCGAGCTACAATATTCAGCACCGCTTCTTGAGCAGTCAATATGCACTAAGCTGCGAAGCCGGTGTAATTACCGTGGCCTTCTCAGACTACGATCCCTATCCGCTCTACGATGCGATGAATCAGCGGGGTGTACATTGCAAGTGTATAAAAGACACCTGCAAACAAGGCGAGCCTCGCCGTCTGCTGCGCTTTGGCGTACCTTTTTACGAAACCGAAACACGGCTTGAGCATGCCCTGTCTGCAATGGACGAGTGTATCAAGTGGGTAAATATGGCGGGGGGCCGCGCATTGGCTAGCCAACATAGTCCTTCTGGCTAGCGCTTGTGTATAATCACTTCACATACACATAACAACCTGCAGCAGTTAAACTTGTGCCAAGATGACGTATCTTGGCACAGTTGTTTTCACTGCAAACTTTTGTCATTCTTCACCACTTTATTGACCACAGGGTAAACACCAATGAATGTCTCCGATGCCATCGCCGCACGTCGCTCGATTCGTGGCTTTAAACCAGAACCGATCGCGCCGGAATTGCTGGAAAAAATATTTGCCACCGCGAGCTTAGCCCCCTCCAACTGCAATACCCAGCCTTGGCATACCGTTGTGGTATCTGGCCAAGCCAGAGTAGATTTACAAGCCGCTATTATGGCCGAGATGAGTGCCGGTAAAGCACCCTCGCCCGCCTTTATTCCCGGCGACCAAAATTTAGCTGGCGTATACAAAGAGCGTCAGTACGAATGCGCGTTTGGCTATTACGGCACCATGGGTATTGAGCGTCACGAAAAAGACAAGCGCTTTGCATTGATGATGAAAAACTTTGAGTTTTTCGACGCCCCCCACGTCGCCTTTATCTCCATGCCCACCACCATGGGCCCCGTAAACGCGGTCGATATTGGTATTTACCTGCAAACCTTAATGCTGGTTTTAGTCGAGCATGGCTTAGCAAGCTGCCCCCAGGGTGCACTAGCACTGTACCCAGACGAAGTTCAAAAAATTGCCAACATCCCCGAAGGTAATGCCATTATCTGTGGATTGTCATTTGGCTATGAAGACGTCGGCGCCCGCATCAATGACGTTATAATGGACCGCGCGCCACTGGCTGAGACCGTGCAGTTTATTGGCTAAAACTAATGACGCAAGCGCGTTTTAGGCCTTTGGTGATACCCGAGTAAACCCTGCAGTCTGGTTTGGCGCAGCTTTACTCGGCTGCAGCCGCTGCAAGCTGCGAATGCCAGCTTGCAAGCGCACCCGCAACTCCTCGCGCCATGCTGGCTTAGTTATAAAATCATCAGCCCCAGAGTCCATTGCCGCAATTAAATCAGCGCCTGCACCTTGGGCCGTAAGCATTATAAAATATGGCTGGCCAAAAGCCGGATCTGCAGCAAGCCGCTGGCAAAAATCAAGCCCGTTTACACCGGGCATACGCCAATCGCTAAGAACAATATCTGCCCTATTTTTTCTGAGAAAACGCAGCGCCTCAGCCGCATTTTCTGCAGCGATAACCACCAAGCCCATACTCTGCAATACCATCTGCAAACGCATGCGCTCTAAGTCATTGTCTTCTACAACCAAGACCTTGACCGCTCGGTCACCGAGGTGCATCTTTGTTTTATCAAAAAATTCCATACATCACCTACCGCCTTAAGCTTACTAAACTGAACCTAGCTTAAGTAAAGCAAGCTCTACGCCACCGCGTAATTTACAGCTAAGCAACTGAATTAATAAGAAATATTCTCCGCCAGAATTTCGGAATGCAAATTACAAATCCGATGTGCATTGCAATTTGCAAAGCATATAGCAGGATCAAGGCTAAACTACTGGTCCGTCGGGAGGCATATCGCCACCGGAGTCGCCCTCTAAGTTTGCCAATGCATCTTCATCCATACGTGGGTCGAGTTCAAAAATTACCGGCGAGGTCACCGACACGGGGCGGAAAGGTTCCGTTTCATCCACAATCGGCATCTCGTGGGATTTACGACGAATCGCAATCCCCAAAGTAAAGCCAAGCAAGCTCAGAGCCGAAAACACAAACAAGCCCGGCGGACCAAGTAGCGACATCAGCAGCGACGCCAGTGGCGCTCCCAAGGCCGAGCTAACGCCAAAAATAAACAGAATCCCGCTACCGATCAGCACAAAGTCGCTGGGTTCGGCGTTGTCGGAGGTGTGGGCCAAACAGATCGAGTACATGGTCATTGCCGACGCGCCCCACAGCACGGCGAGCAGCAATAGGAAATTTCCACTCGCGGGAATAAAGGCCAGTGTCAACGACACCCCAGCGCCAAATATACTGGTAAAAAACAAAACTAAACGCCGATCGTAGTGATCCGAAAGACGCCCCAGCGGCAACTGAAATAAGGCCCCACCCAATACCGCGCCACTCATAAACAAGGTTAATTGTGAAGTATCTAAACCCAAACCCTGTGCATACACCGGCCCCAAGGCCCAAAACGCGCCAGTAATCAAACCGCTGCACACCGCGCCTTCCATGCCCACATGAGATAGCTGCCACAGCCGTTTAAAGTCCAGTTTCACTACTTGCATAGGTGCCGGCGCCAAGGTTAGCGTTAGCGACACTGGCACAATCGCCAGCGACAGCAGCACTGCAGCAAGGCCAAATAACATTGGCCCCGACGGATCAGCAAAGTTAATCATTTGCTGGCCCAAAATAATCATACTTAAATTAATTACCGTGTAGGTGGACAGCAAAGTGCCCCGGGTTTCGCGAGTAGCGCGGTCGTTCAGCCAGCTCTCAATGACCATGTATAAGCCCGAGATACAAAAGCCCAGCACAAAGCGCAAGGCCAGCCACACTTCAAACACCGGCAGGGCATGAAATAAGAACACAATAGCTGAGAAAACTGAGCCCAATACCGCAAAGCTACGAATATGACCAACTCGACGCACAATATGCGGGGTCATTAAGCTACTTACCACAAATCCAACAAAGTAGCAGGACGCGGTAAAACCGATTTCAGTTGGGCTAAATTGCTCAATCTCGGCCCGCAGTGGCAGCAGGGTTAGCATCATGCCGTGGGCGAGTAGCAACAAAGCGTCAGATAGCAGCAGTGCCGTCAAAGGCAGTAGTAAACGTCTCATCAATCGTCCATTTAGGGAACTACAACCGCGGTACTATATGGCGGCTCAGAGTTTCTATATGCTATAGCATGCACACTAAGTATTAACAGGTTTTAACTACTAATGCTCTTCCGGAATGAATACCTAGCAGTAGTCATCGACTAAGCAATAGTATGCGTATCACAAACGGCTGCAGCCCGATAAAATAACATAGCGACAAACTGTCAAATCTATATGCGGCTTTTAAAATTAACTGCCATAGTTAGCGTAGCGCAGTAATCTGCTTCAAACGCTGCACCACTACCAAAATAAACCCAACAACCATTGGGCAATACATAACAGGCAATATCAGTATTTATGTCAAGAGTCTTGGGTTTAAGCTTACAGTCACCGCCCTCTGCCATCACACTTTTCCTATTGCTACTGTGCTCGGTATTCGCAGCCGCACCGTCTTGGGCGGCTACAAACCAAGTCAGCTTAGAGATACGTGGCGGTAAAAGTGAGCTACAAGACAATATTCGCGCCCACCTCGACCTCAGCGATATTCACTGTAATAGCTCTGAGCTAAGATTGCGCAGCCGCCTGCGCGGCAGCGATCAAAAAATTTCCAACGCCATGCGAGCACTTGGCCACTACCACGGTAACTGGACACTCCTGCGCGAGCAGAGCGCGGTAAAAACCACCTTGCTCAAAAGTAATCCATTAAGCAAAGCCGTTAAAAAAATTGCTGGCAGCAAATCCGCCACCCCCGACACCGAACCCGAAAGCTGCTGGGTACTGACCCTAGAACTTACCCCTGGACCACAAACCCTGATTAGCCGGCTTGATGTGCGCATTATTGGCGAAGGCGAAAATGATCCAATTTTCACCAAATACCTCGCCAAGCTTCCGGTAGCAATTGGCGACCCTGTTCAGCACGATGTTTACGAAGCGATTAAAAATTCCATCAACCAGCGCGCCCGCAATGCCGGTTATATTGACGGCCAATTTCAAGAACATCGCATAGAAGTAAATACCGACACCCATAGCGCCACCATTGCGCTGGTTTTTAATAGCGGCAGTCGCTATCGCTTTGGCGAAGTGGCTTTTGGCCCCTCACTACTCAGCACTGAGCTTATGCGGCGCTACCTGCCCTTTCAAAGCGGCGACCCCTTTGACTCGAGCAAAGTCGTGCAATTACAAAACAATCTCATCAGCAGCAATTATTTTGCATCGGTCAATATTGACCAAGAAAACCCAAATGCCGAGCAGCAGCGCATCGACCTTAATGTCCAAACTGCAGAAAAGCGCAAATACGAAACCACTGCCGGTATTGGCGCCTCTACCGACACTGGACCACGTGTTAGCTACGGACTGCGCAATCGTCGCATCAACGACGCCGGCCATACCTACCAAATTGCCAGCCAGTACTCACCGGTACTCTCAAACCTCAGTTTTCAGTACACCATACCGGGCAGCAAACCCCTCACCGATAAAGTTCAGCTATCTACCGGTGTCGAACGCAAAGATACTGACACCACCGAGAGCCTGAGCTACCGCGCCGAAATCGCGCAAATATCCCTGCGCAGCAATAACTGGATTCAAACCCTGAGCCTGAAATTTTTGCGTGAAGACTACGACATTGCCGACGAGCGCAACACCTCCACCCTGCTAATGCCCGGTATCGCGTGGTCGCGCAGCGAGGCCAATGATCGCCGCTATCCCACTAGGGGTTGGCGCATCAATACTGCCGCTCGAGGCGCACTACAAGGCGTGGTATCCGACGTGAGCTTGGCGCAAATAGAGTTAGACAGTAAAGTGATCCTCCCGCTGTGGGGGGGGCGCGTAATTAGTCGCGGCGGCTTGGGCGCAACCATGTTAGATGACTTTTCAGAGCTACCTGCCTCCCTGCGATTTTTCGCGGGTGGCGACAATAGCGTGCGCGGCTATGGCTACGAAACCCTAGGCCCGGAAAATGCCGAAGGCGAAGTTGTCGGCGGCAAGCATCGCATCACCGGCAGCATCGAGTACGATCACCGCGTGTGGGGAGATTTTGCGCTGGCCACTTTTTTTGATGCCGGTAACGCCTTTGACACCGACACCTTCACCCTCTACGAAAGTGCCGGACTTGGCCTGCGCTGGCTATCACCCATTGGCCCAGTGCGGGTCGATTTTGCTTTTCCGTTAAAAGACGGCGGCTTCCAATTTCACTTATCGATGGGGCCTGACCTATGAAACGCCTCGCCCGCTTACTACTGCGCAGCGCAGTGCTACTCGCCGCGATCGCGGTGCTATGTGTAGCAAGTATCTATCTGATTCTCGACACCCAGCGCGGCAGCGACTGGCTGCTTAAGCAAAGTTTGGCCTTGGTATCTCCAACCGCCAGTTTCAACACTTACAGCGGCAGCTTCGCAAAAGGCGTACATATAGAAGGCTTAAAGTTGCCCATTGAAGGCCTCACCATTGAGCTGGAAAGCCTGCACAGCAGCTGGAATTTATGGGGTGTTTTAGGTGGCCGGCTAGCCATTGAAACGCTTCACCTTAAAGAACTGAGTATTCACATTGACCAAGCAAATGCGGCGGCACCAGATCCAAACACCGAAGCAGCTGGACCCTGGCCTCACTTAAGCCTACCAATCGCGATTAATCTTGCCGATCTGCGCATTGACGGCCTGCATATTATTAACGCCGATAGCCGTCAAGACATTGAGCGCATCCGCCTCAGCGGTAACCTCGGCCTAATTAATACCACTATCGAAAACTTCAGTGTTGATACCGCCAAGCAGCAGCTCAGCCTGGAAGGAAAAATCAGAAACCGGCCGCCCTACGCCATGAACATAGGGATTCGCTGGGCGGCTAGCCTAGACGACATGCCGCCACTGAGCGGTAACGCAAAGCTTAAAGGCAACCTCAAGGAACTGCGGCTAAAGCATCAATTAATACAACCCAGCGCAGTAGACACCCAGTTAAGCGTCAAGCTGCCCTTTGACCCAGAGCATCTAGAGATCGATGCCAAGGCCATTAGCCTGGCACTGAGCAGTCAGTGGCAGGATGTCATCATTCCACTGACCAGCAGCGAGTCAGGGCTTAAGCAAAGCCAAAGTGCGGCCTCAAACTCCAAACCGAGTGTGAACTTCCTCAGTTCAGGGACAATAAGACTCGATGGTAGCTGGCAAGACTACCGGCTCGCTTTAGACACCCAGCTCAGTGCGCCCACGAAAAACCCGGCAGACGCGCAAAAACCCCAAGTCCAAAGCCCTGCGCAAAGCCAAACACCGAGTGCGGAAAGCAACGACCCAGTCGAGATGTTAAGCACCCTGTTGGAACAGCCTGGCCACCTCAAAGCCAATATCAGTGGCAATCAATTAGACCTGCTTATAAAAAAGATCGCATTAAACACTGGCTCTGGCGCCCTTCTGCTGGCCGGCAAGGTAAATGCAAATAGCTTGCTCGCCAGCGACAGCCAAGCTGCCCCTAATCTGGGTAATGCACCAGCGAGTTCAACCGCGCAGGCCATGCAATGGCAGCTCACGCTAAGCACCACCGACCTCAGTACCATTAAGCTGTTGCCCCAGTGGCCGGCCAAGCTTAATAGCAAGCTCAGCAGCCGCGGCAGCTGGCAGGGAAATAACTACCAAGCCAGCTTAACTATCGACAAACTTAACGGTGAATTTTTAGGCCGCGCTCTAAATGGCAACGGCGCGCTTCAAGTGAGCGACCACCATCAGGAATTTAAAAACCTCAGTTTGCAGCTCGGCAACAACCAGCTGCAGCTTAATGGCCGCCTGGCAGACACCAGCAGCCTAGACTGGATGTTAGACGCCAAAGATTTAAACCAGCTGCGGCCAGATCTCGGCGGCGCACTGCACAGCACCGGTAGTTTGCGTGGTGGCCCGCTCGCCAAATTACTGCAAGCACCCGCAGCCAAAAACCCTAATTTTCCGCAAATTAGCGCCGAACTCAGCGCCAGCAAGCTGCGCTATCAAGGCTATGCGGTTGCAAGCGCAGAGCTAGCCCTAAAGCTCAGCTCAGATCAAAGCCTGGTATTGAATGCCAACGCCGCCGGACTTAGCGCAGCGCCACTAAGTAACGCCGCCCTGAGCTTACAAGCCAACGGTAATATCGAGCACCACCAACTCGCACTCGATCTAAAGGATGCAGAAAGCCAATTATCACTAAAATTAGATGGCGGTCTCAATCGCGCCTTTAAACCCAGCAAGCAAGCGGCGGCTAAGCCTGCGTGGCAAGGCCGTATTCAAGAGTTTGCTGCAAACCACCCTCAGCTTGGCCCTTGGCTATTGGGCAAACCAGCTGCACTCCTCGCGGCAAGTGGCGCAGTCCAGCTTAAGGATTTCTGTTTAACACAGGAGCAAGACGCCACCCCCGCAGAACTGTGTAGCGACCTCGCCCTCAACGATAAAGACATCAAGCTGAAGGGGCATATCCACGCCCTATCGCTAAATCGCCTCAGCGCCAGCCTACCTCCCGGCTCCTCGCTACAGGGTGAGCTAAACAGTGAATTTAATGTCGATGGCGCACTTACAGGCAATATCGCCGATTTAAAAGGCGAGCTTGCCCTCAGTGCCGACCCTATACTGATTCGCTACCAAGCCGGTGTTAACGAAGACATTCTCGAGCATCACGCCAGCCTTAACGCGCAGGCCACACTCAGCGAGCAGCAGCTGCGCAGCCACCTTAACTTTAATATTGCAGAAGTCGGCAGTTTAATTGCCAGTATCGGTACTGCTAAGCCGAGTTCCACCAGCAATATCAATTTAGGCCCAGACACTAAGATAAACGGCGAGATCACCAGCCAGTTCGACAATTTGCAGTGGCTGGGCGGTTTTTTCCCAGAGTTAGAAAAGCTCGACGGCCGCCTCAACGCCGCGATGGCAGTTGCTGGCACCTTGCAAGCACCAGTGATCAGCGGCGACATAAATCTCGACGAACTCAACATGCAACTACCCGCTGTCGGCCTTGCATTAAAGACCGGCACTGCCCAGCTGAATTTGGCGAACAATGGCAACTGGCAACTCGACGCGGGCATCACCTCGGGCACCGGCCGTATCAAGATTGTGGGCGAGGGTTCACTGGGGCAAAACGTGCAAAACGCCCCAACAGAGCAAAGTGGCCCCCGCGGCAACATCAGCATCAGCGGCGAAAACATCACCGCCGTTGATCTGCCCGATGCCTCGGTCACGATCTCCCCCGACATCAATATTGGCATTGCTCCCGAGCTGATTAAAATTCGCGGCAGCTTAAAAATTCCCAAGGGTAAATTTGTCCTTAAGTCACTGCCTGAACAAGCCACCTCGGTATCGGCCGACGAGATCATCATAAGCAGTAACGAGCAAGCGAGCATCGGCGCGGGCACGCCAATCGACACCCTAATCAGCATCACCCTCGACGACAGCTTTGAGTTTTCCGGCTACGGCTTTAGCACCCGCCTCGGTGGCAAACTCCGCGTGGCGCAAAAATCCCAATCTGCGGTGCAGGCCTTTGGCAGTCTGTCGCTGTATGACGGCATCTACAAAGCCTATGGCCAAGACCTAAGCATTCAGCGCGGTTTATTATTATTCCAAGGCCCCGTAGACAACCCTGGTTTGAATATTAGCGCGGTACGCGAGGTTAAAACCTATACCGTCGGCATTAATATCGGCGGCTTTGCCCAGGATATTCGCAGTGAATTATTCTCTGATCCCGCCATGCCGCCCACCGATGTTATTTCCATGCTCATTACCGGCAAGGTGCCTGGTGAAATGAGCCAGTCGGATGCCAACCAAGTAATGAATGCCGCCACAGCGCTGGGCATTTCCCAAAGCAAAGGCATCACCAGCACCCTGCAAAACACCTTTGGTATGGATGTGTTAAATTTACAGGGTGGCGAAAGCTATGAAGACAGCTCACTGGTGGTAGGCAAATACCTCAGCCCCGATCTGTTTATTAGCTATGTACAAAACCTGTTCACCCCTGCGGGCAGTATTCAGCTGGACTACACCTTGAGCAAGTCGCTGGGCTTAAAAGCCCAGTCGGGCAAGACCCAAAGTGTCGATCTGCTCTACCGTATTGAACACGGCAAGGATTAAGCGCCGCTACCACACGGTTTTCATAGTGCCACCGTCAACCACAAGGGTTGAGCCGGTAATGTAGCTGGCCGCGGGCGACAGCAAAAATGCGCCGGCCTTGCCAAACTCGACGGCCTCGCCGTAGCGACCAAGGGGAATTGCACGCTCGTTCGCACTGCGCTGTTCATCAACACTAATGCCCTTGGCATCGGCTTGGTTACTATCGAGATTTCGCATGCGGTCAGTGGCAATCGTGCCCGGCACCAAATTATTTACCCGAATATTCTCCGCCGCCAACTGCTTAGACAAACTCTTGGCCAAGCTCGTCACCCCAGAGCGCATCACATTCGACAGCAGTAAATAGTCAATGGGCTCTTTCACCGACGACGAGGTTAAAGTCAAAATGGCGCCACCACCGGCTTTGCGCAGATGAGGCAGGGTTTCACGCACCATGCGCACCGCGCTCATCAGGGTAAGGTCAAAGGCCGCCTGCCAATCTTCATCGCCGAAGGCATCAAACTGACCGGCCGGCGGCCCACCAGCGTTTACCACCAAACCATCTATCCGTCCAAAGTCGCGGCTGGCATCAGCCACCCACTGTTTAATACTGCCTCCATCGCGGGCATCCATGGCATAGCCTTTTACCTCATACCCAGTGCGTTCCGCTAGGTCAGTCGCTGCTAACGCAATTGCAGTGGCATCGCGGCTGGAAATAGCCACGCGTGCACCATTTAGAGACAGCTGTTCAGCAATTGCCAAGCCTAAACCTTTGCTCGCGCCCGCCACCAAAAACACTTTTCCTGCAATTTCCAAATCCATATTGAATACTCATTGAGCTGCAACACAATAAACCGGCCTATTAAGACCTATAATTGCTACTTTAAGCGCTAAACATGCTGGATACGAGGCCCAGACTCAGAATGGGTCAAGACGACTAGCGTGAAATTCGTTAGAATAGCGCCCCAATTAGATCGGCCTAATATTTGCTTTAAACTTAATTTAGTTAAACCTAAGCAGTTGCATTGCCGATAAAACCGAAAAAACACATGACATCAGATATAATCGCTGTCAACATTACCACAGAATGACGGGCGAATTAAATATGACAACTGACACAAGTACCACCACGAATTATCACCACGGCAATCTCCGCCAAGAACTTTTGGAGTTGGCCGAAAAACACCTTATTAATAGCGGCATTGCTGAGCTGAGCCTGCGCGCGCTAGCGCGCGAGATCGGCGTTTCGCAAACCGCACCTTACCGCCACTTCAAAGACAAAAATGCGCTGCTGGCCGCCTTGGCCACCGAAGGCTTTCGGCGCTTTTTTATTATCTGTGAAGAGAGTGAAAATGAACCGCGGGCAGATTTAAGCTTGCTGCTGTTTGGCTTGAGCTATGTAAAGTTCGCCAAGTTGCACACCGAAATGTTCCATTTAATGTTTGGCCCTGTATTGCAGCCCCGCAGCGACTATCCAGAGCTGTTTGCCGCTGGTCGCGAAGCTATTTACAAGGTGCGGGCAGGTGTTGAACGCGGTTTTAAAACTGATGTTATTCGCCAGCTAGACGATGTTGCCTCAATGGCGCACACCGTGTGGGCCGCAGTTCACGGCGTGGCAACCCTGATGCTTGACCACGGTGACACCTACGGCTACCACCGCGACCTTGACCTGCAGGCAGAAAAATCGCTGCGCATGATGATCGCGGGTTTGTGTACCGACCCCACCGAAATCTCCCAGTTACCCCAAGCAAAACCGGCAGTTTAAGGCGCGCATTTACTGCCGCGCCAAAACTTGGAGCGGCGGCGTGCTTATCACCACTCGGCAATACAGCCAGCCGGTAATGGCCATGGTCATGGCGCCCAGCACTGGCACCACCATAAATACGCTGCCATGCCACACCGGAGCCATATCTAAAACCCAGCGCTGCACGCCATACAGGGCAATATTACTGCCCAGCGCCGCCAATAGCCCCGCCAAAAAGCCCACCGCTGCAAACTCCAGCAATAAACCATTGGCAATTAACTGCCGACTGGCGCCGAGCGCCCGCAGTATCGCGTTCTCTTGCAGGCGGCTGTCGAGACTAGCTTGCACATTGGCCACACTCACCAATAAGGCGCAAACCACCACCAAGGCCAATACCAGACCAATGGCCGCACTCACTTGCCCAACCACGGTATTCATTTGCGCGATAAGGGCATCAATCTCAATTAAGGTCATGGTTGGAAAGGCCCGCAACAAATCTGTTAGCAGCGGCTTTTCTGCGGCCGGTAAATAGAAGCTGGTGATATAGCTACCGGCGTAGTCCCGCAAACTGTCTGGCGGAAATATAAAATAGAAATTGGGCCGCATACTGCTCCAGTCTAAGCTGCGGATGCTGCTCACCACCGCCACTAGGCTTTGCCCGCCAATATTAAAACTAAGCTCGCTACCTAGGCTGAGCTGCAACTGCTTGGCTAAATCTGCTTCCACCGACACCGGCACTCGCTCCGCCGCGACCAAGTCGGATGCTGTCCACCACGTACCAGCTTCAATGCGATTGTCGCTCGGCAAATCCGCCGCCCAGCTCAAATTGATTTCGCGGTTCACATTGCCCCGCTCGGCATCAATATCGGCAATATCCTTAATCGCGCGCTGGTCAATGTGCGTTAAACGCCCCCTCACCATCGGATACAATCCTGCGTTACTAAGGCCGTGCTCTTGAAAAAAGCCCTCTAGCGGCGCTATTTCAGTGGGCTGAATATTGATTAAGAAGTGATTGGGCGCGCCCTCTGTAAGCTGCATTTGCCAATCGACTAATAAATTGGCGCGCAACAGTCCTAGGCTGGTCAAGGTCATCAAGGCCAGCGCAAAACTGGCCACCTGAAAGGCATTAGCAAAGCGGCGCCGATATATCGCCGCCAACGCCAAGCGCAGTGCGCCCCGTGACCGCCCCGCACTTAGCCGCCGAGCTTGGCTCACCAGCCACAGCACCAAAACCGTGGCGAGCAAGCCCAAGGCAATACTCGCCACCAACAGCGCTGCACTGAGCTGAATATTGCCGCTATACCACCACATCAAGCCGCCAATACCCGTTACCCCAATAAGCGCACTGGCCACCATGCCCTCGCTGCTGTCTTCGGTGTCGCGACGCAGCACCCGCAGCGGCGCCACCTTGCTCAAGCGCCACACTGGCGGCAGCGCAAACACCGCCGTACACAGCAGCGCCGTTATTGCGCCCACCAGCAGGGGTCGCCACACCGGCGGCGGAATATCGATGTCGATCAAGCCCTGCAAGCTGGCAAACAAGGCCCACTGCAAACCGTGACCAAGCAGCCCACCCAGCACAATCGCCGCAGCGCACAGCAGGGCGAGCTGAGCCAAATAATGATGCAAAATTTGCCGACGACGGGCGCCGAGGGTTTTCATTACTGCCACATTGTCGCTATTGCGCTGGCCGTAGCGGCGCGCGGCCAAGGCAATCGCCGCCCCCGCCAACGCCACGCCCAAGCTCGCCGCCAACAGCAAATAACCTTCGGCCCGTTTAAGCGTTGTGGCCATGGCCGGCTGGCCGTCGCGCACATCTTCCCAGCGCTGGCCAGCTTCTAGCTGCGGCGTTAGCCAATTTTCGTAATCTGCCAATTGCGCTTCGCTGCCGGCAAATAAATAGCGATAACGCACCAAGCTGCCTGGCTGCACGACCTTGGTGGCCGCTAAATCGGCCAAATTAATCATCGCGCGCGGCGCCAGCATCTCATTCATATTGCCGCGATCTGGCTCGCTAATTAAAGCGCGACTCACCTTAAAGTCGGCCTCACCCACCCCAGCTTCGCCGGCGGTCGTTAAATCCAACAGGGCTAACAGCCGTGAATCTAACCACAGCTCACCGGCACTCGGGCCATGCTCCACCAGTTGCGCATCACCAAAGGCCGCGTCACTCACACCAAGCTGGCCAATTAGCGGGTAGCCTTCGGAAACCGCCCGTATTGACGCCAACTGCATTTGCTCGCCGGCGTAAATCATAGAGCGAAAGCTCGCCACAGTTGCGGTTTTTAAGCCGCGCTGCTGGGCCTCAAGCAGCCAGCTATCTGGCACTGTGCGCGCGGTTTTCAGCACGCGGTCTGCCGCTAAAAAATGGTGGCTCTGCTGCTCCATACCTCGGCTTAGACGCTCAGAAAAACCAGCAATACCAGTGACAATGCTTACCGCCAAGGTCAGCGAAAATGCCAGCAGGCCCAATTCGCCCCCGCGCCACGCTCGGCGAATATTACGCAGTGCTAGCATCATCAGGCGCATGGCAGCTCGCCGGATTGCGCTGGGGAGCTTTGCTTCATTCCTGTATCCGCAGACTCGGCATTGCTCACTGCCTCGGTCAACACACCGTCGTGCATCACAAACTGGCGGCCACAGCGCTGGGCAAGCGCCATTTCATGGGTTACCAAAACAAGGGTGGTGCGGGTTTCGCTGTTTAAGGCAAACAGCAGCTCAATAATACGCTGGCCGGTTTGCTCATCTAAATTGCCGGTGGGTTCGTCGGCAAACAAAATATCTGGTTCCACCGCAAACGCCCGCGCCAAGGCGACCCGCTGCTGCTCGCCGCCAGACAGCTGACGCGGGTAATGATGGCCGCGATCAGCCAAATCGACTTTTTCAAGAAAGACCCGCGCGGCAGTCTCCGGCGAGGCATGACCACTCAGCTCAAGCGGTAGCATCACGTTCTCTAGCGCCGTTAAGCCAGGTAATAGCTGGAACGACTGAAACACAAAGCCAACATGCTGCGCCCGCAACGCGGCGCGCTGATCCTCAGTCATTAAACTGATGTTTTGACCATGCAAATAAATATCGCCGCTAGTGGCGTTGTCTAGCCCCGCCAACAAACCCAGCAGGGTAGATTTACCCGCGCCAGACACCCCGATAATCGCCGCGCTCTCCCCCGCCTTGATTTCAAGGTTAATCCCTCGCAATATGGCAAGCTCTTGGGCACCGCTGGTGACTGTTTTACAGAGATTTTGAACTCGAATCATGTTGAAACCTGTGTTTTCATTTTATTCCCGCGCTATTCACCTTGGCCAATGGTCAATGCTTCTTAGAGTGTTACTCGCGTGTTTGATATTGACGTGCCTGCCACGCTTGGCTCAAGCCGATGCGGCCAAAGAAAATATACTGGTACTTGGCGACAGCATCAGCGCTGGTTACGGCTTTGACCCTGCACTGGGCTGGGTGACGCTTCTCAGCAAACACGTCCCAGACACCTACCATGTGGTTAATGCCAGTGTCAGCGGCGAAACCAGTGCCGGCGGCCTAAACCGCCTACCCGCGCTATTAGCTGAGCACCAGCCAAGCATTGTCATCATCGAACTCGGTGGCAACGACGGCCTGCGCGGCTACCCCGTGATTAACTTACGTAAAAACCTGCAAGCCTTGATCAATTTAAGTATTGAAGCTGGCGCCCAGCCACTGTTGCTCGGCATGAAAATTCCACCAAACTACGGCAAGCGCTATACCCAAGCCTTTGCCGATAGCTATAAGCAAATCGCCAAAACCAACGATCTGCCTTGGGTAGATTTTTTCCTCGACAACATCGCCACCAACAGCAAGCTCATGCAAAGCGATGGCATACACCCCAATGCCGATGCCCAAGCCTTGATAGTACAGAAGGTACTGCCAGCACTAACACCCCTGCTGAATTAAGTTTTGGTAAGACAAGCCAGTTAAGGCGAGGAAAAGAAAACCCATGAGTGGCAAATTTGGCCAAGCAAGTCCACCGCCGCCCGCATTTTTAGGGGCCGATGACAAGCTCGTGGTCTTCGATGGGGTCTGCAAATTCTGCCATTTTTGGAGCCGCTTTATTATTCGCTTCGACACCAGCCAACAGATCAAACTCACCACCGTGCAATCCCCTGCTGGCGCAGCCATACTTAAACACTACGCTTTAACAAACAGCCACATCGAATCTGTTTACTATATTGCCAACGGCCAGATCTTTGAAAAAAGCACCGCCGTACTGCAAATCATCAAGCAACTACCGTGGCCGTGGCGGCCACTGCTGATATTTATCATCATTCCCCGCCCCCTTAGAGATGCGCTGTATAGCCTTATTGCCCGCAATCGCTACCAATTGTTTGGCCGCTATGGGCAATGCCCGCTGCCGAGCGCCGAACAGCAGGCAAGGTATTTTGTGTTGAGAACAGAAGAGGAATTGAGTCAAAAATAACAAGTACGACCACTTAAACACACAGAATATATTCTTTAATACATTAATTGAGTGGCGCCAAACGCCCGCAGCACGCGCGGCTTTGTAGTGTAGGCGAAGCCGCAACGGAAAAGCCGTCGCTGTGCCTGCGATTGTTAGGCATTTACTTGTACCTACCTTTCTTAGATTTAATTACCTCAACGACATTATCGTGTTTTGAACCAGGAATTAAGTCTTTGAGGTGAAGAACGCCATCGCTAGAGTATTGCAGGTGAACTCTCCAGCCTGAAATTTTATCCACGTCAGCCCTATAAACAGCCTGCTTAACTCCAGTAACTTTATGTAAACGGGTAACTGGAAACTCCCTTCTTTTGTGACACTCGTTGTTTTCCAACTCTGCCAGCGCCTCTAAAAATTTGAGACGGTGCTTTTCATCCGGGAGAACTTTTTGCGCTTCGAAGATGACTCCGTATTCATCTAAGAGAGACTTTATTTCAGCCATTATCGCTCTCCCTAGGACGGAACTGCTGATAGAGGGATTCGGCGATAGAGTTAAAGGTCCGTTCCATATCATCATGCTTCACAACTCGAAAGAGCGTGATGATCTTTTGATCAAAAAGAGGATCTTCCTCAATTGTTAAAATCACTCTTATTTGAGGCGACACCCGAAGAACGTAAAGGCTTGACTCTAGTCCCTCCGGCATATTTATTTTGTGAGGTCGGTAAATGTGCTGAGTTGAAATGTCCAGCGTAGAATCAAATTTTGCCGCATATCTATCAAGTGCAGCTACTACTCGATCTTTTTCTCTCGCACCAAGCTTCTTAAGGTCCTTTTCAAAAGGGCGGGTAATATCGAATTTTATTTCCATAGTTCCAGATTTTCTGTCTGCCTAACAGCTTTGTTATGACGACTCGCGCCTTATATCACTTTGGCCCCTTATCAAAGAAGGGGCTTCAGCAGCGATTGAAAATTTAAAGGGATTCAAAAAGATGGCGGCAGTGTTAGTAACGCGTACTAGGCAAACGAAGACTACTTCCCTTTATTTCTGTTAAACATCCCTTTCCCCTGATCATATCCCATTTTTTATAAATTTCAATGAGTTAAATAGCAAGCCGCGGTGTTAATGTGCATACCGCTACTGTTCACACTTTACGATGGCGCAGAAGCGGGAGCCATCCGAGTGCGGTGTTTGTTGCAGCTGCCGTGGGTTTAGATTCTGAATCAAGTTCAGAATGACGGGGCTGCGTTCAGAATGATGGGACCGTGTTCAGAATGCCGGTCCATAGATGCGTTAACAACAACCAACAGCATGAATTTTTAATGTTTAAGCCATGAAACCTACGGCCTTTAAAAGCTCAAACCAACTTTTCTGGGTCTAGCAACATCGCCAATTCTTCGCGGCTTAAATCGGTCATTTCCACTGCCACGTCCAATACTGGCCGTTGCTCGGCGTAGGCTTTTTTGGCTATTTCTGCGGCCGCCAAGTAGCCGATAACGGGGTTAAGTGCAGTAACGAGGATTGGGTTGCGGGCGAGGCTATCGGCCATTACTGCCTCGTCTATGGTGAAATCGGCAATGGCTTTGTCGGCCAGTGCAAGGCAGGCATTGCTCAGCAGGTCGATGCTTTGCAGCAGGTTATAGGCAATGACCGGCAGCATAACATTCAGCTGAAAATTACCAGACTGCCCCGCCACAGTGATGCAGGCGTCATTGCCAATCACCTGGGCGGCGGCCATGGCCACGGCTTCGGGAATGACGGGATTTACCTTGCCGGGCATAATACTGCTGCCGGGTTGTAGTGCCGGCAGACGAATTTCGCCCAGCCCCGCCAGTGGGCCGCTGTTCATCCAGCGCAGATCATTGCTGATTTTCATTAGCGCCACCGCCAAGGCCTTTAGCTGACCAGAGGCGGCAACGGCGGCGTCTTGGCTAGACAGCGCCTCAAATAGGGAATCATTGGGTTTAAAGCTCAGACCTGTATCAATACTGATCGCAGCGCAAAATTTCTCGGCAAATAAATCGGGTGAATTTACGCCGGTGCCCACTGCTGTGCCGCCTTGGGCTAATTGGCAGAGTTGCTTTTGAGTATCTAGCAGGCGCTTGCGCGCCTTGTGGCACTGCGCTGCCCAGGCCAAAATTTCTTGCGATAGCGTAATCGGCATGGCGTCCATAAGGTGGGTGCGGCCGGTTTTAATAACACCGCCAAACTCGCCAGCCTTGTGTTTAAGTGTTGCTTCTAAGTGTTCTAGGGCCGGCAGTAATTGATTGTGCAGGGCCAGCGCGGCACTGAGATGAATCGCCGAGGGAATCACATCGTTGCTGCTTTGACTCATATTAATATGGTCGTTGGGGCTTACCGCAAGGCCGCTGCTCTCGCTAGCCAGATTCGCCAGCACCTCATTCACGTTCATATTGGTGCTGGTGCCGGAGCCAGTTTGAAACACATCGACGGGAAATTGGTCGGCAAACTCCCCCGCTAAAACCTGATCTGTTGCAGTGATAATCGCCTGAAATACGTCCTCGGCGAGCAGCTCCTCTTCGTGGTTTACCATGGCTGCGCAGCGCTTAATACGTACCACTGCGTGAATGAACTGCTTGGGTAGGGTCAAGTCACTGATGGCAAAATTGTCGAGGGCGCGCTGGGTCTGCGCTCCGTATTTAGCAGTACCTGGCACTTTTACTTCGCCCATACTGTCGCGCTCTAGCCGAAACGTGGTCATGGTAGATCCTCCCTAGCGAGTACATAAGCTGTTTAAAACCGTATTAACATAGCGCCCTTATCACCTTGGTTTAGCACTACGGCTTAACACTATGGCAATGATAATTCGTGTTATGTCCCCATAAGCCCTAAAATATAGCGGCATTAACACGGAGATCAATATGCCCACCGACTACCAACACGCTAGCACAGAACAGTGGCTAAAATGGGACAAAGACCATATTTGGCACCCTTATTCCTCGGTGCTAAATCCGCCCGCGATGATTCCGGTGGTCTCCGCTAAGGGCGTCAGACTGACCCTTGCCGATGGCCGCGAGCTTATTGATGGCATGTCGTCGTGGTGGTCGGCAATACACGGTTATAATCACCCAGTGTTAAATACGGCAGCCAAAGCCCAGCTCGATGATATGTCGCATGTGATGTTTGGCGGCCTGACCCACCCCGCTGCCGCCAGCCTTGGCAAACGTTTGGTAGACATAACCCCCGCCCCGCTCACGCGGGTATTTATCTCCGATTCCGGTTCGGTGGCGGTAGAAGTCGCCATAAAAATGGCCCTGCAATACTGGTATTCCGTTGGCCAACCCACTAAAACCCGCTTGCTAGCACTGCGCAATGGCTACCACGGCGACACCTTTGGCGCGATGGCCACCTGTGACCCCGTTACTGGCATGCACCATTTGTTTAATAAGGTTTTACCCGAGCACTTATTTGCCGAGGCCCCGCAAACCGCCTTTGGCGAACAGGCCACTGACGCCGATATGGCCAGTATTAAAACCCTGTTACAAAACCACCATCATGAATTGGCCGCGGTTATTCTGGAACCTGTGGTGCAAGGCGCCGGCGGTATGCGGTTTTATGGTGGCGACTATTTAAAACAATTGCGCGCGCTTTGCGACGAGTTCGACGTATTGTTAATTCACGACGAAATTGCCACCGGCTTTGGCCGCAGCGGCAAGTTGTTTGCCTGCGAGCACGCGGGCATAAGCCCCGACATTATGTGTGTGGGCAAGGCCTTAACCGGCGGTTATTTGTCATTGGCGGCAACCCTGTGCAGCGAGAAAATTGCGCAGGGCATATGCGAGGGCGAAGCTGGCGTGTTTATGCACGGCCCCACCTTTATGGGCAACCCGCTGGCCTGCAGCATTGCCAATGCCAGTATTGATTTGCTCTTGGCAAGTGACTGGCAAAGCAATATTCAACGAATTGAGGCAGGTCTCAACGCTGGTCTAGCTGCCGCCGCAAACCTAAACAGTGTTGCCGCCGTGCGCTGCCTTGGCGGTATTGGCGTTATCGAAATGAAGGCGCCGGTCAATATGGCCAGCCTGCAGGCGCGCTTTATTGCCAAGGGCATTTGGATTCGGCCCTTTGGCAAACTGGTTTACACCATGCCTCCTTACATTATTAGCGACGCTGATCTGGCCCTGCTTTGCCAGCAGATGGTCGCCGCCTTGGCTGCAGAGGAATAACAAAAAATGAGTAATGCCAAATTCAAAACATGGCTCCATGAGATTATTTTTGGCACCGAACCCGGCCCCGGCCGTAACTTCGATATTTTCTTGATCGTCGTCATACTCAGCAGCGTTGCGGCCTTATTTATTGATTCCGTCGCGTCAATTCACGAGCGCTATGGCGATTTATTATTTGGCGTTGAAGTTTTTTTTACTGTTTTATTCACCTTAGAGTACGGCGCACGCATCTATTGCTCACCCAATCGCCGCGCCTATATTTTCAGCTTTTACGGTTTAATCGACCTACTCGCAACAATACCTACGTATCTATCAATATTTATTCCAGGCGCCCAGCATTTGCTGATCATCCGAGTATTTAGAGTGCTGCGGGTTTTTAGAGTTTTTAAGCTTTTTCACTATATGAGTGAAGCAAATGTGTTATTGCGCTCGCTGCTAGCATCACGTCGAAAAATTTCGGTTTTTCTCGTCTCCGTACTCACGGTAATTGTGGTGTTTGGCGCTTTGATGTACTTGATAGAAGGTCCTGAGAATGGTTTCACCAGTTTGCCGCAAAGTATGTACTGGGCAATTGTAACCGTGACCACCGTTGGCTACGGCGACATCGCGCCCCACACGCCCCTTGGCCAACTTGTGGCAGCCATGGCCATGATCACCAGCTACGCAATTATCGCGATTCCCACTGGTATTCTCAGCGCAGAATTAATTCAAGAGAGTCAGCGAATGATCACCAACCGCCAGTGCGATAGCTGCAAGAAATTTGGCCACGAAAAAGAATCCCATTACTGCCGTCACTGCGGCGAAAAACTACCGCCACCACAATAAGCGAATTAAAAATTGAAGGGCAAGAAGAAAGCATAAAAAAGCCAGCCGCGACAAGGAGGGGGGACGATCGCGACTGGCTGAGGGAAAGCTTACGCTCTATAAAACTATTGCGCCCAGCGCTATTGGCATAGGGCTAAGAAAATCAGACTTATAAAACAAACAACTTAATAAGCCTGATGCTCTCCTTAAAACATAAATCTTGCGCCGAGTTTCACCGTGTCCATATCGCCTTCCCAATTTGAGGCCGGCGCAGGAAAGCTAGAATCATCCAAATCAACTTTGTAGCGGTCGTATTCCAGCGCTACAACAAAATGCTCGCTCACCTTTATATCGGCACCCACACCAACGAAAGGTTCATCGCCATCATAGCTTTGTTTAAGGCCAGCAACACGGACGTCTGCATCCCAAAATAATTGGCCCGCTTTTGCGTAAATACCAAGCTGCTCCGTTAATGGCAGCCGACCCACAACCGCGAGACCGTAGCCGTCGACATTGGCCTTGCCTACGTCGCCACCGAATGAGCCAAAATCAATATAACTGGCTTCAAAACCGAGAAACTGATTAACCTGCGCACCAATCAGCGCTTCTTTAAAATCATCATCTTCATCGAAGTCGCCACCACGATCCTTGTAACCACCGTAATTGGCACCAACATAAGCGTGTGGACCAGCGCTTGGATTTGCAAAAGCGGTCGATGCTAAAGTTGTGGTGCCGACAACGGCGGCAAATAAGGCCAAACTATGTGAATAGATTGCTCGCATAATGTCTTCCTCTATGAATTACAAAAAATATCGAGAATTTCTATGGGCGGGCCAACGGCCCGCCAACTATGGCTTATTCAGCTTCTTCTTCAAGCTTTTGAATCGCATCCTGGCGATCCATATACTCATCGCGGCTCACTGCGCCATTAGCGTCACTGTCTATTGCGCTAAAGTATTGACGAAGCGACTGCTCAGACTGCGCCTCTTTCTCATCTAGTGCACCGTCGCCATTTTGGTCAAGCGCGGTAAAAATTGCATTGCTGGCATCATCGGAGCCCTGCATAGAACCCTGGCCCTGCAAAGCACCTTGTCCCTGCGAACCTTGACCTTGGAGGTTTAAGCCGCCACTGCCTTGCTGGCTGCCCTGCTGAATATCGGTGTTTACACCGCCAGACCCCGTGCCGCTGCCTTGAATAGCGCCAGACATTGGCTCTGCCAAACAAAATGAACTTAATGCCAAACCTGCAAAAACTGTTGCTATCTTTTTCATGGTTTTCTCCTTAACTATTGCCAATTTAAAAAAATAATTGGAATAATTTCTGTTTTATCAAATTCACCAATGACAGCGATAATGCTTCCCTCGTTGAAAGCGCTTTAACGCGGTGTCGACTAGAGTATTGCAACCCCTATGCCAATTTTATTTTTCCTTTAAATACAACAACTTAATATAAAGACAAGAACTAAGCAGGGTTTGATGGGGTCAAACTGTTGGTTTTTTGCAACACGTGCAAATAATTAAATATTTTAATTAATAATTTCAGTAAGTTAGATAGTCTTCTTTTTGCAACACTGAAATAAAATGGCATTAAACGTAGTGAAAAATATATTTAACAGTCGAAAATTAAGCCTTACCCAGCAATGGATAAGTACAACCTTGCTGTCGATGCTGCCGCTGGTGATTGCAGTAGCGTACGCCGCGTGGGAGATGAGTTTCCAAGCGCGCGCCCAACAACAGCTGGTTATGGATCAAGCGCAGATATCCCAGCTCAGCGTCGCCGTTCAAGAACTCAGTAAGGAAATTGAGCGCTCTGCGAGGCAATACCAATTGCTGCAAGACGCCAGCCTGTTAGAAATACTGCAAATAAAGCAGTTTCAGCTTAATTCAAGTCTCGACGAGATCACTGACCAACTACCTGCCCTTAAGAATTCCGACACCATCAACCGTATCGACTCCATTAGCGCCGACATTAATTCAGTGTCGCGCAGCAATGACGCCAGTCAAAAGCAGCGCTTAGAGTCACTGTACACAGATTTAAAAGAAAGCAGTAATACGCTATACCAACAGTTAACAAAGGCTATTCAAAGCAATTTGCGTAAAGCAGAGCAGGAACTTAACAACGTACTATGGCGGGTCCTCATCACGGGTTTACTGGCTCTGCCCGCCAGTTTGCTCCTCCTCGGTGCCAGCTCTATTATTGTTACTCGGTCAATACGCCGCCTATCTCTTGCTATCCACCATCTCGGTGAGCGCAGCTGGGACCAAACCATTGAAATAGACGGTCCATCCGATTTAATCGAACTTGGCCATCGCCTCGAATGGATGCGCCAGCAACTGCTTAGCACCGAACAACAAAAAGCCCAGTTCACCCAGCACATCACCCACGAACTAAAAAGCCCACTCGCTGCCATAATGGATGCTCAGGCCCTACTCGCCGAACAGATTCCCGGCAAAATCAACGAACAACAAATGGCGGTGCTAAAAATATTGCGCAGCCAAGCGGATAACTTACAGGAGCTTATTCAACAATTACTTAATTTCAATACCGTGTCTCAGGGCATCGCGGCCCACCAAGAACAGGTTGATTTAAACGCTATGAGCAAAAAGCTCATTGCACGGTATCGCAGCTTTTTACCCGACTCTGCGATCCAAATTAGCTGCAGCAATGACGCTGGGCTTTTCACTGGCAACACCCAGTTGATTGAAATGATTCTGAGTAATCTATTGTCGAACGCTATTCATTTTTCCAGTACTGCTGGCGCCGTTGCGGTGAACTGGGGCCATTGCAATATTGACGAACAGGGTCGTCCTCTAGTAAGTGACGAGGCCGGCAGTCATTGGTGGCTGCAAGTAAGCGACGACGGCCCCGGTATAGAACTTGATGAACAAGAAGCCGTGTTCAGGCCCTTCTACCAAGGTAAGAACAAGCGCCAAGGCGCCTTAAAAGGCAGCGGTATCGGGCTCGCTATTGTTAAAGCCTGCGCCGAACAAGCTAAGGCAACGCTTAATTTAAAATCCAGTAAGAATAAAGGCGCAGAATTTACGCTCTGCTTTCCAAAATAATGATGGCGCAAACTATGAAAAAAACCTCACTACTAGCACTTATTTCACTATTGGGCGGCTGCGCACTAATCAGCCCTAGCGGCGAAGACACAGCGCAACATACGCCAACACCGCTCAACAAAGCTTCGCCTCACCGAGTGACAATAATACCAGCGCCCCCCGAACCCGCTATTGCGCTGCTCGCAAAGCGTCAAGCTTGGTGCCTACTTCCCGAACCGGAACGAATACAAGTCGATGCGGTATTACGCGCAAAAAGTAATAATAGCAGCCTATTCCAACGTTTAATGTTGACCAGCTGCGCGCCGGAAAAATATACCGAACAAAGCCAAGATCTAATTCAAGCGCTTGATTTGGAAAAATTAAGCGAAGCCGAACGCGCATTACTGGCGCTTATTGACACGGCCAATCGCGACCTACTCCACACCCAACAGCAACGCGATACATTGCGGACCAAACTGCGCGAAACCATCGACGGTATCAGTAATATTGAAACCAAAATTAATAGTAGTGAAACCCAGCAGCAACGAGGTCAACAATGAATACTCAAAGCCGCATAAAAATCTTATTGGTCGACGACGATCCCGGTGTTTTGCAATTGCTGTCGATGCGCTTGGAGGCAATGAATTTTGACGTTATCTGTGCCGACAGCGGTGACAACGCGCTGGCGAAGCTACAGCTGGCGTGCGCCAATATTGTTATATCCGATTTGCGCATGGACGGCATGGACGGCATTGAGCTTTTTGAAAAAATTCAGCAGCTATACCCCGGACTGCCGGTGATTGTGCTCACCGCCCATGGATCCATTAAAGAGGCAGTTAGCGCGACCCAAAAAGGTGTTTTTAGCTTCCTCACCAAGCCCGTAGATAAAGATGAGTTGCTGAGCAGTATTCAGCAGGCCCTCAATTTAAGTAGCGACATCGCATCGAGCAGTGGCATTGAAAACAATATCATTACCTGTAGCGCGAAAATGCAGCAGTTGCTGGAGCAGACCAAGCTCCTCGCGCAAAGCGATATCAATATTATGATTCGCGGCGAAAGCGGCACCGGCAAAGAGCTATTGGCCAGCGCCTTACAAGCGGCGAGCAGCCGCGCAGACAAACCTTTTATCGCCATTAACTGCAGCGCAATTCCCGCTGAATTATTGGAATCTGAGTTATTTGGTCATGTCAAAGGCGCGTTCACCGGCGCCAGCCGCGACAACAAAGGCTTGTTTGCGAGTGCCGACGGCGGCACAGTATTTTTAGACGAAATTGGCGACATGCCCGCGCCCCTGCAAGTGAAATTACTGCGCGTATTACAGGAACAAAAAATACGACCGGTGGGCAGCCATCAAGATATTAACATTGACGTTCGGGTGCTGTCGGCAACCCACCAAAATCTGGAAGAAGCGATTAGCGAAGGCCGGTTCCGCGAAGATTTATACTACCGCCTAAATGTTGCCTCACTGTGTTTGCCCGCATTACGAGAACGGCGAGCTGACATACAGCTATTAGCTAAACACTTTCTAGAAAAAATAGCGGCGCGCAATAACAGTAGCGCCAAAAAATTCTCACCGGCGGCGCTGGGCGCGCTAATGGCCTACGATTGGCCTGGCAATATACGCCAGCTGAGTAATATCGTTGAGCAGCTTGCAGCACTTGCTCCAGCGGCCATTATTGGCGAGGCGCAAACCATTGCCGCCCTCCCGAAATCCAGTATACCGACCAAGGAAATGCCGCCCCTCGCAGATGCCCGCAAACTGTTTGAACGGGAATATTTAGAGCAGGTACTCCTACAGACCCAAGGCAATGTTACCGATGCCGCGCGGCAAGCTGGTCGAAATCGCTCAGACTTTCATAAGCTCATTAAAAAACACCAGCTCAACCCCGATTTATTGCGCAACGCGAAAAAGCTTAGTGGCGAATAAAGCTAGGTATATTCTTTGTTTGCGCTGCGACCGTCGCCATCGGCTCGCAAATAACCTTTGCTGCTCACCCAGCCCTGCGGGGTGTAAAAACCCCATTTCCGAATTTTTGGCCCTGTTATAAACAGGGTTAGGCTGTCGGGAGTTTTCAATAATAGGCGATGTGGTGCGCGACCTAATCTTGCGGTGAGGGAGCCAGTGCTCAAGGTCCGTGTACTGGCCGGCATTTCCTCTTCGATCTCGCCGCGCAGCACCATCGAGTAATTGAATAACCACGGGTGGTCGTGCAAATTAACATCGGGATCATTGCCGGTCACATGGTGCAGGTAAACGTTGAAAAGGCGGTTTCTGGGCACAATATGCCAGCGCCGCAGATAATCGACGCCAATAACCTTGGTGGGTGGACCTTGAATAATTTTTTCTGCTTTCGCCTGGCAAAGCGAGAGAATTAAAGCCGGTACGCGCATAACATGGTGCTCTTATTGCTAATCTCTACAAACCCCGCCCGCATACTACCACTCGTGGCAATACAGGCAATGGCTTAGCCGCCAAATGGCGTCGGCAGCGGCATAAAGACCAGCAAGCGCTTAGCTTAAACCACTGCCATGGCCTCGAAATGCGGCACCACTTCGCTGATTTGAATACGAGGTATTTGGTCAGTGTAATTGGGGAGATCAGCCATGATCTTGGCCACATGGGGTGAAAAGCCAGCCTGAAACTCGTCAATAGACACGCAGTAGACGTGACCCATTGCAATATATAGCGGTGGAATGCCGGCCTCTTCGCCAACAATGCCCCGATCTATGCTGTAAGACAGGCAATAATCGCCCATTAACTCCTTAACCATTGGAAAGTGCTGATCGCGATAATAAGCATGGTCAAACCGCGCACCTGGGGCATAAGGGTACATTACACTAACTTTAATCACGGCCGAACTCCTTGTATGTCGATCTCCATTGCCAAAGCTGTTACCGCCTTAAGCTGGGCTATTGATACTGCACCGTATTTTTAGCAGGTACCTAGCGACAGCAGCAAGTATTATTGGCTGAATTTTACCAAGCTCTGGCCTCGCTAATCCCTTAGAATAGCGTAATCCCCCACACAACCACCGGAGGCTAGGTATGGCGTCATTACAAGAGCAGCTTCTTAAAGCTGGCATGGTCGACGAGAAGAAGGCCAAAAAGATCAAGCAGGAAAAGCGTAAACAAGCCAAACAGCCCAAGGGCACGGTTATTGTTGACGAAACGAAAGAAGCCGCCAAACGCGCTCTGGCCGAAAAATCGGCCCGCGACCGCGAGATGAACCGTCTTCGCCAAGCCGAAGCCGACAAAAAAGCGATTCACGCCCAAATCATTCAGCTCATTACCCTCAACCGCATCGACCGCAGTCGGGGCGATATTGCCTACCAATTTACCGATGGCAAGAAAATCAAAAAAATCTTTGTCGACAGCCTACTCCAAACTCAATTGGTTAAGGGCGTCATTGCACTGGTTAAGCTTAAAGAAGGCTATGAGCTAGTGCCCGCCGCCGTGGCCGAAAAGATTAAGCAGCGCGACGAGTCGGCCATTCTGGTACACAACGATAAAGCCACCAGCACTGCCGACACCGTAGAAGAAGATGACCCTTACGCGGCCTACCAAATCCCCGACGACTTAATGTGGTAATTTGTTATTTTAAACCCTGATATGAACACGCCAACAAACACCAGAAGCAGCGCTTTGCAGGTGCTGCAAAGCGTCTATGGTTACGAGTCATTTCGCAACCAGCAAGCGGATATCGTCGACCATATCATTAGCGGTGGCGACGCCCTGGTGTTAATGCCCACCGGTGGCGGTAAGTCTCTGTGTTTTCAGGTGCCGGCGCTGGTTCGCGAAGGCACCGCAATTGTCATTTCGCCCTTAATCGCGCTAATGCAAGATCAAGTGATGGCCCTCCGCCAAAACGGCATAAAGGCTGCCTTTTTAAACTCCAGCCTCAATGGCATGGAGGCTAACGAGGTAGAAAACCAGCTGATGAATGGCGAGCTGGAACTGCTCTATATTGCCCCCGAACGGCTAATGATGCCGCGCATGCTGCAGTTATTAGAGAATGCGCCGCTGTCGCTATTTGCCATTGATGAAGCCCACTGCGTGTCGCAGTGGGGGCACGACTTTCGCCCCGAGTACATCAAACTTACGGTACTCCACGAGCGCTTTCCCGACATTCCGCGCGTCGCGCTAACGGCGACTGCCGATGGCCCAACCCAGCGTGAAATTATCGAACGCCTGTCTCTGCAGAATGCGCGGGTTTTTAACGACGGCTTTGATCGACCCAATATTCGCTACCGCATCACTGAAAACCAAGGCACCGCGCGGGAGAATTTACTGCGTTTTATCCTTAATGAACACGAGGGCGAAGCGGGTATTGTCTACTGCCTATCCCGCAAGAAAGTCGACGAAATTGCCCTGTGGTTGAGCAGCAAAGGCATGACCGCCCTGCCCTATCACGCGGGTTTGAGCAACGAAGTTCGGCAGCAACACCAAGAGCGCTTTCTGCGTGAAGACGGCGTGATTATTGTTGCCACCATCGCCTTTGGCATGGGTATCGATAAGCCCGATGTGCGCTTTGTTGCCCACCTTAATTTACCCAAAAGCATTGAAGCCTATTACCAAGAAACCGGCCGCGCCGGCCGCGACGGCCAACCCGCCAATGCGTGGATGGCCTACGGCCTGCAAGATGTAATTACCCTGCGCCAAATGCAGGGCAACTCCGGCGCAGAGGAAAGCCGCAAACGATTAGAGCAGCACAAGCTCGACGCCATGCTCGGCCTCTGCGAACTCACCACCTGCCGCCGCCAAGCCCTGCTCCGCTATTTTGACGATGTTCTCGACCACCCCTGCGGTAACTGCGACAACTGCCTAACGCCACCAGAAACTTGGGACGCCACTGTCGCCGCCCAAAAAGCCTTATCTTGTGTTTACCGCACAGGGCAGCGATTTGGCGTGAGCTATTTAGTTGATGTGCTGATGGGCAAAGAGCACGACCGAATCAGCCAATTTGGCCACGACAAAATTTCAACCTACGGCATTGGCACCGAGCTCAACGCCACCGAGTGGCGCACCCTATACCGGCAAATCATTGCGCGGGGCCTACTGCGTGTAGACGTAGAAGGCCACGGTAGCGTCCAGCTCACCGACACCGCCCGCCCAGTATTGAAGGGTGAAACACTACTCACCCTCCGTAAAATGGTAAAAGTAAGTAAAAACGAACGCCGCAAGGCCAAGACCTATACCGGCTCGGGCAACGCAGTATTGTGGGAGGCGCTACGCGAACACCGCAAAGCGCTGGCCAGCGAGCAAGAGATTCCGGCGTATATGATTTTTCACGACGCCACACTCGCGGAGATGAGCGAACGCCAGCCCCAAACCCTAGAGCAACTTAGCCGTGTTTCCGGAGTTGGCCAGAGCAAGCTAGACAAATACGGCGCAGGCTTTCTTGAGGTTATTCTCG
Source organism: Zhongshania guokunii (assembly GCF_040892635.1). Taxonomy (NCBI): domain Bacteria; kingdom Pseudomonadati; phylum Pseudomonadota; class Gammaproteobacteria; order Cellvibrionales; family Spongiibacteraceae; genus Zhongshania; species Zhongshania guokunii. The sequence goes on along the minus strand of NZ_JBFRYA010000007.1, from coordinate 141,351 downwards.
CCAATATCAACGCCCAGCCCGCCGAAGACATCAACGACACTACTGCCATTAGTATTGCCCTGCTGAAACAGGGGTCTAACCCAGACGCCATTGCCAGCGAGCGCAAGCTCGCACTCACCACCGTTTACGGCCATCTCAGTCAAGGCATTGCCAGTGGTGAGCTCAAGCTCAGCGACGTCGTCACCTTGAGTGACACCGCGTTAAAAGAAATCCAGTTCGCCTTTGAGCACAGCGAAGACGGCAAAATGAAGCCAATTTACGAAATGCTCGACGGCGAATACGATTACAACGTGCTTAAATGTGTTAAAGCCACACTACACACAAGCTAAGCGGCGCAGAAATCACCCGTTTTTGCAGCGAAAAAGCAGGTAAAGTCGAAAAAGTATGCTTAACTTACCATTGATAGCACACCGATCTAACACAAGGCCTACGCTGTGAAAACGCCCGAGCTACCCGTTAATGAAAAATCGCGCCTCGCTGCCCTTAGTGCGCTTAACATTCTGGATACCCCGCCAGAAGATCGCTTCGATCGCTTAACCTTAATGACCAAGCAAACCCTCAAGGTGCCCGTTGCGGTAATCAGCTTAATAGACGAGAACCGTCAGTGGTTTAAATCTTGCGTGGGCTTAGACGTCAGCGAAACACCGCGCGACATATCCTTCTGCGGCCACGCCATTCACGGCGATGACATTTTTATCATTCCCGACGCCACCAAAGACGAGCGCTTCGCCGACAATCCGCTGGTAGAAAACGAGCCCAAAATACGTTTTTACGCAGGCTGTCCGTTAAAGGCTCTAGACGGCAGCAAGCTCGGCACCTTATGTATTATTGACCAAAAGCCTCGGCAACTCAGTGCTGAAGAACAACACATCCTCAAAAATTTTGCGGCCATGGTTGAGCGTGAACTATTTACCGTTCATTACGCAACCCGTGACACCCTAACCAATACCTATAACCGCGCCGGCTTTACTTTACTGGCCCAGCAGCAACTTGACATCGCAGACCGCGAAAAAACACCAATAACCGCCATTTTTATGGAGCTGACGCCAAGTTCTAGCAACGAGCCATTCAGTGTCAATCCGGACCACGCGATACGTATATTTAGCGAAAATATTCTGACAACACTGCGCGACAGCGACCTTTTTGCCCGAATTGACGAACATCGTTTTGTAATATTGCTGCGCGACACCCCTCTAGACGAGGCTCAGAATTTTGTCGAAAGACTGAAAAGTACAAACTTGCAAAACCCGAATAACGAAAAAAATAGCCCACCCTTCACCTCTATACGCTTAGCCGTTAATGTATTTACGCACCATACGGTAGCGATGCTACTAAGCGAAGGTGAGGCGATGCTCAAGGATAAAACCAAACACCGTGAGTGGCGCTAGATACGAGTGTATGTAGTGGCCGCCGAGATGAGTGAGGGCGACTTGGCAAAGCTAAGCCGCCCCAGCAATTTACAATTCGACGTTATGATAAACGTTTTGCACATCGTCTAAATCGTTAAGCATGTCCATAAACTTGTCGAACATAGCCACATCATCACCTTCGATGGTGGTAGTGTTTTGGGGCAAGAACTGAATTTCATCCACATCAAAGTCGGCTATGCCCATCTCAATTAAGGCTTGCTTGGCTTTAAAGTAATCAGTATTTGGCGCAAATACCGAGATTTTACCGTCTTCATTTTCAATATCGCTGACATCCACATCAGCTTCCATCAGGGCTTCTAGCACCGCTTCTTCATCATCACCGGCAAAAACGAAAATGGCAGAGTGATCAAACATATGGCTAACACTGCCCTGCGTACCAATTTTACTCTTGGTTTTAGTAAAGCAGAGCCGCACGTCGCCAAAAGTGCGATTGGCGTTGTCGGTTAAGCAGTCGATAATCACCATGCAATTACCCGGGCCATAGCCCTCGTAGCGCGACAGAGCAAAATCCTCACCGCCGCCGCCCTTGGCCTTGTCAATGGCCTTTTCGATCACATGGGTGGGTACCTGATCTTTCTTGGCACGCTCAATCATACCCCGTAAGGCTAAATTTCCAGTGGGATCTATACCACCGGCTTTGGCGCACACATAAATCTCGCGACCATACTTACTATAGACTTTGGCCTTGGCGTCTGAAGTCTTGGCCATGGAATCTTTGCGGTTTTGGTAGGCTCTGCCCATTGCGCTGCTCCGCTTTATTAACAAAGACGCCGATTTTACAGACAGGGGTTTGCTTAGGGAATCTTTTCGTCTAATTAAAGCGTGCTAATTGCAAAGCTCCGCTACCGTGGCCGCTCTGCGCTAAACGGTGACCAAGCACCATTCTGACGGATCCAAAACAGACCCACACGGTAAACTCCACAAGTTCCGCCCCTTTACCGGCCCAGCAGCCTAATTAACAAGCTAAGGGTTTAGCCGCTAAAAACGCAACATGGTAGCGCTGAATAAGCGCAAATACGGATGTTGAGGGTATTGGTGCAGACTCATCCAACAAAGGCAGTCGCCCCCCCTCTTCCCCCATCAAACCACGCAGGGTATTTAGAAAGCGGTTAACCACCAGAGAGCGACCAACAAAAAATTGCGCGTCACTATTTTCCGCCAAGGTTTCTTCAAGGTCCTGTTCCATGGCCTCCAGCAGAGGCATATAGAGCTCATAGTCTGCCAGCGCTACTTGGCATACAGTGGAAAGTTCAGGCATAAGCAACCCTGCTGTTAATTGTAAAAATGTTTAAAAACAAGAACCAAGTCATATCGAAGTGATATTTAAAGATTAAGGCCTTGCATTTTTATCATACTCGTTCAAATATAGGCGTTAGTGAGTAAGTTATCAATAATAATTAGCTTTAAGGCACACCCTAAGACTTGGCCTCCACCGACTAAATCCAGCAGGCCGATTAAGCCACAATTGCACGTCACAAAAAATTAGCCGAAACTGCGCCATCACTATTTGTATCAACTCAAATAGCGAGAAACCAAAAATACTAAAACAGGCAATAGAATAGATATCCATTTTTTAATACTGAAATAATTAGCTTCAAAAATTAAGGATATAAATTATCAAACCATTGTTTTTAAACATAAAAATGCAGTACTGATATTTATATCAATAAGCTTGTTGACAATACTATCAATATGGGTAGAATTATTTTGGCTTAAGCTCAATAGCTGAGCAAGCACCCCACATAAAACGAATAAGGTGAGGATAATATAAATGCACCTAGGATACCTAAACTGCGCCGATGAACTGGATGAGTTGGACGCAAACAATCGCCGCTCATTCCTTAAAAAAAGCGGTGCCGCTTTACTGATTGCCGGCGCGTCGCCAGCGATGGCGTTTACGGCCCCAAAATCGGCAAAAGGCAATGGCGGCGGATTTGATAGCAAAGGCCGCATGGGTATGTCGACCGGCGAAGACTGGATAGATACCTTTTTTAATGGCGGCGCTAAAGAAATCATCCATTACTATGCCGATGATTTTGTGTTTGAAGATATCACCTTCTTCCAAACTATCGAAACCAAAGAAGAACTCTACCGCGCCTTTTTACCCTTTGATAATAACGGCCCCGACTCCCCTCTAGGTGTTCACCAGTTCGATATTATTCGTTACGACGGCGGCCCTGCCGGCGATCGCACGGCCCTGCTGCGCCAAGGTGTCCCAGAGGGCTATAGCGAGAGCGAATGGAAAATGTGGAGCGCTGCAGCCAGCACCGGCGCAGACCACGACTACGATGAATGGGCAGTAATGAACTGGGTATGGAAAGCCAGTCACAATATGGACTTCCTAGGCTTGCCCGCCAAGGGTAAAACCACCCACACCCGCGGCATTACCTTTCACTGCTATAAAAACCGAAAAATTGTTCGCGAATTTACTTACTGGAACTTCCGTGACGTTGCGATCCAGCTCGGTGCATTTCCCGAACCAAACAAATTCTGGCTAAAAAAATAATCGTAATTTGTCGCGACCAACTGCGGTCGCGACATTTCAATAATCAAAACAATAACTGCGCGCCTGCGCTACAAAACCAATATGGGTGTTCTCAAATGACAAGGTTTCGTTTTAAACCAATTGCGCTCGCTATCGCCGCGCAATCCCTCGCCCTTGCGCTTCCTGTTCACGCGCAAGTTGAGCAAGCAGAAAAGGAAAAGCCAAAAAAATACTCAAGGGCATTAGAGGAAGTCGTTGTTACGGCACAAAAACGTGAGGAAAATGCGAACGACGTTCCCATTTCTATCCAAGCCTTCAGCCCCGGGCAGCTAGCTGCATTTGGCGTAGAAAACACCACTGACTTGATGAAGATTACCCCTGGGCTCGACATGGGTACCCAAGCGGGCGACTTTACCAGTGTCTTTATGCGTGGTATCGGCTCCGAAGCATGGCTGAGCTCCGACCCCAGCGTCGCAACCTACGTAGACGGCGTCTACTACCCCTTCTCACCGTCAGTAGCGCAAAACCTAAAAGGTGTGGAGCGCGTTGAGGTTCTAAAGGGGCCGCAGGGCACCTTGTTTGGCCGAAACGCCGTGGGTGGTGCGATCAACGTAGTTCTTAAAAAGCCCGATTTTGAAGACACCTGGACAGAGATATCAGTGTCTGGAAGCAAGGCCGAAGCCCGAGACATTTACGATGTAGGCATGTTCGTCAACGTTCCTCTTACCGATAACGTCGCCATGAACTTTGCGTCCACCTTCTCCCAAGATACAAAAATTTATAGCGACGACAGCACCATAAACGGCAAGCCGATTCCGGCTGACAAATTATTTGGCGCGCGAATGATGCTGCGCTGGCAGATGTCTGATCGGGTCGATACCCGCCTGACCTTGCAGGGCGCAAAGCGTGACGGCACATCTACTCTTGCCGCAAATATCAGCCCCACCCCGCTTGGCACTGCGGTCGGCATCGACGGCGAAGATGGTCGCAACTACAAAGTAGACCCCGATTTACCTATTTTTGGCCACCTGCAATCGTTTGTTATTTCAAGCCAAACAGATTGGTTTTTCGACAGCTTCGACATGAAACTGTTGCTAAGCCATCAGGCGCATAGCAATCCCTACAACTACGACTACGACGGCACCTCATTTCCCGGCGCATCATTTGTCGTACACCGCCACGAAGCTGACATTGACGAGGCTGAAATTCAGTTCCTATCAAACGAAGGTACGCCTTGGTCAGATTGGCTAACCTTAACCGGCGGCGCGTTCTACTTCAAAAATGAGCAAGGTTTTGACCCAGTTGAACTAACCGTTGGCGGCTTAGATCCAACTAATTTAAGCTCGGTGGGCGTTGAAGTTCCGCCAGAATTAGCCGATCTACTTTCATCAGTAACCGAACCATTGCTGGGCGGCGTAAAAACGCCTATCTATGCACTGTCTAACATCGGCTTAGTTGAAACCGAGTCTTGGTCGGTATTCTTACAAGCTACTGCCAACATCACTGAATGGATGGCGTTAACCCTCGGCGGCCGCTACCAAAACGAAGAGCGTGGAGTAGCTCAATCGGAAACCTCAATTCGTTTGGCTAATGGCACTCAGCGCACTTTAGTTAAATGGGAAGAAGCACGGGACGAAAACGACGAGCCACACGCACTAAGCGATGTAACAAAAGGCTTCACACCAAAAGTCGCGCTGGATTTTAGACCCTTCGACGACGGAACACTCTTCTATGTTTCATACCAAGAGGCGGTAAAAGCCCACTCGTATAATGCATTTGCTTTTTACTTAGCCCCCGCTTACGTAGAGGCAGAAGAAACCGTAGCTTACGAAGTCGGCTTAAAGACGACTTTGTTTGACGATACTGTTCAAGTAAACTTGGCGGCATTCCGATATGAAATAGAAAACCTGCAGACCCAGTCGATCTCGCTCACCAATGGTGGTGCATTGTCGCTGGATACGGCCGGTAGTTCGGAATCCCAGGGCTGGGAGTTCGATATTAAAGCCGATATTTTCCCTAGCATATTTGGCAACTTAATCGGCACTGTCAACGGCACCTTCCTCGATGCAACCTATACCGACTATGTCGATGGCGCCGGCCACGATCCTGAGACGGGTGTATTTACCCAGAACAATGATTTCACTGGCAATAACGTTACGCGCTCACCCGAATTTACCGGTTCTGCCTCACTGGCAAACACCTGGCTTATTCCGGGCGGCCCACTTGAAGCTACCGTTAGCTACTACTACAACGACGGATTCTTCTATGCAGCGACCAACGACCCGCGCTATTCGCAGCCTAAATACGACCTTTGGGGCGCTCACTTGAGCTACCTGCTAGAGGACGCAAACCTGCGCATTACCTTGTCAGGCCAAAACCTAAAAGATGAGTTTTATACCGCCGGCATGCTCAAGCTCGACTTTGGCGCAATGGCTTCACTAGGTACGCGGCGCACGCTTGGCCTACGCTTAGATTACGAGTTCTAAAAGATCACCGCGCAGCAATATAAAAAACAAAGTGAATCGATAAGTTCAAAAGGTGAACACAGTGAAAAATTTGATACGAAACATTATTGCGCCAACGAGCGCGATACTATTATTGGCCTCAGGGTCGGCCTTCGCACAATACGGTGAAGGCGGCGGTACTAGCGCAACTACAAGCAGCAGTGGTACTAGCGGCAGCACCGCATTTACAAGCTATCTCGACGTAATGTATAGCCTGCAAAATAGCGATGACGACGTACGCGGCACCACAACCACCCAAGGTGGTGGCGGTGGTGGTCTGGGCGGCGTACTGGGCGGTGGCGGCAACAATACCGAGCCCGTCCGCGACCCTGTTTTGGATCAAGGCCAAGGCATTACAGTACTCGCCGGCTTTAGGCGCAAAGGCTGGTATGGCTTTGAATTCGGTGGCAGCTACGCCAAGGACGAAGACGTACAAAAGCAAAGCTTATTGTTTAACACCCTCATCTATCCGTTTGAGAATAATTTTTATATCAAGCTAGCCAGCGGTGTTACCCGCTATGTGGAATACCCATTAGCACAGAGCGTTGATGCCTTCGAAGATAGTGATGATGATTTTATCACTATCAATTACGGCGCCGGCATCGGCTACGTGTTTCCATTCGAGCTTAGCGACACCCCCTTAGGCATCCGCGCCGAAGTGGTTTATCACGTTGCAGACCGCTTTCTGGAACGCGAGAACGATTTTGAAGAAGACATAAATGCCCCCGGCAACCTGAAAGAAATTCAGTTCAATCTCGGCATACGCATCCCCTTGCGATAGCAATTTGGGTGTGGAGAACGACACTAGTCGCCACCTCCACACCCTTTAGAAACCAGCAACGAACTACGGTAACTATTAATCCATTGTTAACAGCTGAAACTGTGATGCAGTTACTCTTTATAAATTGACCAAACCATTAATAACGACTTTAATTAGCCGTAGATTAAATAAACCGTCCAATTCGAATAACGAGGTTATATATGAACACCAGTAAATTGAAAAGCAACTTACTTGGCATTAGCTTCGCTGCAGCTATGGCAGCACTTCCCCTTACAGCCTCTGCACAACTACCCTCAGCTGGTGGCTTAAACAGCATTGCGAGCTTAAGTGGTGGCATGGGCGGACTAGATGGCCTAGGACAAATTACTGATATCGCAAGCACAGGAACAGACGCCCTCGGTGTCGAGCTTCCCGACTTTGGCTTTGGCCTACTTGACGGTGGTTTGGCGACATTAAGTACGCTCGGCGCCGACACTCTCATGGCCATTGTGGGCGGTGGCGGCATTAACGCAATCCCGTTACTTGGCGGCGACATCTCAGCTTTTCTTACCCCAGAAGGGCTGGTTTCGGGCCTTAGCGCACTTGCGGCCGATCAAGAGTTACCAATAGCCATACCTGTTGTTGGCCCTCATCCACTCAAGCTTTACGCGCCAGTGGTACTAGCAATTGTGAGCAGCCAAGGTGTTCCGGTTGGCGATATCCCGATGCCCTTCTAATTAAACCTGACTACTCGCACGGCTTGTTTTCACGCACTTATTCAATGTGATTACTTCGCTATTAGCGCGAGTCGGCGAGTATAAAAGGTCGGAATTAAAAGCTAAGAAGGCTTATATTTCGACCTTTTCTATTAACAAACAACAACATTTAACGCTGCTTTAAACATTGATAATAAAATATTTTTTGAACATTACACCTTAAATTACGCTCTGCAATTCGAGTGCGACAACAATTTAATCTAGTACAAATCATCAGTACGACCTACTACCCCGCTATACCGACAAGTATTTAAATATCAGCAATCGAAAACTGAACTTCTATATTGACAAATTTATTAATATCTATATTCTTATTGATAGTATTATCAATAAGAATATTCAGCTAAACATGGCGCTCTATATTTGGCGCTAATTAGAACAAGGAGAACATCATGGGTGCAGGATCAGGCGTGCGACCACGCGCAGCAAAAAAATCCGGTTTTGTTTATATCAAGCCCGCCAAACGCAAGGCCTCACAGTATGAAGAAATCACCCTTCACACCCAGTGGGACCCCCGCAATTTCGCTTGCGCCGGATGGTTTAACCTCGACAAAAATGGCCAGCCACCTTGGCGTGAAGATGCCACCTTACTAAAGGCCACTGATTGGTGGGAATTTCGTGACCCGAATGCCGAGTGGTTCCGTCCGTTCGTAAAGCGCCAAGCTGATATTGGTCGCTCTATTGAACAGACCATTGCTGGAGCCAAGCGCGCTGATACCTGCGCAGCCTTTGATCCCTCCTGGACCGAGTTTTTACAAACCCACTATGCAGCCTACCGCTTTGCAGAATATGGGCTTTTTCTGGTGCTGTGCCAAGCCCAGCGCGAAGCTGGCTCTGATGTAGTTGCGCAACCGCTAATTTTCCAAAGCGTGGAAAAAGATCGTCACGCTCAAGATATCACCTTGTACTGCATGGAGCTTGAGTCCCAAATCGAAGGCTTTAGCGATGCACGCGCCAAAGATATTTGGATGAATGCACCGGAGTGGCAGGGTTTGCGCAGAGTAACCGAGTATTTACTCGCCTGCCGCGATTGGGGCGAAATTCACTTTGTGGTGAACTGCCTACTAGAACCGCTGGTTTCTTCCCTCATTTGTCGAGATCTGATTTTGCGCAATGCGCCCCGCCACGGCGACGTTATCACCTCGGTTATTGCCCAAGCGGCGGAATCCTGCCGCGAGAACAATGCCGCCAGCACCAAGGCATTCATTGAGCTGCTACTTAAGCAAGCGCCGGAACACAACCTCGCCGTGATCGACAGCTGGCTCAGCACATGGTTGCCACTGGTTGAACAAGCCGCCGAAGATATCACCCCCCTGTTTAGCACCTTGGCCCTCTGCTCAACTGAAGGTAAAGATGCCCTTGCTACCGTTAAAGCCGATTTCTCAGCACTTATGACAGACCTCGGTCTCAACAACAGCGTAGAGGCAGCGGCATGAGCACAATCAAAGCAAACCACACTGTTTCCGCCAAGCTGATGGGTGGCGAAGAAGCTGGCATCATTTGCGACCTGATGGAAGAGCTCTACGAACATGTCGACATCATCGACAGTGGCTCCTACGTTTCGATTGAAACCCAGCAAGAAGAACTGATTTTTGACATGGAAGAAATTGCCGAAGTGATGGGCCACTCTTATTCGGTCTCTAACTTTTTATCCATTCTTGCTACATACAAAGGCTTTATCGAAGTGAACGACGACAACGTCGTAATCCGCGATAACGGCTAAGCAAACTTTACAGGAGCACTCTAATGAAAATAAGTGAAGCTTACGACCGCGTTAAAGCGATTGACTGGGAACCGAGCTATATTACTCCCGAGCAAAAAACTGTCGAAACCACCAAATTCCATATTCACGGCACCAAGCCCAACGACCCCTTTAAAACCTTTGTGCGCGAATACTGCGAGCAAGAGCAAGAAAAAGACGACCGTCACTACGCCCTGCTCGAGGCCGCCGCTCGTTTAAATACTGGTGAGCCCGACGCACGCTGGATGGAAGGCATGAAGTTCGGTCTATCCAATTTGGTGGGTGTAGAATATGCCGCCGCCCGCGCCATGGGCCGCATGGCCAGAACCGTAGCACCGGTTGAGCTACGCCAAGGTTATATGATGCAGATGCTCGACGAGATGCGTCATTCCAATTTAGAAATGAACGTTATTCGCCACCATATGCGTTCTTGGAAAGACCCTGTAGGCTTTGACGTTGCTGCCAAAGCCGGCGCCAGTAGTGTCGGCAGCAGTATTTTTCGCTCTATGGTTGAAGACCTTATTACCAGCGACCCTGTTGAAACCTCGATCGGCCTACAGGTATTTGTAGAGACTGCCTATACCAATTTATTTTTTGTAGGGCTGTCGTCGCACGCCTCTGCCCATGGCGACGATATGCTCGCCTCTACCCTACTTACCATCCAATCTGACGAAGCCCGCCATATGGCAAATGGCTGGTCTACGCTGTCATCGCTATTACAAGATGACCGCAATATACCTATGATCCAAAAGGCCATGGACAAGTGGTCTTGGCGGATTCACTGCAGCTTCGGCCTAGGTAATATGCTGTTTGGCGATTACTTTGTAAGAAAGCGCACCGAATCGGCCAAAGAGATGACCATGCGCTGGGTGTTTGATGACTTCTACGGCGGCTTTTACCAAAAGCTTGAAAAATTCGGCATTAAGCCACCGCCGCATTTAGATGAAATGATTAGCGACCTCGACTGGATGTCGCACTCCGCCGCCATCTATATCTTTGGCGCATGGCCAACGTTCTTCCATCGCTACGATGGTCTTAACGACGACGATTTTGAATGGTTTGAGAAAAAATACCCCGGTTTCTACGAGCATTTTGGTGGCTTCTGGGAAGCCTACGGTAAGTGCACAGACCCAGAAGAGGGCAAACTTATTCTGAAAGAAATGGGTGGCTTACCCAACTTCTGTCAGGTCTGCCAGCGGCCCACGATTTTCCCACGTCCAGACATTAGTCAGCAGCGCGCTATTAAGCTCAAAGATCAAACCTTTATTTTCTGCTCGGACGGCTGCCAAGAGATATTCTTAGAAGAACCCAATCATTATGTGGGTTTTAAAAACTTCTACGACCTCTACGAAGGCAAGGAGCTGTCAGAAATTATTCAAGAGCTGGGCTTTGTTCGCGCAGATGGTAAAACCCTAATGGCCCAGCCCGAGCTAGAGCCAAAACGATTGTGGACATTAGACGATGTGCGCAAGGCCAACTACATCGTTGAGCGGCCACAACCGCCAGCATTTCGTTAATTAACGACCGGCAACGCGGAGGTTATTTCGTGAGTTACACCATTTCATTAGAACCCTTTGGTGTTGATTTTGAATGCGGCGAAGACGAGACTATTCTCGACGCCGCCTTCAAAGCCGGCTTATCCCTTCGCTATGGCTGCAAGCACGGCGGCTGCGGAGGCTGTAAACACCAAATCGCAGAGGGCGAGGTTGATTATAACGACCACGCCACCGCTATTTCGGAAGAAGAACAAGAGGCAGGCATCGCACTCCTATGCTGCGCCTATCCAGAAGAAGATGTCGTTATAAGCCTAGATGACGACTATAAGCTTGACGACCTCACGCCAGAATTCCCCGTGCGGGTTTTTGACGCAAAAATCGCTAACATCAACTTTGTCACCCACGACACCGTGCACCTGCGCCTTGCGAGCAATGGCGGCGACAATTATGGATTTCACCCGGGCCAATACCTGGAGATTCAAGTACCCGGTAGTGACGATTTATGGCGCTGCTACTCGATGGCCAATTTGCCGAATGCCGAGGGCAGCACCGAACTCGTCGTTAAAGTAATTCCTGGCGGCCAGTTTAGTGAATACTTAAAAACCGCAGAAGTAGGCGCAGCAGTGAATTTTCGGGGGCCCTACGGCCAGTTCCAGCTATCGGAAACCCAATCTGAAATCATTCTTATTGCCGGTGGCTCCGGTATGGCGCCAGTCATGTCGATGCTACGCCAATTGGTGGATGAAAAGTCTGAGCGTAAGGTTTCATTTTATTATGGTGCCCGCGCTGTTAAGGATCTGTACTTTGTAGATGAGATAAGGGAATTAGGCGCACAACTGGCTGACTTTCAATTTATTCCCGCCCTATCTGAACCCTCAGCAGAAGACAACTGGACTGGCGAGTGCGGATTTATCACCGACGTCATAGCTCGCAATACCGGTTCGTTGCGTGCTGCAGAAGGCTATTTATGCGGGCCACCGCCGATGATTGATGCGGCAGTAGCGGTATTGAAAGACAAAGGCATGTTCAATAGCCGCATCCGTTTCGACAAGTTTGTACAGAATAGCTAAAGGCTCCTTATATTCACCTCTCGGTAGCGCCACCTCAATCGCGACCCGAGCCTCCTTGGGGATGGTTTTACCATCCCCTTTTTTAATACAACAAATTCAATAAAACCATGCAAATAATATATTCAAAACAACAATAATTACGAGTAAGGATAAAGCAATGATAAATAGCGTACCTACACCGCCCTTCGAACACAGCCTCAATATGAGCATGCAAACGGTAATGACGGTGGGCACTTGGGGACTCACATTATTTTTTGTTATTAAAGCCATAAAAATGTCTCGGCAGCAAAATTCACTGTTGCCGATTTTCATTATATTAGCGGGTGCCGCGGGCAGTATTGCCGAGCCGCTATACGACATCGCCTTTCATTTAATTTGGTATATTCCTGGACAATGGAGTTTATTCACCGCCTTTGGCCTGCCGCAGCCCGTGTGGGTAATGAGTGCCTATATCATCGTATTTTGCGGTCCGGCGCTGTATATCACCGAAATGCTCCACCGCGGTATGAATCGCCAGCAATTTTACAAAACCTTTGCTATTGTTCTCGCCACAACCGCAGTATTTGAAGCCATAGCAATTAACGGCGGCACCTACGCGTATTACGGACCGCAGCCGTTGCGCTTGTTAAATTATCCGGTGTGGGTCGCGATATTAGAAGCCGTTTTTATTATGAGCTTTAGTATCGCCGCCGCACTACTCCGTTGCCACGCCACGAGTAAAAGGCAACACTTATTAGTCTTTGCGCTATTTCCCTGCACATTCTTCTTTGCTAACTTTGGCACCGGCTTTCCAAGCTTAATTGCGCTGAACAGCAGTTCACAGCCGTCAATGGCACTTATTTACGCATGTTTTGCCGTCACATTGTTGCTAGTTGCACTTGCGCTGGAGTTGCTGTGTTTGTGCCTTCCAGCCACAAAAACTCAAAATTTAACCTTGGGCTTAAGCTAGAAGCGATACGTCTATCTTTTGGAGCACCGTTTTGGTCTCAGACCGCTCAATCATTTTGACTAGCGCAGACTGAATAGCCTCATCCTCACGAGCATCGGTTTTACTTACAAACCGCTGCTCCTGAGTCTCGCCGCCCTCCTCCAAGGTAAATAACACCACAACCTCGGTCGCCAGCTCAGTTGTCCGACCAAAATACTCAATCGCAATTTGCGGATAGCCGTGAAAGCCCATTTTTACTTTTTTAGCGATCCGCTTTTTCGACTTATCTAAATTCATATCTCGCTCTACTAAGTGGGGTGTAAATGATGTTAATTCACAGATCGTGATGCCCGTATACTGATACTAACCCGCCCTACCACTTCATTTTATACTCAAATCCCATTGCCACATTATTCACATCGCTGCGCCGGTATTCATTAAGCCGGTACTCAGCAACTGCGTAAAAATTTTCGAAAAGTCGCAGACCCAATTGCGCCTCAGCAACCACCGGATTACTAGGTATTGTAGCGGGTAAATCTTCATTAAAGGTATGGTCTATAAAACCGGCTAAATAGAGGCGCTCACTGAGCCGTGGGAACTTCAGACTAAACGCATGCTCTAGCTGCCAGACGTCCGCTTCGCTGTCGTCGATCTGCAGTGCATGAAGGTTGATAGAATAGCTAAGATGTACAGCCTTAAAAAAAGGCATCAGAAATATCGAGTCACTCAGCCGCCAGCGAACCCCGAAGCGCAAACGGTCATTATCTACACCGCTGCGCAAATTACCCTGTACGGTAAGATCAAGCGGCGCAGTGTCGGTGATCCGCCAACGTAAATTCTGTTCAGTGTAATACGTTGTGGTATCACTTAATTCACTGTCACCAGGCTGATTGCCAATATTAGTCAAACTGAAATAAGAAAATCGATTCGGCAGTGAGGCGGCAATATTTAAGGTAAAGACATTGTCACTATCGACGTCCGCCAAATAGGGATAGAAGTTAAAGTCGAGAAAGCCGCCACTGGTGTTTTTCATCTCAGCAGCTAGTGAAAACACGGGGAGCACCAAGCCGAAGATAATCACGGCTAAAGAGTAAGAACATTTCACTGCACAGACCTCTTAATAATGAGCCAACCTTATAAAGGTAGCCCAATAGAGAATCATTGAGCGGAAATTATCAAACGAAAGATACAGATAATAGCGCCCAAAGCACCTAAGGCAGCTGTAGGCTAGGCCGAACTAGGGAATATTGAAAAAATTAGGCAGCCGACCAATGCTTGTTCATAAAATCGCAAACTTTATTGAGCGCAATACGGCTATCTGGCAGAAATGACATTAATTGCACATCGTGACAGTGGCCAGGCCACAGATCCATTTCAACATCTACACCAGCCGCCTGGGCTTTGGCGACACCCTCGGTAGCAACGTCCCTCAGTAGCTCGGTACTACTGGCCGAGAAGTACATGGGGGGGTAGCCCTCAAATGAGGCGAGCAAGGGCGAAACAGCGGGATCGGTGGTTTGATAGTCGCCAAGATAAAGACTGCGGAAGAACAAAAAACTACTCAAACGGAACAAAGGGTCACGACCTTCATTTTCATAGAAGGACGCGCCGTTTAAGCCCCAATCTCCCGCTGGCGACAATAAGCTCGCTGACGCCGGCAATGGCAAGCCGGCATCCCTTGCCATGGCCAACACCGACAGCACCAAGCCGCCACCAGCAGAGTCGCCGCAAAAAGCTATATCTTTGGCCGCCACGCCCATGTCTAACAGCATGCGATAGGATTCAAAACAATCATCGATCCCCGCGGGGTGAGGGTACTCTGGCGCCAAGCGATAATCAGGCAGTATGCCTACCGCGCCAACATTAACGCACAAGCCCGCCAGCATCGCCCGGTAGGTATGCGGCGAGCGCAAGCAGTAAGCCCCACCATGAAAAAACAATATGTGCCGTCCCTGCCCAGCGGCCTCGACATGGCCTAAAGGCTGAAGAATATCTGCATCACAGTGACTCAGTGACTGAGCGCGTATCAAACACAGTTTTTCCGCCTTGCCTTCGGCCCGTTTATCCAGGCCCGCCATACGCTTGCGTAACACATGCAATTGCGCCTGATTCCAGATTGGCCGCCGAATCAACATCAGTACAAAGTTTAATAGCCGACTGCGGATACTTTGTTTCATGAAAATCCCTTTATTCATTATTGTCAGCTTACAAATATACCACTGCAACGAGACTACGGCACATCAAAGCTTAAAATTGCAGTAACGACAGGGTTTACAAGCTATTTGTGGCTGAAAGCCTCTATTGGGCAAACGATAGACTGCTGGACACAAGCAATGATGAAACGACTACTTCACGCAGCGCCATTCTCTACTGTAAGATCAGCCGGCAAGATAGTAAGCAGTGTCTATAAAGCAAAATACTCTAGGGGAACAATACTGCTAAGATCATCTGTAATACAGGCACAGTCAGTAATATCGCTACTGGATACCACGACTGAAGAAAAGGATTCGGCGGCGCAAGCTTCTCCCTGCTAGCAATTGCCATATAACGATTCACAATATTCAAAATATATACCTCCGACAAAGCAGCCATGCTGTTCGACGAGAAAACTGTATAGCGCGCCACAACGACGCCAAGACATACTGCCAGTATTCGCCGGTACGGGGGTATCCGTAATCTGCATTTTTGCGGACCAAATCACAGCTTTGCTGCTATCCATTGTGCCCGCAAGCGCAAGATGGATGCATTTTTCTGGCCAGCAAAAAATCTAACGCCCAAAATAAGCCATAAAAATAGCAATATTCATTAATACAATCTTTTGGTTTTAATCCCATTAACACGGCAGATCAAAGTAGACAGCGACCGTGTCAGACTCACCCTCACGACAATAGTTCCAAGTTGCCGCCATAAAAACTCAACCCACTAAGCAGGGCCCTTTTACGCTCTTAAAACCAACTCATTATAGAAAAACACTGGGTTGGCCGATTCCCCACGAATATACTAGGCCATATTCGCTTAAGCAGAGCCAAACGCACAACGCCATGCAAGATATTTTAAACGACATCTACACCACCATGCTGAGTCGCACCGATCGCGGCCAAGTTGCCAATTACATTCCGCAGCTAGCCTGTGTCAATCCCGAGCAATTTGCTATCACGGTGGCCCTTCCCGACGGTCAAGTCTTTAGCGCTGGTTGCGCTGAAACCTTGTTTTCGATTCAGAGTATATCCAAGGTCTTCACCCTAACAATTGCCCTTGGCAAACTCGGTGACGCCGTATGGTCGCGGGTGGGCCGCGAGCCCTCTGGCGACCCCTTCAACTCAATTGTGCAGCTGGAACACGAGAACGGCAAACCCCGCAACCCCTTTATAAACGCGGGGGCGATTGCGGTGGTAGACGCCATTATGATGGGCCACCAACCTCGGGAAACCCTTGGCGAGATCTTGCAGTTTGTGCGCTTTCTGGCCAATGATGAAAGCATTGGTATTGATGAAAAAGTGGCGCAATCTGAGCTAACTACTGGCGACCGCAACGCCGCCTTAGCGCATTTTATGGCCGCTTACGGGCGTATGAAGCATCCCGTCGATCAGGTACTGGGCACCTATTTTCACCAATGTGCTATTTCAATGAACTGCCTACAGTTAGCTAAAGCCGGTATGTTCCTCGTCTCTGATGGGGTTAATAAGCACACCGGTATAAGAGTGGTTTCAGCTCAGCGGGCACGCCGAATCAACTCGCTAATGCTGATGTGCGGTCACTACGATGGTTCTGGCGAGTTCGCGTATAGAGTGGGCCTGCCAGGCAAAAGCGGTGTCGGCGGTGGTATTTTGGCTGTGGCGCCAGGCAAAGCCTCGATAGCCGTGTGGTCACCGGGCCTAGACAGTATTGGCAATAGCAAACTGGGCACGGAGGCGCTAGAGATGCTGGTGCAACATACTGGCTGGTCCATCTTTGGCCATTAAGGCCTAGTTCAAACGTAAAAAGCCGGCTTTCGCCGGTCTTTTTACTTAACAGCAACCTATGCACCGAGTTTAAGCCTAGGCTGTAAACACCCCTTAAAATGGCGCTTTGGCGCGACATTTATATTCGCCATTGCGGGTATCAATCTCTATCCAGTCGTCAATTTCACAGAAATCAGCGACTTTAACTTCGGTGCCATTGCTTAACTTAGCCGGTTTCATCACCTTGCCAGAAGTGTCACCTCGCGCAGAACCTTCGGTGTATACAATCTGACGCACAATGGTGGTCGGCAAATCGACAGAAATAACCTTGCCTTCAAAGAACACGGCCTCACAAATATCGGTCATACCGTCGACGATATAAGGCAATACGCTCTCTATATCATCTTCGCTTAGCTCGTACTGATTAAATTCATCGTCCATAAACACATAAACGGAATCGGCAACATAGGAGTAAGTCACCGCAATACGCTCAAGAATAACGGGCTCAACCTTATCTTCAGACTTGAATACAGTCTCAGTGGTAGAACCGCTAAGCAGGTTCTTTAACTTCATTTTCACAATAGCGCTGTTACGACCAGATTTGGTAAACTCAGCTTTCTGGACCATCCACGGCTGGCCGTCGATTAGCATCACGCTATTCGGTTTCATTTCTTGTGCGGTTTTCATACTTGCATCCGGATGAGGATTAATGGGATGCCATCAATTGCGGCTGCGTATCATAACCAGTTTTGATGAAATTGCACTAGCGAATATGCAAGATTTTCACCTTCGGCTAGCCGCGCACTCCAATCTGCTGTATGTCCCGCCAGCACTGGGCTGGCGGCATCATAGCGACGCCAAGATTGCGCCATATTTCGGCCTTCATTCCAATCCATACTAAGGGCACTCAGCACCTCGCTACACGCGCCGTCTAAACAGACACTAAAACGGTCTAAAAAGGCCTGCAATTTGTCGATATGCACCTCATCTTGCTGGGGGTAAATATGCCAAATAAAGGGCCGCGCCGCCCACTGGGCACGAATAAAAGAGTCCTCACCGCGCACAAAATTAAGATCACAAGACCACAGCAAATAGTCATAGTCTTGCTGGCTTAAAAATGGAATCAGCTGCACGGTTAATGCACCGCGCTCGTAGGAGTGGTCTCGACTTATGTGTTCCAGCCCAAAATAGCTCTTTAGCCCAGCGCTTACGCAGCCCTCAGGCACCAAGAGCAAGCTCGGCTGAACACTCTCTGCCAGCGCATCTAGGAGGCTGCTCAGCGCTGAATTCTCATAGCAAAACAGCGAAATCAGGCGATGACCGGATGCTCTTGCAACGCCGATATCGTGCAGAAATGCCTGCTGCGCGGCAATATCACATTGAAAAGCGCGGCGCCGCGCAATAAGGCCTGCCTCTCGCAGCAGACCGCCACTACGGGTACTAAAGCCTGGAAAAAAGAAGTATTTCTGTAACCCCTTACCCTGTGGCGATGGCAGACCATGACAGTCGTCGACCCACGCTTCGGCACTCAAATATTCTAAATTTAGCCACAGTGATGGCCGTTCGCGGCCCTGCATACCCGCGATATAGGCCGGAGGCAATTCGCAGGCAAACGCCTCGATAACCACATCGGCTGCCGCCACTGGCGACCACTGGGCTGCCCAGTAATGAACAGCCACACCCTGTACCTCTTGAACCGCGAGGCTAGCATCCGCGCTCGGGCACAGCCTCACAAAGGCGCCGAGGTCATCCACCCAAAGTCGCACGTCTAAATCATGTTCGGCAGCCAATTGCCGCGCCAAACGCCAGGTCACGCCAATATCACCAAAGTTGTCGATAACGGTGCAAAAAATATCCCAGGTAAAACGCATTCTATGCCCGTGTGGAGAGAGTAATCATCGCGGCGAAGCTCCCTCATTTTGGGGCTAGCTTTGCACTAAGTTGCGGAAACGGCAGTCGCGCTCAATATACAGGCTATTTTCACTATCACGAAGCTGATTCAGTTACGTGATCCAATTCTCAGCCCTGCTGAGAAAACCATTCACGTAAGGCGATATAATCGCTAAACAAACTTTCAGGATCATAGTGTTTACTGCCATCTCGAGCACTGATTGGTGCCAGTGCCGCGCGCAAACGGGCTTGGTCATCTAACAGATACAATCGAAAACCGTGGGCCACGTCATACTCCGCAGTGCCTGCTCCATCAGTTTCATCTACTGTTGCTAGGAAGCTACTCATACCTAAACTTCGCTCAAAAATGAGGGCCTCATCTGCAGACTCTGCCCGTAATCCAATAAAACGAGCATCAAACCACGGCACGTAATTCGCAAGTTTATCGACGGTATCTCGACTGGGATCAATAGTGTAAAAAAGAACGCGTAAATCGCGGTACTCTCCGCTCTTATCAAGGCGTTTTTGAAACTGCGCCAAGCTCGACAACATGGTTGGGCAAATATCTGGGCATTGCGTATAACCATAGCTCACCAGCTGCCACTCCCCCTTTAGGTCAGCGGTATGGACAAGTTCGCCGCGGTGATTACGCAATTCAAAGGCCGCTAGCGCCTGTGGCTCGGCTAAGATCGCGCCGTTTATTTCGGGCGCTTGCTTATGCTGTATATTGAGTACTATTGCCGCAAAGACCACGCTCAGAACAACAACAATAAGCTGTAAATACCGCAATTTTCGGTCAATCAAAGGCGCGGCACTCATGTCCCCCCCGACATAAAGGTAAGTCGGCTAAGAAAGGTGTAATCGGCCTCTATTGCCATGAAAGCAATAAACACAATTATGGTGATAACCGGCAAGCCCAAGGCCAACTTTAGGGTGCTCGGCTCCCAAGCAAAGTGCATAAACACCGATATAATCAGCCCAGCTTTTAAGAACATAAACACCAGTATCAACGTCCAGCGCAAATAGCCGTGAAAGTGAAAATAGTCTACGGCATAGGACATGGAGCTAAGTACAAACAGCAGTATCCACACTTTAAAATACAGGCCAATAGGATGTTGCTGACCCTCGCCATGGCTCGCTGTTTCAGGCTGACCGCTCATGCTGACCTCCTTACCACAAATAGAAGAACGCAAAGATAAAGACCCAAACCAGATCGACAAAATGCCAATACAGCCCCGTTATCTCAACAATTTGAAACCCCTTCTCATCGTAGTGCCCTCTGAGTACTTTAATGGCGACTACCGTTAAATAGATCACCCCGATACTCACGTGCATGCCGTGAAAGCCGGTAATCATAAAGAAGGCCGAACCAAACTGAGCCGCGCCCATGGGGTTGGCCCAGGGCCTGACGCCTTCGTCTAGAATCAGCTTACTCCACTCAAAGGCCTGCATGCCCACAAAGCTGGCACCAAGAATGGCAGTGGCAATCATTAACTTAAAAGTCGCGGCCTTATTGCGCTGGTAGGCGCAGTTCACTGCCATGGCCATGGTGCCACTGCTGGTAATTAGAATAAAAGTCATTATCGCGATGAGTAGCAAAGGAATGTCGGCACCGCCAACGTGCAGGGCAAACACCTCACTGGTCAGCGGCCAGCTGTCGGTCGCCGACATTCGCACATTCATATAGCCAATGAGAAAAACACTGAATATAAAGGTGTCACTGAGCAGAAATATCCACATCATCAGCTTTCCCCAAGAAAGCTTAAACACTTCCCTGTCGGCGCTCCAATCAGTGACTAAACTCTGCCAGTAACTGCTTTTGGTATTTACTGCGGGAGTACTTGCCATAATGTCATCCCAGGCCGCAGGCTGCGGCTATCAATGCATAGGTTTCTGGTGTGCGGGTTAACATAAAAAATAACACCAGCCACAGGCCGAGTAAGTAATGCCAGTACAAGGCGCAAGCCTCTATTGCCGCATGCCGGTTTTGTAGGTAGCCGTCCCGCCGCAAGCTGTTCACAACCCGTCCCAACGCAACGAGGCCGCCAATAAGATGCAAGGCGTGCAAGCCGGTTAAAATGTAAAAATAACTATTGGCAGGATTAGCTGCTACGCCGTAGCCCATACTCTGTAAAAACTGCCACACCGAAATTTGCAGAATGATAAATAGCATCGCCAGCAAAGCACCCGCCGCCAGCGAACACAGTAAGCGCAGACTTTGGTCGCGACGCAGCGCATACACTGCATTCTGCATAGCCACACTCGCCAGCACTAGCACCCCAGAGTTAATCCACAGCCGCCAAGAGTGAGTGAAGGGCTGCCAGGGCTCCCCCGCTAGGGCCAGAAAATCATCGTATTGAGATCGGCTAATGAAGGTGACAAAAAACAGCATAAAAAACACGCTGATAATACCCAGTAAAAACCGCAGCGAGATTTTAACCGCAGGTGTATAAGCAGTGCGCCCCCACTGGGCAGCCGTGCCGTGGGCTTCGGGAAGCCAAGGCTTTTCAGACAATATGCCAAACCAGCTCATTACTCGCCCTCCCCGCTACGCCGACCGCCGGCTTCGTATTCCACATCCTCTTCTGCCACGTGCTGGGGAATAAAATCTTGCTTAGCCCCGGGCACACTGTAGTCGTAGGCCCAGCGGTGCACCGTGGGCAATGCGTCACCCCAGTTGCCGTGTGCCGGCGGCACATCTGGGGTATGCCACTCCAAAGAAGCAACACCCCAAGGATTGCGCACCGAGCGCGGCCCAGAGCGCAAGGTCCAAATCACATTTGCAACAAACACCAGTTGAAATAGAGCAACAATAATCGCCGCAATCGTAATATCTTCATTTAAAACATGGGCCGACTCAGGAATAAACGAGGTGTCGCCCAGCGCGTAGTAGCGCCGCGGCACCCCGAGAAAACCCAAGTAATGCATAGGTAAATAAATAGCGTAGGTACCCAAAAAGGTGCCCCAAAAATGCAGTTTGCCAAGGCCGGTATGCAGTTGCTTGCCGCTAACGAGCGGGAACCAATGGTACAAAGCGGCAAACAAGACCATGATGGGCGACACCCCCATCACCATATGGAAGTGGGCCACCACGAAGAAGGTGTCTGACAGGGGTAAATCCACCACCACATTCCCCAAAAACAGGCCACTTAAGCCACCGTGGGTGAAGGTAAAAATAAAACCAATCGCAAACAGCATCGGCACCGTGAGATGAATATTGCCCTTCCATAGGGTGAGCACCCAGTTATAAACTTTGATCGCGGTAGGCACCGCAATAATTAAGGTGGTGGTGGCAAAGAAAAAACCAAAATAGGGATTCATACCACTTACATACATATGGTGCGCCCACACAATAAAGCTGAGGCCGCCAATGATCACAATTGCCCACACCATCATTCGGTAGCCGAAAATATTTTTGCGGGCGTGCACACTCAGTACGTCGCTCACCATGCCAAAAGCAGGCAAGGCCACGATATACACCTCTGGGTGGCCAAAAAACCAAAACAAATGCTGGAAGAGGATTGGGCTGCCGCCCTCGTGGTTAAGCGGCTCGCCCAAAGAAACGATGGCGGGCATAAAAAAACTCGTACCCAAAGTGGCGTCGAACAACATCATAATGGCGCTAACTAATAGCGCTGGAAACGCCAGCAAGCCGAGAATAGTCGCGGTAAGAATGCCCCAGATCGTTAAGGGCATACGCATCAGTGTCATACCGCGAGTACGAGCCTGAAAAATCGTCGTTACGTAATTCAAACCGCCCATCGTGAAGGCCACAATAAATATCGCCAACGACAGCAGCATGAGCACAATACCGCTGCCAGCACCTGGCGTGCCGGCCAAAATAGATTGCGGCGGATACAGGGTCCAACCTGCCCCCGTCGGCCCACCCAGAACAAAAAAGCTGCTCATTAACACGATGACAGATACCAGATAAAACCAGTAACTGAGCATATTCAAATAGGGAAACACCATATCCCGAGTGCCAACCATCAGCGGTATCAGGTAATTTCCAAATCCGCCGAGTAGCAAAGCGGTAAGCAGGTAAATCACCATAATCATGCCGTGCATGGTGACAAACTGGAGATACGCATCTGGCGTTATAAAATTAAACTGGCCGGGAAAGCCCAACTGCAAGCGCATAAGTACCGACAATAGTAAGGCGATCAAACCGACAAATATCGCGGTAATCGAATACTGAATGGCAATTACCTTATGGTCTTGGCTCCAAATATACTTGCCAATAAATGTTTTGGGATGATGTAAATGGGCTGTCTGATCAGCAATCGCAATATGTGTCATGGTTGTTGCGTCCCCTCAACAATTTGTGCCTCAGCAAGCTGTGTTTGGTAGTGCCCTGGCACCGGCAAGCTAGCGATGTAAGCCAGCAAATCTTGTAAGCGCTCAGGGTTTTGAATGGTGCGAGTCATTAAGCGCATCTGCGACCCATACTGATCTTGGGGATGCTTACCCCGCCAACCCATGCTGAAATATTTAAGCTGATTGTATAAATACCAATCCGCTTGCCCAGCTAACTGCGGCGCCTGTAAAGCCCGAGTACCTTGACCATTAGTGCCGTGACAAACCACGCAGGCCTGAAATACTTGTTCGCCACGCACGGCATCGCCAGCCAAGGTCGGAGGCGCAGCTATCGCTGGCAGACTCTCGATATAGGCTAAAAGATTGCGAAGGTCGCGGGGCGCTGTCACTGATTTTGCCATCGCCGCCATTTGTTGGCCGCCGCTGTCTGCTGGGTGAGCACCCCTTATTCCCTCGCGGTAGTAGCGTAATTGGCGCTCCATATACCACGGTTCTAAACCACTTAAGTTGGGTGCTTGCATGGCCGCTAAACCACCGCCATCCACGCCGTGGCACGCCGAGCAGGTGGCGTATAATTTTTTGCCTGCCACTAAATCAATATCGTAGTTACGCTGGGTTTGGGCAAAGCTCGGCTGACGACTTAGCCACTGCAGATATGCAGCCTCCTCCTCAACGATCACCTGAGCGCGCATGGTGAAATGGGCTACCCCACACAGCTCCTCACAGAGAATATCGAAGCTCCCTGTGCGACTGGGCTCAAACCACTGATAGGTCACCGTGCCTGGCACCAAATCCATTTTGATACGGAACTGGGGCACCGCAAAATTGTGTAACACATCGTTAGATCGCAACAGCAGCTTTACTGGCTTACCTACTGGCAAATGTAATTGATGACTGTTTACAATTAGATCATCTTGGCTATTGGGGTCTTCGGGATCAATTCCATAAGGATTATGAGCCGTGACAAAGCGCGCGTCTGCCCCGCCCAGCTCGCCGTCTGGCCCTGGGAAGCGAAACGTCCACTGCCACTGCTGACCAATCGCCTCTACATTGGTGGCCTCACTCGGCACATTCACCACTTTGGCCCACGCAATTAACCCAGGAGTGAGCATGGCGATAACGCCAATGGCGGTGAGTATCGTTAACCAACTCTCTAGTTTTTTACTTTCTGGCTCGTAATGTGCTTTGTGCTTACCGGTATGCTTATAGCGCCAGACAACCCACGCCAAAAAACAGTTAACCGCGATAAAAACGAGGCCGGTAATCCAAAAGGAAATTTCAATGGTAGTGTCGATGGCGCCCCAATTTGAGGCTATGGGAGTCAGCCACCATGGGCTATAGAGATGGAATACAACGGTGATAACCACCAGAGCTAAAATAATCAGAGCTATTACCATGACGCATCCCTTATCGAGTTCATCAGGTATCAGTAAAACCTAGGCGTTGCAGCCAGACTGCGTTTACCGCATCCCATTTCTTCAAAGCAGCAGCCGTTACACGACTGTATTATTTTTCTATCTGCGAATCCGCTGCTCTGTTAAAACGACAGGTGATACAAGCTTTCTACGATTGGGATAAGCAGCGATGCTGTACCCGGTCCTGCCCGACAATTATTTGATCAGCAACGATTTATCGCACTGTAAGCATAGCGCTAAGTTTTAGATTTACCACCGCACTAGCATTACCTTTATTTTTATGACTATAAATGTAAATACCAAAAGCTCCCTGCCGCACAGCTAATTTGGAATTGCTAACTAAACTAAACTAAATCAATTCTCAATGATTTAAAATTCTCAAAATAATAATAGAGTTCGCATCAGCCAGATCCCAAACATCAGATCCGTATTGCGAAAGCCCTAAAAAAAGATAACTAACACAATAAAAACAATAACTTAATAGCCAAAAAAACATACACTCACTAATCCACGCTAATATAAATTCACTACTACACCATAATTTATTAGCTTAAAACGGTATAAACACACGCGGCGATCGCATGCCAAGCTACGCATTACTGTAAGAATTGGCCATCATGCGAAATTAAATTTTGAAGGGGTAGAAATTAGGCGCACCTCACGTCAGAAACCCGCCGTAGGAAGCCGCGTCAAACCAAATCGGCTAAATCCTGCAAGGGTTGCGGCCGGCCATGCAAGTGACCCTGCGCGAAGTCGACACCAAGACTTTTAAGCTGATCCATTATTTCCTGACGCTCAACAAACTCGGCAATGGTTTTTTTACCAAGTACATGACTTATATCGTTAATGGAGCGCACCATGGCTTTATGCACTGGATTTTTATCCATATCGTGCACAAAAAGCCCATCGATCTTCACAAAATCAACGGGTAGTTCTTGGAGGTAACCAAACGATGACATTCCAGTGCCAAAATCATCTAAAGCAAACTTTCCACCTAATTCATGCACACTGTGAATAAAGCGAGTGACCGCCGAAAAATTGGTTATCGCGACCGTCTCGGTAATTTCAAAACAAATAATCTTTGGATTAATAGTACTGCGCCGTAAACAGCGATAGACAAACTCAAGAAAGGGTTCTTGGCAGAGCGATTGCCCAGATATATTAATAGAGAACATAACGTTGCTACTATTCAATTCTGGATTCCGCTGCACATAATTAAAAAAACTCTTAATTACCCAGCGATCTATTTGAGGCATCAAGCCAAAGCGCTCAGCTGCAGGCATAAACTGACCTGGGCTTAAAATTTCACCGTTGTAACGCATTCTGACCAGCAGTTCATTATAGATGGTCGTATTTTTATCTTCGTCAATTAAGGGCAGTATTTGCTCAGTCACCAAACAAAAATCGTCTGCGGCCAAGGCCTTATTAATACGATGAACCCAATCCATGTCGTCGTGTAAGCGACTGAGCTTTTTATCTTTCACATCGTAAACATGAACTCGCCCACGCCCTTCTTCCTTCGCCGAGTACATCGCCACATCAGCTTGACTCATCACGCTGGCGCGGTCTTGGCTGAATTCATCAATCAAAACGACGCCAATACTAATGGATACCCGGTGGGCGATACCGCTCCACATAAAGGTCATCCGCTTTACCGCCTTTAGCAATCGGGTCGCGACGGAGCGAGCTTCAAAAGTATCGATATTACTTAGTAATATACCAAACTCATCACCGCCCAGACGGCACAAAATATCGCCAATAAACAGCTCTGTGCGCAAGCAATCTGCAATCGCCTTAATTAAATTGTCGCCCGAGACGTGACCGCTGGTATCGTTAATTAGCTTAAACTGGTCAATATCAATATATAACAGCGAATGGGTGCGCGAACTTGTTGCCGCATCGTTGACTAAATTCTCCAATCGCCGTTCAAACTCACGACGCCCCATCAACTCAGTCAGAGGGTCTAAATCGCTTTCCCCATCGCCGTAAAGTATTTCTTGGGTCGCTGCCGCTATAGCAACGCTGTAACCAATAGGCGTTTTTTCGCTATCGAAAACCGACGACACCGACGCCAAATAGCGAGTTTCGCTCCGCGACTGAAAATGCACTAACAATGCCTTTGCATTATTAATATTTTCCGCTAACTGCTCATTCAGCAGTCGTCCACTATGTACACACACAAAGGGAAATACAGCACTGAAACGTTTACCTAACAAATCCTCTAAAGCGATATTCGTCAAGGTCTGACTGGCCGCATTAGCGTAGGTAATCTTCCCTTCAAAATCGACACAGATAAGACTGTGCACTAGGCTATCAAGAACCCACTCCGCACGCATATCTTTAGCCTATTCCGCCAAGGGGATAGTAAAATAAAACGTAGAGCCTTTGCCCAGCTCCGACTCCAACCAAATTTTACCACCGTGCCAACGAACTATTTTTTCGCAAATCGCCAAGCCAACACCGGTTTCTCTTGCGCCGTCTTCGCCACTGTCGCGGTGAAACAAATTAAATAAACCACTGTGATGTTCAGGCGCTATACCAATACCGGTATCACTTATTGAAAACACCCAATTACGCTCATGGGTCGTGGCATTAATGTAAATTTCGGGGGGTGAATCGGCAGAAAATTGAATAGCGTTGCTGATCAAATTTTGGAATATTTGAACCAATTGCCGACGGCAGGCAAATACCGTTGGCAAAGTTTCACAGTGTAGATTAGCGTGGCTAGACTCGAATTCACTGTCCAAATTCATTAGTACATCACTAACCACTGAGTTGCAGTCAACCATTTCACGGCTTTCATTAAAGCGACCTACCGATGTTAACGCGACCAATTTATTTAAGGCCGACTGCATAGCATAGACGTTATCACGAATTTCTAAAAACTCTTCAGCTAGGCCAGGCGCCTCCAGATCTTGGCTACGCGCGCCAATCTTACGCATGGCGCCAACGACGTGATTTAAAGGCATTTGCAAATCGCGAGCCGCTAAATGAGAAAGCTGTTCAATTTCGTTTACTAACCCAATTAACTGGTGGCGACTGCGCGCCAAGGCGATTAAATCTCGGTATGACGACAAAGCCGTATAAATAACTGAAAATAAGCGATCTTGGGTCAGCTCAGTTTTAGCGCGATAATCATTAATATCATAAACTTTTAAGACTCTACGTTCCGGCGCCAAACCGGGTTGGCCAGTACGTAAAATAATACGCACGAAATGATTGCCAAGTTCTTGGCGAATAAAGCGCGCTACTTCTAAACCCGCGTCGTCAGTTTCCATGACAACATCGAGAAGAATAATAGCTGTATCGGGATTCTCCTGTATAACTTGCCGAGCCTGTTCACCAGAATACGCGCTGACAAACTCCAGATGACGGCCACCAAAGCTAAAATCATGCAGCGCCAAGCGCGTTACCACGTGAATCTCTTCCTCATCATCGACGATTAGCACTTTCCATGCGTTTTTAGCTGTCGTCGCCGAATCCTGTGTCAGCATCGTGGTTTGCTCGCTAGCCAGAATAAGCTCATCATTACCTGCCGTTTTGTCCGATATTTTCTTACTTTGACCATTAATCATGCTCGTTCGACTCCAGCAAGGCGATGGTTTCATGCGCGATAGCTACGTTTTTAACAAATAACTCAATCATTGCAATATCAGGCACCGAAAACACATCTTTTGCAGATACATATAGCAACTGTTCTACACCGGACTCAGTAACATAATAACTTACCCAGTAGTTTTCGCCATAATTGCTGCTACGCGTGCTAATTGCTTTTTTAATCCGCTCCGCAATCTCCTTTTCTAAGCGTGCTATTTCGACCGATCCTATGAATTCGGAATAGCATCCCGTTGCCGCCAATACATTGAGGCTGTCGCGGTCGGTACTAACGAGCATTCCGCAAGGCTGGACCAACATGGCATCTTTATTGAGATAAAGCAGAGCGGTTAACTGTTGCAGTACCCCTTCTGCAAAGGCATTCATATTGCGACGCACAAATATGTCGGCTGACGCCTCAATTACCTTAAGCAGCCCTAGTCGGTTATTCTCAAGGGCAATTAAATCTCGGTAAGAACACAAGCTGGTGTATACCGTTGAAAACAGCTTTTGCCGAGTTAACTCGGTTTTCTCTTTATAATCGTTAATATCATACTGGGTAATCACCTCCAACTCGGGCGCCTGCCCAGGTTGGCCGGTGCGCAACACAATACGAACAAATTTGTTCTTCAAGTCACGGCGAATATAGTGCACCAAATCTAAGCCCGCATGGTCGGTTTCCATCACTACGTCTAGTAAGATTAAGGCTATATCATCATGCTGACTAAGGTGTTGCCTAGCCTCCTCAGCCGAATAAGCATTGATAAAACTTAATCCGCGCCCGGCAAGTTCAAAACCGTCTAAAGCCAGCCGTGTTACCGCGTGCACAACTTTTTCATCGTCCACAACCAGCAATTTCCATGGCTTTAAACCAGGGATCAAGGCTTGGTTCGTCGGCTCTGCGGCCAAATTCAGACTGTCATTATCACTTGCGGGGCGATCAAACGTGCTCATAAAAACCTACCTTGGCAACATCCGGGGGAAAGTAAAGGTTGATTGATGTCCCCTTCCCTTCCTCACTGTCAATTTTTATTTTTCCACATAGCTGCTGTGTCACCAGATTATACACAATATGTAAGCCTAGACCGCTGCCGCCACGACCTCGCCGAGTTGTGAAAAACGGATCACACACTCTCGACAAATTCTCTAAGGGAATACCAACACCATCATCGCTAAATTGAAGATTGATTTCACCGCCAGCTAAAACCTGAATTTTCAAACTTAAGTGGCCGGTCTCTCCCTCAGGGTAAGCATGGTGTATCGCGTTCATCACCAAGTTTGTCACAATTTGTGACAGTGCACCGGGGTAAGAGCAAATAAATATGTCATCTTCGCATTCTAAGTGACACTCTAAGCCCGCTTTCCGAATTTGGGGGTTAACGCTGAGCAGCACTTCGTTGACATAGGCTTTAATATTAAAACGCCGGACGTCGCTACTACTTTGATCAACCGCTACTAGCTTAAAGCTCTGGATCAAGCCCGCTGCACGCTCCAAGTTACCCAAAATCATTTGACTTGCCGCGGCGGTCTGCTCCCAATACAACTGCAACGCAGACTGGGTTAGATCACCTTGCTGGTAGCGCTTTTGCACTTCGTCAGTATTTGCCTTTAAGGTCGACGCAGCTGTCACACCAACCCCTATCGGCGTATTTATCTCGTGGGCAACACCCGCAACTAAGGCGCCAAGAGAAGCCATTTTTTCAGTATTAATTAGCTGCTGCTGAGTTTGCTTTAATCTCTGCAAGGTGCCATTTAGCTCGCGATTACTGACATCGACCTCACAGACCCGAAGCTCTAATTCACGTCGCGCGCTCAGTACCTCGCGATCTCGGCGCTCGACATTCGCAATCATGTCGTTGAAGTTATCGTAAAGCTCGCCAAATTCATCATTTGCAAATTTCTCAGCGCGAATACTGTAATCTTGATTACGCCTAACCACGCCGATCACTTCAAGGAGACTATAAATAGGCATTAGTAACTGTTTGCGCACCCAAGACGAAAACAAAAAGGCGAGCAGCACACTCAGCAGTACAATCAAGCCTAGCACCCACCAGCTCGATTGCAGATAGAGATTAAGGCACTGGCTTGAACTGCGCATTACAATGTGCAGCGGCGCATGACCATCTCTATCAATACTGTAGATCAGATCCTCCTCCGCCAAGCTAGCCGCATTCGGGAGTGTCGACGAGCATTTAACGTCGCTGGGCTGTGCATGATATTCAAACATCAGAGTTGCGGTAGTCTCACCGGAGTAAGCACATACCCGACTTATATCACTGTCAACGCCTAGCCCTTGCCGCACAACAGCAACATTTTCGCTACTTGCATTTGCCAAAAACTGGGCCATTAGATTAGCAACCACAGCGTACTTTTGTTGTCGGCTCTTGTGCGCCGCGTTTACCGCGAGCATCGTGCACAAACTGATGCTCAGCACACCAATAAGCATACAGCTAGCGACCATAGACCAAGCGAGCTTGCGATCAAAAGCAATGGAGCTAAAATAGCCGCGCAACTTAGTTGCCATGCCTATAGAACCCCATTACTACCTCCTCAGACCCCGCGTTTGCCTGCGAAGAACCCACATATTAGCCGCCAAATGCCAGCCACTGACTCACTCTACTGGCAAACACCTTGCGTTGATAATAGTGTCATCTACCTACAGTTAAACGCATACTTTTAAAAGCGAAGTTATTGATTTACAAAGTAGTTATTATAATCCGTAAACCGTGATTAGATCGTCTAGTTAACGGCACGCCACTAGCGCAAATAAAAATCCACTCGATCATCTTGGAAAAGATCGGCGCCAGGCGCCAATAATTCCATATAGCGATCAAAATACAAGAACTGCTTTAGCAGCATGGTGAAGGCGCGGGGAAAGCGGATACCGTAGTTTCTCGCGATATCCCCTAGCTCGCTCAATAGTGAGTTAATACCGTCGCCTTGGCGATTTTCGAGCACATGCTGGGGGTCTAAGGCATTTAAGCCTTCGAATACTTTACGAATATCAGCCGTCAGCGCCGCCTCGTCCACCGCGTCGCGGGTAATCCCTACACTCACCATAGATTGTGCCATCAAGGTGTAGTTTTGCTCGCTTATCGCCATAAACAAGCTAAATATTGCCTGCCAGGCCTCGGGCTGGATACGCCCGACCATGCCAAAATCAATAAACCCGACTCGGCCATCTTTGAGCAATAGCAAATTACCGCTATGTAAATCCGCATGAAAAAATGGGCACTGGGTCAAACTGGCAAACCAAGTATTTAAGGCATTGAACAAGCTGCTTGCGGGGTCAAAAGCGCCGTCACGCATCGCCGTTTCATTAGTTAGAGCCGAGCCGTAGAGACGCTCCATGGTCAGTACCCGCGAGCCAGAGGCCTGGGTATAGGGCTTTGGTGCAACAACATGGTCATTGCCACTCTGGGCGAGAAAAGCCCGAAACTGGCGTAAATTTTCGGCTTCTTTATGGAAATCGCACTCGTCGATCATCGACTGATACATTTCTTCGACCAAGCCCGCCACAGCGTCTTTATCGGTATTAGGTAAGATCAGTTCAAATAGCCGAATGAATAAATAGACCGCGTTCATATCGGTGGTCAAAATTGCCTGCACACCTGGCTTTTGTACCTTTACAACCACATCTTCGCCGCTGATTAGCCGCGCAGCGTGTACTTGGGCAATAGATGCCGATGCCAAAGCGGTTTCGTCAATGTGAGCGAAAACCGCGCTCACTGCACAGCCAAGATCGGCCTCGATAATTTGCTTAATTTTGCTAAACGGCAAAGACGGGGTTTGATCTAAACAAAGCTGAAATTCATCAACGTAGGCCTTGGGGAAAATAGACGGCGAACTGGCAATAAACTGACCAAACTTAATATAGGTTGCACCCAAATCTTCAAACAGTTCTCGCAGCTCGCGCGGACTGGGCTTGCGCCGCTGCAAAAGGCACTTTAGTGCTCGCGGCGATATTGCCGTTGCCGTTTGCCAAACCCGCCACGAGCCCCTAAGACCGAACTCGGCCAAGCTAATGCGCCGCCCAGAGGTATCTGCTGCCGCACTCAAAATTCGAGCCTTTGAGGCCGCAAACATCACTTTATCTCTAACACTAGCAGACAATATCTTTGCCATATCCCTTATACCCTCAGCGAGTTATTGCCATGATAAACATTATGTGAAGCTGCTACGTTGGCACAGCACTGAAACCGTAGCAAAGAATGATACTTTTTGCAGAATACCCGAATTGTAGGCCTGTAACCTCCAATCTCAAGCCAGAATAGATATATTACCGAGCAACAGCAGTACTACTTATTGTGGTGATAATGGCATCCAAACCGATCGCGAATATTAATTCCCATGGTTAAAGACTAAAAGCAGCGGCGCCCGAGCCTTAAGCCAGATGGCAAAATACCGCACTTAAGAAGAGCAGGCTCGATTCGGCGCGGCCTAATTGGCTGCGGCTATGCCCGCCAGCAAGCCACTCTGGGCAATGCCATCAAACAAGAATTGCATTGCCAAGGCGCATAGCAACACACCAAATACCCGGCTAATCATATGCATACCAGTTACCCCCAGCCAGTTTTGGAGGCGACTGGCCAGCAGCAAGCAGCCTAGGGTCAGCGCCATAACCAACACTAAGGCAGTGACTACTGCCGTCTGCTCTAAAAAATTACCTTCGGCGTGAGCCATTAATAATATCACCGCACCAATGGCGCCAGGACCGGCTATCAGTGGCGTAGCCAGCGGAAATACCGCGATATCAGTTTTTTCCTCGGCCTCTAAATCTTCATCGCTGGTCGTCGTGGTCGCGCCACTGCCCTTCACCGTCACCAGGTCAATACCGATCAACAGCAACAAAACCCCACCTGCAGCCCGCAGCGCCGCCAAGGATATGCCAAGAGCGTTAAGAATCATCTCGCCCAATACCGCAAAGGCCAGTAAAATACCGCCGGCAATCAACACCCCGCGCATTGCAGTTTTAGCTCGTTTGCGCGCCGACAAGCTACCGGTAAGCGCGGCGAACATCGCCGCCACATCAATAGGTCCAATAGTGGCGAAAAAAGTGGTTAACGAAACACTAAACGCTTCAATAACAGCGCTGCTTAAGGCCATCAGCTTGCCTCGTATTGCGCTATTGCTGCCGCTGCCTCGGCAATTAAGACCGGGCCCTGATAGATAAAGCCGGTGTAAACCTGCACCAGCGCCGCGCCAGCCGCCATTTTCTCGGCCGCTGAGGCGCCATCGCTAATACCGCCCACGCCAATAATAGGTAGGCGTCCTTGCAGGGCGTCAGCCAGTATTCGTATCACCCGTGTTGAGCTTTCACGTACCGGGCCACCACTCAAGCCACCCATTTCGTCGCCGTGCTTAAGACCGGTAACGGCATCGCGAGCAATGGTAGTATTAGTGGCAATTACGCCATCAATACCCTGTTCAACAAATACCTCGGCTACATTGCGAATATCTTCTTCGGCCATGTCGGGGGCAATTTTTACCGCCATTGGCACGTATTTACCATGGCTCTGCGCCAAACTCAGCTGCTCCTTTTTCAATGCCGCAAGGAGCGCGA
Source organism: Zhongshania guokunii (assembly GCF_040892635.1). NCBI lineage: Bacteria > Pseudomonadati > Pseudomonadota > Gammaproteobacteria > Cellvibrionales > Spongiibacteraceae > Zhongshania > Zhongshania guokunii. Next base: position 107,441 of record NZ_JBFRYA010000007.1, on the reverse strand, counting down.
CCAAGGGTTCGCCAAATTGTAAATCACGCAGGCCTGGCGTATTCGGCGACGACAAGTTCACGGTAATGTAACTGGCATGAGGGTAAACGCCGCGTAAACCCAGCAGATAATCATCCACTGCGCGCTCGGCGGGAGTGTCTTTGTTTTTACCAATATTAATGCCCAGCACGCCCTTAAAGCCGCTGCTCTTCACCTGCTCAATTAAATGCTCTAGCCCCAGATTATTAAAACCCATGCGGTTAATAATGGCCTGAGCCTCTGGCAGACGAAACAAACGCGGCTGAGGATTGCCCGGTTGGGGCAAAGGCGTGACGGTGCCCACCTCAATAAACCCAAAACCCAGCGCCGCTAGGCCGTTAATATGCTTGGCGTCTTTGTCTAAACCCGCAGCCAAACCCACGGGATTCGGAAACTCGATCCCCATTACCGTGCGAGGCTTATCTGGAATTGAAGGAGCGATTAAAAAACTCAAACCCACTTTCTCAAGTAGTGAGATTAACGCCAATGAAACGTGGTGAGCGCGCTCAGGGGACAAACAAAACAATAGCCGGCGGAGAACTGAATACATGGGTGCGGGACCTTTTTGCAGAAGGCGCAGAATACCGGAAACAGCGAAGCGGAGAAAGTCGGAAAGCGGCCTCTAATCCTTGATTAGCCGCTACGCCGAAGTATGTAAGCCGCACTCTCGGTTTTCAGCAACCTTGGTGGGGTCAAAGTAATGTTTGCAACTGGGCAGATTGTGCTCGCTCATATAGCGTTCCACATCAGTTTCATTCCAGTAAAAAATTGGCGCAACTTTGAGAATGCCGCGGCCATCCCAAGACAAAACATCTAGATTTTGGCGAAAGGCGGTTTCTTCTTTGCGAATGCCGGTCACCCAAATTTTTGGCGCTAACTCCGCAAACGCGCGATTAAAAGGCTCAAGTTTCACTTGGCGGGTAAACTCGCGATGTAACTCAAGGTTATCATCGGGGTGGGGAATCCCACCCATAATCGCATTGCGATGCTCCGCCGTCATCAAGGGCACATACGTCTTTAAATTGGGCTTTAGTAGCTTTATCAATTGCTCCGCCACGCGATAGGCGTCGGGCACATTGTAACCACTATCAGCCCAAACCACCGGCATCTCAGGAGCGACATCGGTCACCAGTTTTAGCATTACCGCCGCATTGGGCGAAAAACTGGTAGAGGCCATGATCGGCTCATTTAAAGACACCGCCCAGCGAATAATCTCCTCGGCAGAGGCATTTCGCAGTGTGGCATTTAAGGCGTCGAGATCAAGATCCATAATTTTGTCTATAAAACGTTAACTGGGTGGCGACTTTAGCACACTCAGCCCAATTACATGAATAAAAATCTTTAAAATCATGCACTTATAACATATGCGAATATGGTTATAACAAAAGTAATGCTTATTCCATATCGTAATCTTGCAGACTCTTCGACACCACCTCGTACACATCGCTGGACAAATCTGGTTCAGCGAGAATTCGCTGCAATTCCGCACACATTAACTGCTGGGCGGCAGGCAAATATTTGCGCCACTTGGTTAGCGGCACCAGTAAGCGCGAGGCTATCTGCGGGTTGCTGCGATTCAGGATAATGACCTGATCGCCCAAGAACCGATAACCCGCACCATCCTCGCGATGGAAATTGACACCATTCTGACCACAAAATGCACCAATCAAAGCCCTTACTTTATTTGGATTGCGAATATCAAAGGCAGGATGGTTCATTAAGCCCTGCACGGTTTCCAAACTGCCAGGCAGACGACACATTGCCTGCACTTGAAACCACTGATTTATGACTAACGGCTCGTGCTGCCAGTTTTGATAAAAACTTTGTAAGGCTTTAGCCTTATACGGCGCTGCGCTATTAACCAGTGCATTGAGCGCGGCAAGGCGGTCCGTCATATTCTCACTATTTTCAAACTGAGCGGTTGCGAGCTCTCGTGCCGACTCATTATCCAAAAGCATCAAATACGCCAAAGCGGTATTTTTTAAGCTGCGCTGAGCGATTTGCTCGGCATCCGCGGCATAAGGCGCATCGCTGCAGCAGCGATTGTAGCAGTCTAGCAGCTCAAGCTGTAAGGCTGTGGCGATAGCTAAACGCAGCGCCTCACGCGCGTGGTGAATTGCCAAAACATCGACCGGATGGAAGATTTCAGCCAAATACGCCTCAGATGGCAGTTGCAACATCATTGCCACCATTGCTCCGTCGAGGCTCCCATCGCTAAGTAAATCGCGACAAGCTGCTAGGTAAGCGGCATCGGGCGCCACGTTTTGCCCAGCAGCCACATCGGCAAGCGCGCGCTTAATCTCCGCCAGACCAAGTTGCTGACTGGCATCCCAGCGACAAAAGCCGTCGCTGTCACCGCGCATTAAGCGCAGCAATTGCTCACGACTGTAGTCAAAGTCCAGTTTTACCGGTGCAGAGAAGCCACGCAGCAAGCTCGGTACCGGCAGTTCATTAATGCCAGTGAAAGTAAAGCTCTGCGTTTGCTCCGTCACGTTTAATACCATTTCGGTATTATCGGCACTCTCGACATTGGCCGACTCGCCCAGTAATTGCAAAGGCAGCTGCCCCGCCTCACCCAGTAAAGCAACCTTAAGCGGGATATGAAATGGCGCCTTACTGCTCTGACCCGGCGTCGCAGGGCAGGACTGGCTAACATTCAGGGTATAGCTTTGTTGCTCGGCATCGTAATCACCGCTCACCGACAATTTGGGTGTACCGGCTTGCGAATACCAGTTGCGGAATTGGCTCAGGTCAACGCCACTCGCCGCTTCCATGGCCAACACAAAATCTTCGCAGGTAACGGCTTGGCCGTCGTGGCGTTCAAAATACAGATCGCTGCCTTTACGGAAGGCATCGGGACCCAATAAGGTGTGGATCATCCGCACCACTTCGGCGCCCTTTTCATACACAGTTACCGTGTAAAAATTGGAGATTTCAATAAAGGAATCTGGGCGAATGGGGTGGGCCATTGGGCCGGCGTCTTCGGCAAATTGCGCGGTGCGCAGCAGAGTAACGTCTTCTACCCGCTTCACTGTTGGCGAGCCCATATCGGCAGAAAACTCCGAGTCGCGAAATACCGTAAAGCCTTCCTTTAAACTTAGCTGAAACCAATCGCGGCAGGTAACTCGGTTACCCGACCAATTGTGAAAATACTCGTGAGCAACCACGCCTTCTACCCGCTGAAAGCCGGCATCGGTAGTGGTTTCTGGCTTAGCCAAAACACAGGAGGTATTGAAAATATTAAGGCTCTTATTCTCCATTGCCCCCATATTAAAATCGTCAACCGCGACGATATTAAAAATATCGAGATCGTATTCTCGGCCGTAAACTTCTTCATCCCAACGCATGGCATTTTTAAGCGAGGCCATGGCGTGATCACACTTATCGAGATCTTTGTCTTCAACATAGATTTTTAAATCTACATCGCGACCATTCATGGTGCGGAAACTGTCGCTTACGCACGACAATTTGCCTGCCACCAAGGCGAACAAATAAGCTGGCTTCGGGAAGGGATCTTGCCAAACGGTTTTATGACGACCGTCAGTTAGGGTCTCGGTAGCCACTAAGTTGCCGTTAGACAGCAATACGGGGTAGCGCTGGGCATCGGCAGTTATCTCAACAGTAAACACCGACATCACATCTGGGCGATCTAGATAGTAAGTGATTTTGCGAAAGCCTTCGGCTTCGCATTGGGTACAAAACATGCCGCTGGATTTATACAAACCTTCTAAGGAGGTGTTTTCCTGCGGACGAATACGGGTCTCGCAACGCAGCACGAAAGCCTCGGGCACGTCGGCAATCACCAATTGCTCACCGCTTTGGCTCCACTCGCTGGCGGTAAGCACGCGGCCATCAATCGCCAGCGACAACAACTCAAGCTCAGTGCCGTGTAAAACCAAGGCCGCGCCCAGCTGATTCGCAGCAGGGTTGCGACGAATATGCAGCAGGGAGGTGACCAAGCTGCTGTCTTCACCTAATTCAAACGCCAGCTCCGTGGTATCAATCAAATACGCTGGCACTTGGTAATCACTTAAATAAATCGTACTCGGCTGCGCGTCGCGCATGAAACAACTCCTGAGCCGCTAAGACTCGCTACTTAATTCAATATGGTAACCGGCGTATTTCCGGATATTTATTACCCCAGTATCAAAAATCAAGTACTGACCTTTGATACCCATCAAGGTGCCTTCTAACTCAGGCACCTTGTCTAAATTAAAGGATTTTACTTTAAGCGGATATTCGCTAACGGGGTAGTCAATGTTCTGCACCACCGCCGTATTGAGGGGTTGAATAGCTTGCAAACCAAAACGCTGCTGTAGTTCCGCGATCTCGTCGGCGCAAGCTTCGGCCAGTGCGTCGCGTCGCGCAAACAAATCCTGATCGTCCGGCGAGCCCTTTAGCATGGCCTGCCAGCTAGTTTTATCGGCAACATGATTTTTGTAAATGGTCTCAACCAAACCCGATTGCAAACGGGTACTAACGCGGTAAATTGGCAGCGCGCTCACTGCGCCCTGATCTATCCAGCGGGTAGGCACTTGGGTTCCGCGGGTGATACCCACCTTCAAGCCTGAGGAATTTGCCAAGTACACCACATGATCAATCATGCAGTGACTTTCGCCCCACTCCGGTTCACGGCAAGTGCCCGCCGCATAATGACATTTCTCGGGACTAACAATGCAAATATCGCACTGCGCCAAACGCTGAAAACAGGGGTAGCAATGGCCCTGATTAAAGCTTTTTTTGGTCAGCCGCCCACAGTGTACGCAGTTAATTTGCTGCTTAAACACCATCTGCAAGCGTTTGCCAATCAGCTCGTTCATTGGCAGTAACTGCTCGCCAATCGGCATGGTGTAACAGGCTAAATCCCCATCTAAATGGGTCTTCATTTTAGCCACGGCACCCGCCATTACAAACTCAGTCATGGGCCTATTCCGCCCACTTTAAAATTTGATCGGCATCATTGTCGCTGTGATCATGGTCGTCACCACAGACTTCGCCCTCGGCCTTTTTACCGCGATCAATATAGCCAACCCGCTCATTCTCAGCGCGGCTCTTTAAGTCGTAAGCAATCACCCCAGCCATACAGTGCTCGCGCTGCTCTTGCGTTAACACGCGGCCATCGGGCCACTTACCAATTTCTATCGCACGCTTAAGCCCTTCATAAATTGCCGGGCTAATATTGTCAATCAACTGCTCAAAATCCATCACTACACTCACTTAAATTAGTTTTCACCAACCACACATTATGCCGGCTTGCGATCTAGCAAGGCCGCCGCCAAGCCCAAGATCAAGCCTAAAACCAAGCCACTGAGATGGGCAGTATTGGCCACCGCGCCGAGCCCAAGCAGCTCGGTAAAACCAGCCATACACACCAGTAGCCAAACCACCATGACTACCGCCACTCCATTAACTAGGGGAAAAGGCGTTGCCGGCCGTAAGCGATTCCACACCACGATATAACCCAACAGGCCGTATATTACACCCGACATCCCCCCAAACAGTGACACCCCAGTCATTGCCTGGGCAATATTCGAGCCCGCGGCAATCAGCAGCACCAAGCCCAATATCCGCACCATGCCTTGGCGCCGCTCGATCATGCCGCCCAGCTCCCAAAGCCATAGACTGTTAAAAACAATATGCATCAAGCCAAAGTGCAAAAAAGCGGGGGTAATTAAACGCCACAATTGCCCCTTAGGCCAGTCGCCCTGCAACTCGCCACCTACGACATGCAGCTGATAAAAACTAAGCAGCGGTAAGATCTCAAACTGACGATCGAGATAAGGCAAAATACTGCCTGCCAAACTTAAGAGTAATAGCGCCACCACCACCGGCACCGTCGCTAAATTGCGATACCAGCCCCCGGTTTTTTTAACGGCGATCGGCTGGGGCGCCTCACTAAGTTGCAGCTCGCCAGACTCTAGGCGCTGATACAATTCTTTAACCTGCTCAACATGGGCGGTCGAGCCCACCCACAGCACCAGCATGCCCTTTTCTTCGGCAATGCGATGGGGGAGCGACAACTGCCACAACAAAGCTGAAAATTTTTCTAAATTTGCCGTCAACGGCAAGCGCAAACCAATATACTCAGACATCCTCATCCTCTTTACCAATCTGCCCACCCCAGCCCAATTTATCTCGGCAACTGGCGTAAAAGCTGTGGTCTAGAGGGTGTACCAAACGCATTTTATGGGGTTTTTTACGCACGTAAATACTGTCGCCCGGCTGCGAGGTAATACGCAATTGGCCATCGCAGGTCACCGGCGGCTGCACAACATTGTTTTTGCCCACCACCATTTTAATTTCACTTTTGCCGTCAATCACAATCGGCCGGCTACTTAAGGTATGGGGAAACATGGGCACGATAACGATGGCATCTAAGCGCGGATGCATTATTGGCCCACCGGCCGATAAGGAATACGCGGTGGAACCCGTCGGCGTGGCAATAATTAAGCCGTCAGAACGCTGGCGATAAACAAACTCGCCATCAACATAGAGTTCAAACTCCATCATATGGCCCGATGTGCCCGAGTTAAGCACGACATCATTGAGTGCATCGCCCTTGCCCACAGGCTGACCGTCGCGAATCACTTCAACATCAAGCAAGAAACGCTTTTCAAGACGGTAGTGTCCGTCCAATACCGCGCCGACTTGAAGCTCTATTTCGTCTGGAGAGATATCGGTCAAAAAACCGAGCCGGCCACGGTTTACACCCAATACCGGCGCATTGTGACGCGCCAGTGTACGGGCAGCCCCAAGCAAGCTGCCATCGCCCCCAACCACAATAATCAGGTCGCAAACTTCGCCGATCATTCGCCGCGAGCTCACCCGCAAATCATGCCCAGGCAATAATTCAGAAACCGCTTCATCGAGCACAACGCTGAGTTCTCGGAGCAACAGAAAGTCGAGTAAGCGACGCAGGGTATCCGCCACGCCATTGCCTTCCCGCCCTATCACACCTATATTGCGAAACTGTTCCATAATACCTACTGCTTATCTTGGGGCGCCTATTATACAGAAGCGCGCCAAATATGACCCCTGCAGTGGAGTTTGAGACACAACCGCGCCTAATCGCAAGTTAAACACCGCGTATTAACGCTAATGCCGCTATCAGCGCTCTTCGGCCTATCCCACAAGGAGGCACGCTATTATTTTTTCCGATTGCAGCAGTTTTAAGTCACCACTCGTATCAGCCCTAGCGTGGAGCTGTTTCAGCCCACCGCTATTAAATTCAATACAGAGCGGCGGCCGCAACATCACCACGCCCCAACTCTCACTAAATACAGCGCGCCGCGATTGGCTCAACACCCTAGACCACGACGACCAACCACTGCGCCGCTATTTACACGAACACTGCCACAGCAAGCGCCTCGGCCTCGTCTTTGAAAGCCTGTGGCATTTCTTTTTGCGCGAAGATCCCGCCACAGAGCTCATCGCCCACAACATTCCGGTGCGCGATGGCAATACAACCCTAGGTGAGTTTGACGTGCTGTATTACTGCCACCACACTGGCCAAGCAATACACTTAGAGCTCGCCGTAAAGTTTTTTCTCAACCTCAACATAAATCAGCAAGCCGCCTCACTCAAACATTGGTTTGGCCCCAATCGCGCCGACCGCCTAGACCGCAAACTCGCGCGTTTAACCGAGCATCAGCTGCCCCTCGCCAATACCGACGCTGGCCGCGACACCCTGCGCCAATACAATATTGAAAAACCAGCACAACAACTGCAAATTAGCGGTATGCTTTTCTATCCCCTCGGTACCGGCGACCAGCAACAAGCTCTGAACCCCCACCTCAATCCACTGCACCAGCGCGGCCACTGGCAAACCCTTAGCGAATTCATTGCAGCCAATCAGACCGAGCCCCAGCTATGGCGCTATCTTGCCAAACCAAGCTGGCTAGAAAACCACTTTTCCTCGGCCAGTGAACTAAGCGAAGAGCAACTCAACAGCGCCCAAGAGCGACCAATTATGATTATTAATGCCGCCGAGCAGCGCTGTTTCTTGGTGCCCGACCGCTGGCCTACGACGCCTTGAGCAAACTCGGAAAGCCGCGGCGCCCCTGCAAACCACCACTGTGAACAGCCAAGACGCGGCTACCTTCTGCAAACTCACCCTGCTGGAGCATATGCTCCAGCCCCCACATCATCTTGGCGGTATATACCGGATCGAGGACGACGCCGTGCTCGGCCTCAAAGCCCAGCATATAGTTGCGCAATTCATCCGATAAACGCGCGTAGGCACCACCGTGAAAGCGAAAATCTAAGCGCCAATTTCGGCGCTCGCTGCCCATGGTCGTCAGCAATTTACTGATATCACCGGCCATATAAGCCTCCGCTTTTAGCACGGGAATACCGATTAACTGAACCGAATCGACAACCTTCGCCGCCAATCCGGCCAAGGTTGTGCCGGTGCCGCAGGCAACAACTACGGCGCCGTAATCGCGCCCAAAATTTGGAATCAATTCGGCAATAGCAGCGCAGCCCTCAGCCCCCAAGGAATTGGCACCACCTTCGGGTATCAGAAAAGGCTGTTCATACTGCGCCAGAATTTCAGCAACAAACTGCGGATCATGGCGCCGCCGGTAGTCCGTGCGACTCAGGTAATGTAAGCGCATCCCCCATGCCTCGGCATCTTGTAAAGTTGGGCTTAACGCGACACCTTCATCGGCGCGCACGCAGCCTACGGTTGCCAGACCACAGGCCTTACCCACCGCCGCTAAAGCGTGAAGATGATTGGAATAAGCACCACCAAAACTCACTAGAGTCTCACAACCCATTTGCTGCGCCGCCGCCAAGTTAGGCGCCAACTTAAACCATTTATTGCCCGGCGCAAGAGCATCGAATTTATCGAGACGCAATATATCCACCGCCACACCGTCGCGGCAGTATAGCGGCTCGATCAAACTACCCGATGTGAAATCGCTCAACGCAGCGAGGCGCTGTGTTCATGGCAGCGATCGCTCTCACCAGGCCTAAACAACATTGGCCTCATAACCTTGGTGACTGGCTCGCCGCAATACTGACCGCTGTGATCACGCTGCCGGCAAATTGGCAAACGATAGTGAGCCAACCATTCATGATACTGCCCATCGGGCACTTCACAGCGCGAGGCAACGTAGGCCAGTGGGTTATTTAAGTACTCCGGCATCTCATCTTGGCTAATAACCAAATGCTCAACACCGGGATGATAAGCCACAAAAACCACGCCTTTTTCCGACATGTTCTGCAGCAGCTGATTATCACTACTCAACATAAGTCCGCGATTTTGCTCGCGCAACACACTAAGCTCACGACGTAAATCAACAATTTCCTTCGCCCGCAAATACAACTCGCGTTCGCGGCGGTGCAGCGGTTCACCCAGCTTGATTGCCTGCTCTTTTAGTTGGCGCTCAAGGCTCTCGGCGTGCTCTGCACGGAGCACGGCAATCTGCTGCTTGTGATCTTGACCGCCGCGCTCTAACAGTGCTTCTATCTCATCGGTTTTCTGGCTAATGAGACGGGTTTGCGCCTCGAGCAGACTCTGCAGCTCTTTATGCTGCTGATTCATTTCGGCAAGACGCTCTTTCTGCGCCTTAATCAGCGCCTCGCGCTCACGGAGCTGACGAGTTAAGTCCTCTGCCTGGCGATCAATGGTGCTTTGAAATGCCTCCGCTTGCGTAAGAAGGTTCAGCTTTTCTGCACTGCGCAAAGCCACTAATTTGGCACGATAACGACGATTAAATGCCGTGGCCGGCGGCGTGCTTGGCGATGGAGCGGGTTTCCCAGCGGCACGATCCACAGGCGCCGCTAGTGGCTCGTTGCCGGCTGCCGGCCTAAAAAAATCGGCGACATTACTCTGCGGCGCAGATCTGTCGCTGCGCTCACTGATAATGCCTAGGCGATTGCGCTCGGCGGCAATACTCATCCTTTGAAAGGTGCCGCCGCTATTCATATCGGGATCCCACAGCTGGCGGCGGTACCACGCAACTGGGCACGCACTGCGACAAGCCACCCGAATAGGCCCTGCACCGAGATCTGGCCCAAGGCTAGCGTGGTCTAATAAATGCCGTAGCGGGATATTCCAATTACCAGCGACTCGGCCTCTGGCATCGAAACTAATGGTAAAAAACACCGCGCCTAAAATTTTCAGACTACCTTCTATTTGAACAAAGGCCGCCTGCACTTCATCGCCAGCAAAGTCGGGGACGCCTACAACATCATCCAATACCGCTTCAAACTCGGCAAAAAACATTTCTTTAACAACATTACCGTCGTTAAAGAAAACAATGGCTTCAGATAGCGCCCCCAATTGAACCTCCCAAGCGAACTGCAATTCACCGCGGTGACCGCTAAAAAAGGCGGTCTATAACAAATCATTATAGGAAGACTAAGGGTGGGCTGATAGTAAAACTGTATTTAAATATGCGTGCAGAAAATAAGGTGTAGATTAAGAAGGCTTTAACAGAGACAAACTAAGGAGGATATAAACTGAATAGTTGGCGGACCGGACGGGACTCGAACCCGCGACCTCCGGCGTGACAGGCCGGCATTCTAACCAACTGAACTACCGGTCCAGAAACAGCATCAAACCTAATGCGATGCTAGCGCACCAATTAGGCAAGATAAAAAAACAGGGGAGGTCTAAATAAAAAGTTGGCGGACCGGACGGGACTCGAACCCGCGACCTCCGGCGTGACAGGCCGGCATTCTAACCAACTGAACTACCGGTCCGCATACTTTTACACGATAATGGTGGGTGATGACGGGATCGAACCGCCGACCCTCTGCTTGTAAGGCAGATGCTCTCCCAGCTGAGCTAATCACCCCTCTCATCGATCGAGTGAGGCGCATTCTACAGTAACCACTCCCCCTGTCAAACGCTCTGGCCGTTTTTTTTACATTTTCTTTAAAAAAAAGCTATAACACTGATTTTGCTCATTTTTTATACAGAAAAAACAGCCAAACCGGTAAAGAAGCCCCCTCCATAGCTCGCAAAATTAAAGCAAGCTGTACAGCACCCCCAGAGCTGATTACCATTGGCGCAAATTCGACCGGCCAATACACTAACACCTTATGCCAGTCGCACCACTAATTTCGAAACCACCCTTGGAGCCGCCCGTGGAAATTTACAAAGACTTCACTTTTGAGGCAGCGCACCTGCTCCCTAATGTACCCGCCGGCCACAAATGTGGCCGCCTACACGGCCACAGCTTTTTAGTGCGCCTATATATAGCTGGCGAAGTTGATCCACACACTGGCTGGTTTATGGACTTTTCCGAACTCAAGCAGATATTCAAGCCGATTTACGATCGACTTGATCACTACTACTTAAACGACATCCCCGGCCTCGAAAACCCAACTAGCGAAAATTTAGCTATCTGGATCTGGGATCAACTCAAACCAGGCTTGGGTGCACTAAGTAAGGTCGAGATCCGGGAAACATGCACCAGCGGATGCATATACCGAGGCGACTAAACAAGCAACTGCGCACTAAGCAGGGGCAAGTTGAAACGAAAAACGAAGCATAAGGGAAAATACGTAACACGTAACAATACTTAGCCCTTGACGTAACACTTATTCACAGATAGGGCTTGAGGGTCGAAGTTTCATAACTTAGCCATTAATAGTTAATTAAAATACTCTAAAAATCACATAACATATTGATTATTATAGGCTTTATTAAAATGACTATTTTTTGAACAATTTGTTAAAGCCCCGATACAGCCGCCCTCTCAAGGCACAATCGACAAGTTACCCACCAAGTTATCCACAGATACTGTGGACAACCTTAAACCACCCAGGTACTAAAAGACTGTTACCTAACAAATAGCGCTAGGAAATGACCCAACCAAAAGCCTCGCTTAAAAAAGCAAGCTTTTCCCACCGACATTTTGATTTCACGCGACTATATTTTTACAGCAAAGACCTGTAAGTCCAGCCAAGTACCCGCAACAGAAGCCTATTAGCCAACGTCGCTTTCAAGCCCTTAGACAGCACCTCATCACAGCAGCCCCTTACCCGCCCACTTTAATCTACGAGCCCCATTATATTTACCGGCCTAGATTTCAGAAGCGCGACATTTTCCAGCTGGCGGGCAGTAAAACTTAGGACACAAGCTATTTCGTCATATATATGCAATATCAATGAAGCATTACCGTCACAAATTACAGTGCTTGTAATATTTTTGTCATAAACTGCCCGCACAATAAGCCCAACCTAAAAAACGGCCGGCCGCGCGCTCGCCATCAACACCTATAAAGCCCAACCAAATACCTTATTATTGCTTTTACGGAGAGACATCAATGAAGCGCCTATTACTGCCAGCAAGCATCCTACTAGCCAGTGGTGCCCAGTTAGCATTAGCCGATCTTAGCGTTAATGGCAAAGCCTCTATTCAAAGCCCCCAACAGCAACAGCGGGAACTAAATCTTTATGTCGACCGTGAAACCAAACAAGTCTTCACTGAGCCAGGCGCCAACAGAATTCAGCTCGGTACGTTTGAGCCAGTAACAGAAGAAACTAAGCGCTCAAGCACGACATCCACTGCTGAGGTCGTTAATAAAGGCTTAGTGGTCTCCTCAGAAAATGGCGATTTCACCATGAATCTCGGTGGACGTATTCACGCAGACAGCACCACTCACATGAACGATGATCTGCAAAAGCGCAGTAACGGCGACCCAGCGCAAGCCGTCTCTGGCACCGAACTTCGCCGGGTGCGATTGGCACTACGAGGCAAATTCAACCGCGACTTTTCTTATAATATTGAAGCAGATTGGGGCGGCAACAGTGTCTCCCTAAAAGACGTGCTAGTTGCATATGACGCCACGCCCAATTTAGAAATAACCGTTGGTAATCAGAAACACTCCGTCAGCATGGAAGTCGAAGAAAGTTCAAACGACATTATGTTTAACGAGCGCTCACTGCTCTCAGCACTAACCCTGCCCCATTTTGACCGCGCGATGGGTATTAACGTCAAAACAATGGGACAGAACTGGTCGCTCAAAGGTGGCGTCTACGGCGACGCAGTTTCGGCCAGTGGCAACGGCGCCGATGAAGGCGGCGGCTTCGGGGTTAGAGCAACCTTTGCTCCCATTAACGAGTCAGGACAATTACTTCACCTCGGCGCCAGCCTTGGTCTACGCAAGGCCAATGACAATAACAGCCTGAGCAATGGTAAAACACCGCGCTTGCGCTACGAAACCACCAATATGTCTGACCTATATCTCAGTGATACCGGCAGTATTGCTGGCTTTGAGGAAATCCAACTATCAGGGCTTGAACTCGCCGCCATGCACGGCCGTTTCTCAGCACAAGCCGAATTGGGGCAAGCCGACATCCAGCGCGACGGCGGTTCTGACTTACGCTTTAACGCCCACTATCTCCAGCTTGGCTGGACATTAACAGGGGAAGCACGCAACTATAAAGGCTCAGACGGCGAATTCAAAATGCTCAAACCTCGCAATAATTTTGATCTATCGCAAAATCACTGGGGCGCATGGGAGCTTGCTTTACGACTTGATGAAGTAGACCTTGAAGATGCCGATATCCAAGGTGGCAGCCAGCAACGTGTTAGTCTCAATCTAAATTGGTACCTAAACGCCAACCTACGCATACTGTTCGGTTACAGCCGCGCCTACGAAGTAGAGTCAGGCCCACTGATTCAAAACGGCGGCAGCGAAGAAGCCGATAATGTCGATGTTGTAGCCTTCCGCGCACAAATGGCACTATAAAAAAAGGCGGCCTCATATGTGAGGCCGCCTTTTTAGTACTTCCACTTGAAACAAGTAATTCAACTGCCGCGGGCGAATAAACAAATCCACCCGCCGCAGAACCCCTCACTCCATAACAAGCGCACCAGTTACGGTACTATTGTTATTCACCTCACTCGACTTAACTAGGCTTTCAGCGGCTTTCAAAGCCTGCAAGCGCGTAGTATAAACACCGTCGCCAGGAACACCGCTGTTCATACCCGCAAGCACCTTCTGCACGTCAGCGTTCATGCCTGCTAAGTACAGAAATTTATTACTACTGGCAGCGTCACTAGCAATAGTTTCGACCGCCAATACGGCAGACACATCGAGAAATGGAACACGAGAGAAATCAAGAATAAGCACCCTTGCACCGACTTCACTGTGCTCCCGCACGTGATGACCAAGATCAGCCGCAGCACCAAAACTTAATGGGCCGCTAAACTCGAAGAGCGCAACGCGATCCCCGCACTCCGCCAAACACGCTTTTTCTACATCGGAATCAAGATGCTCAGGCGTATTTTTCAAGCTGGCAATCTGCAATTGACCGACTTGTTTCACAAATGCTAATGCCGCCAAAACCACACCAGCTGCCACCGCGGTAATCAAATCTACAAACACAGTTAACGACAGCACTAACAGCATTAAGGCAAGATCCCAGCGCGGGCCGTGATTTGCGCGCTTGATATAGCTCCAGTCGATAATATCTAAACCAACCTTTACCAAAATACCCGCTAACACCGCCAAAGGAATATTCGAGGCTAATGGCCCCAAACCAAGCACAATCGCTAAAAGTAGTAGCGCGTGAACCATTCCCGACACACGGGTACGACCACCAGAGCGAATATTCACCACCGTCCGCATGGTTGCACCAGCGCCCGCAATGCCACCGATCAAGCCTGCGACAGTATTACCGATACCTTGACCAATCAGCTCTCGATTACTGTCGTGGCGCTCACGGGTCATATTGTCTGCCACCAAAGAGGTCAGCAAACTGTCTATTGAACCTAGCACTGCCAAAATAAAAGCAGCCTCGAGGATCAGCAAGGCTTTACTTTGCTCAAAGACCGGCCAATGAATACTCGGTAGCCCTGACGGAATCTCGCCAAGAACCGGCACATCAAAAAGAAAAAAGGCAATTAAGGTACCCGCAATCAGCGCTGCTAGCGGTCCAGGTAAATATTTACCCGCCCGAGCCGGCCAAAAGAACACCAGCGCTAAAGTGCCCAAACCGAGCGCAAGATTAGCAAAATTGATATCCATCGCCGCATTCGGCAGCTTCGCCAAAGCACCTAAGGGATTTCCTGGGGAATCATGCCCCAATAGCGGACCCAGCTGCAGAATAATAATTATCGCGCCAATCCCCGTCATAAACCCCGAGATTACGGGATAGGGAACGAGACGGATATATTGGCCAACACCCAGAAAGCCAAAGACAATCTGCATTACTCCCGCCAACATTACCGTGGTAAAAATCAGCGCAGCGTCACCAGACAAGCTGGCAAACAGCCCCGCCAGCACCACCACCATTGGGCCCGTAGGACCGGAGATTTGCGAATTTGTACCGCCAAACAAGGCGGCAAAAAAGCCGACTGCAATGGCGCCATAGATACCCGCCATTGGCCCCAAACCCGACGCCACGCCTAGCGCCAAGGCGAGTGGCAGGGCCACCACCCCAGCGGTAATACCACCGGTAATATCGCCCCGGATGTTATCGCGAGCTAACTTCATACCGCCACTCCATGCTCGGCAAATAAATGGCTGTAAGCCGAGTCCATAAGCTCAAACTGTTGACGCTGGTCGTTGTAGCACTCCACCTCACCACTGGCAATATTGTAAATCCAGCCATGCAGACGAACTTTCCCACTCGCCAGCTTTGCTGCCACAGCAGCATGAGTGCGCAGATGCTGTAACTGCAGAAGGACATTCTCTTTCGACACTTCATCTAAGTGGCATTTATCAACATGGCCGTGACGCTCTTTTACAATCTCGCGCGCTGCACGGCAATGGCCCAGCCACTCCTTAACATGCGGAAGATCTTCTAAGCCACTGGGATCTATCGCACCCTTCATTGCACCACAATCACTGTGGCCACATACCACAATGTGCGATACCCCAAGAGCAGCAACAGCGAACTCGATTGACGCCGTCATGCCACCAGTCTGGTTGCTATGGGGCGGCACGACATTACCTGCATTACGGCAGATGAACAAATCGCCTGGTTGGGTTTGCGTTAGCATGCCAGGGTCGATCCGTGAATCGGCACAGGTGATAAACAAAACATCCGGATTTTGCCCATTCGCTAATTTGCGAAACGCAGTCTCCTTTCCCGGATAAACCTCATTTTGAAATTTAGCAACACCTTGAATAATATCTTCCACAGGTACTTCCTCGTTAATGAACAATCTAGGATCAATATGGATTCAATTATCCTTTGATAGTTTAATAATAAGGTATAGTATTTGCTGATATCTTTAAGTTATAAGAAAATAGGCACAATTGTGGCATCAAAAACAAGCTCACCAAGCATAAAGCAACTAAGTTATTTTGTTGCAGTAGCAAAACACGCAAACTACCGACGCGCCGCCGAAGAACTGGGAATGAGTCAACCCGCCCTCACAAATCAAATTGCGATTCTTGAGTCCACGATAAATACCTCTCTCTTTGAGCGCTCCCGAGCCGGCACCATACTCTCCCCTAGCGGGCGAGACTTACTTGACGGCGCACGCCAAGTTTTACTAAGTATGAAAGAATTTGAGGATATGGCCGCCGCCAAAAGTGACGGCCACCAAATAACTTATCGCTTAGGTGTACCACCCACTGTCGGCCCATATTTACTGCCCCATATACTACCTGACCTGCATGATCTCCACGCAAGTTTAAAACTATACGTTCGCGAAGCGACCCACCGCGAGTTGCAAAAAGATTTATTAGATGGCGTCTATGACGTAGCTATCGTTCCGTTACCTCTGACAATTACTCAACTAGCAATGACGCCATTATTTATTGAGCCACTAAAATTTGTGGTGCCAATAAACCATCCGCTTGCCGGGCAGAAAAGCATTACACCGAGCAAATTACGAGGCGAAAAAATATTAACACTAGAAGAAAAACACCACTTTCATTTACAGGTTCAGGAAATATGCGAGCGCTGGGGAGCCGACCTACAAAGAGATTACGAAGGCACAAGCTTGGATACCTTGCGCCAAATGGTAGTAATGGGAATGGGGGTCGCCTTCTTGCCAGGTTTGTATGTACACTCCGAAATGCACGACCCAGAAGCACTTTATGTTTGTGAGCTACACAATATTTCAATCCTTAGGAAACACGCTTTAGTTTGGCGACCCAACTCCCCGAACAGAGTATTCTATCGAGAGCTAGCCGCCGATATTCGCACCATCATAAACAAACGATTAAGTGGCATTATTACAACTACCGATAGCTGAGGCCCAAAGCAAAAGCCCCCAAACCAAACACCTCTCGGTAAGCAATATTTTTACATTAGCAAACTCATTACCGTTGCCACCAGGGAAAAAAGCCACGTCTTTAGCGTAGTCCACCACGACGATTGCGCCCGCAACTCGCGATCTACATTTGCTCGCTCTAAAATATAGGCGTGCAGCGCATAGGCATCATCCTCAGTTAAAACATCGCTAAAGCCAACCATACCCGCCTTGCTCATCATTCCGTCCAAAACAATAGCATTGAAACTGTTGTGAAATGCCGTGGGCAAATGACGCAAATCCGGTATTGCGCCATTGGAAATCACTTCGGTGCCATGACACGCGGCACAGTAGGCGTAGTAAAGATCGCGGCCTTTGGTCAAGACTGTTTCCTCTGAGGTCAGGCGTGCTGGCGGCTCGTGCAATTGCTTGAGGGGGTTCTCGGGCAAAACACCATTTGCACTTAGCCTGAAGGTCAATACTCGGCTCGGTGGCGGCGCCACATCGCGTTCTAAACCTGCCGTCAACCCAAATGTACCACCCCAGCCCGCTAACACCGTTACATACTGTTCACCATCAACCTCATAACTTACTGGCGGCGCCATCACCCCGGTGCGCGCGTCAAACGACCAGACTTTATCGCCATTATCAGCCCGAAAAGCCAATACCTCGCCCTCTGCCGAGCCCTGAAACACCAAACCGCCAGCGGTCGCGAGCAAACCGCCATTCCAAGTCAATTTATGAGGAACCTGCCAAGCCGCCTGCTGTTTGACAGGGTCCCACGCGAGAAGACTTCCCTGAACGAGTTTTTGGGTTAGTAATTGCGCCAGTATCGGATCGACAACCGAGCCCTGCTTTAAATAAACGCCGACATTCCACTGCCCCCACTGGTGCAAATACTCTTCCACTGAGTTGTATTCAAACAAACTACCAATAGCGGGAATATAAACCAAACCAGTCTGGGGGCTATAAGCCATTGCCTGCCAGTTATGAGCACCAAGCGCCGATGGTCGAATTACTTCAGCACCATCGCGATAGCGCGCTTTGTCGGCCTCTACCGGCCGCCCCGTTGCCAAGTCGTAATGGCTGGCCCAGTTCACCTCTGCATAAGGCTCAGCAGAAATTAATTCACCGGTATGGCGATCGATAACAAAGAAAAAGCCATTCTTCGGCGCGTGCCAAATAACCTTGCGCTGCTCACCGGCAACTGCCATGTCAGCCAGCATAATGTGCTGGGTTGCAGTGTAATCCCAAGATTCTGCAGGGGTTTCCTGATAGTGCCAAATATACTCGCCAGAGTCGGGGTTAAGCGCAACAATTGAGGACAGATATAGATTGTCACCACCCTCTGGGCTGCGAACTTTCGCATCCCACGGCGAGCCATTACCTACCCCAATATAGAGTTGATCTAGTTCGTCGTCGTAAACAATAGCATCCCATACCGTGCCACCACCGCCGTACTCCCACCATTTACCGGTCCATGTCTCTGCCGCGCGCGCCATTGCCTCGCTTTCAAAACCATCAGCAGGGTTGGCCGGCACCGTATAAAACCGCCAAAGCTGAGCGCCAGTATCGACGTCATAGGCGCTAACATAGCCACGCACGCCGTATTCGGCGCCGCCATTACCGATAAACACCTTGCCCTTGGCCACTCGCGGCGCACCGGTGATGGTATAGGGATAAGCGCTTAAATCTGCCGTGCTGGTTTCCCAAACCGGCTTGCCCGTAGTGGCGTCGAGAGCAATTAAGCGAGCATCAAGGGTGCCGAAAATGATCTTGCCTTCATAGACCGCAACCCCGCGATTAACCACATCGCAGCAGGCCATTTTCGCCCACTCTTTTGGCACCTTAGGGTCATATTTCCACAATAGTTGGCCATCTCTGGCATCTAGCGCATATACCACGCTCCAGTTGCCGGTCAGGTAGATAACCCCATCAACTACAATTGGCGTTGCCTCTAAGCCACGATTAAAATCGGTATCAAAGGACCAAGCCAAGCCCAGTTTGGCCACATTACCAACGTTAATTTGGTCTAACTCGCTGTAGCGCTGCTCTTTGTAGTCTTTGCCATAGGACAGCCAGTTAGCACTGTCGTTACGCACAATGCTCTCGGTGTTTATTGCGCCAATGGGCTCGGCACCCGCACTTAAAGAGACAATTAAAAGAAAAGCGGCAGCCAGCGAATTGGCTAAACCAAACAGCGTTTTCATATTGTTTTCCATTTATTATGTTTTTAACTGTCTGCCGCACAGTTAAGCGGCAACCGATTTTTATTTTAATATTGCTAAATATTTTCTAAACGCAGACCAATTCCTACAGCGGCGCAGCAATCACTTAATCGCTGTGCGGATTAAAGCCTCTTTTATCCGCGTAGAAAGCTCTGATTTCGAGAATATCTTTATCGAAATCCCCCGTGGGGTAAAACGCCGGCCCCATTCCCACATGCTTTAATTTGGTATCCACATAGGCCATATAAATCGGCACCCCAGCGCCAACCGCAATATGGTAAAAGCCGGCCTTCCAATAATTCACCTTGCTGCGTGTGCCCTCTGGCGTAATGATCACCACCAAATCTTCACGCTGATTAAAATTATCTACCATCTGCTCAACAGTATTATGGCTTTTGCGACGGTCGATACCGATACCACCAAACCAGCGCATAATCGCCCCCAGCGGCCCGGCTGGAAACAGGGTATGCTTGCCCATCCAGTGCACATCAAGCCGCAAGATAAACGAGGCTGCCATCATGGTAGGAAAATCCCAATTACTGGTGTGCGGCGCAGCAATTAATACGTATTTTTTATCAGTTGGCTTATCACCGATAATGCGCCACCCGCGCAGGCGAGTGAGGCCTATAAAAACCAACCGAAAAAAACCACTAAGTAATGGCGTTTTAAAAATAGTTCGAGCTTGCATAGAATAAAAACACCTTAACGCGGCGCGTTAAACCGCGCGCGATGTTGCTTAAGGGAGGTTGTGCACCAAGTAAAATCAAAACCCCATTTACTTAGTGCTTGGCAGTACAGCTGAGTTTAATCTTTATAATCTGCTGACTTGCCTTCACTGCTAGCGCCGATCGCCAGCATTACATCTTCAAAACTGAGCATGCCCGCATTCCAGGTGGCCTGGTAATTAAGGGCATCTGCCACGCTGTGATCGCGAGTATAAATCAGCATTTGCTTGGTACCGCGAATCGCCAAGGGCGATTTACGAGCAATGTCTTGCGCAAGCTCAGAGACCGCTTCAATCATTTCTTCATACGATGCATAGGCACGATTGACCAAACCAATTTTCTCGGCCTCTGCGGCGTATACATTGCGACCAGTATAGGCCAGTTCGCGCACGATTCCTTGCGGCACAATATGCGGCAAGCGCTGTAAAGTGCCAACATCGGCGACCATACCAATATCAATTTCTTTTATTGAAAACTTCACGCCTTCGCAGCAAAAACGCATATCGCAGGCACTGACAATATCAACGCCACCACCCACACAACTGCCCTGTATTGCAGCTATTACTGGTTTACGACAGCGCTCTATCGCGGTGAGATTACCCTGCAAACGCAGAATGACACTGCGAAACTGTTCCACAAAACGAGATTTTTCGACGCTTTCTGCACCCTGCCCCAAGCCAGCAAACATGGCCAGGTCGATACCCGCGCAAAAATGCCGCCCCTCTCCGCACAGCACAATCGCGCGGACACTTGGCTCGCTATCCAACCATTCAAAGCAGGTTTGAATCTCGTTCCACATAGGCTCATTCATGGCATTGGCTTTTTCGGGCCGATTTAAGGCAACCCAAGCGACATGTTCTTCTAAACGCACAGCTAAAGTGCTGTAGGTTGGGGGGCTGACAGTATTCATTATTATCTCCAGTCTTTTACGTAATCGGCCATTGCTATCTCAGGTAAGGGCTTAGCGCGCCCTTCTCGACTGCCAATATAAAGAAAACCACTTACCTCTTCATTGGCCGAAAGTCCCAAGCCAGCCATAACATGGGCATCGAATGCATTGGCACCGGTGCGCCAAATACCGGCATAGCCCAAGGCCTCAGCAGCGAGGAGCATACCGTGAGCGGCACAACCCGCCGACAACTGTTGTTCTATTAGCGGGATTTTTGGGTGGTTTTGCAGGCAGGCAACAACCACAATAATTAATGGCGCACGCAAAGGCTGTTGTCGAAAACGTGCAAGCTCAGGCTCGCCCAACGTCGGCTCCCGGCGCAACGCAGCCTCCGCAAACAAATCACCCAGTGCAGACAAACCATTATCGCGAATTAATAAAAACCGCCATGGCCGCAAGCGGCCATGGTCAGGCGCGCGGCTTGCCGCCGCAAACAACTCGGCCAATTCGCTATCGCTTGGTCCTGGTGCCGCCAATTTTGCTGCCGAATTTCGTGTTGTAAGTAGGCTTAGGGCTTCCATTAAACTTCTTGCCTCGCGCCAATGCGCAATTGCTTTAATTGATGACTATTCACTACTTCGCCAGATTCATAATATTGTTTCATGCCCAGCGCAATATCACTGATTATGCCGCGAAACACATAATGCAAAATGCGTTCGTATAGCAGTTGCCCAAAATAACCCCAGCGCATATCAAAAATGAGGCTAGTGGTTAGCGCAGTGCGGCTGTGACCAGCATCTTCAAGCCGATAGCGGAATGCGGCGCGTCGAAACGGCAGCGGTGCGCCTTTTTCGCCTTTATGTAGGCGAATAACAAAACCATGGCCCTCGTTCCACTCGGTTATTGTTTCATCAACACCTTTACCCGAGCGTTGATAAATCCGGCGACTAGCGCCTAAGCCATCTGGTTTATCGCTGGTGATTTCGGTGCGAACAGCCGCGGGAACATAATTATGGGCGAGCGAGAGATCCCTTAACAATGCCCACGCCTCTGCCTTTGGCAGATCGATGACTACGCGAGCCGTCGCCTCGTGTTTCATGGTGTATTTCCTTTACGCAAAAAAAATCCCCCGACATAGCGGGGGATATATTCAACCACGAAACTGACGCCCTGTCTTGAGCAACCGAACTGCTAGCGGCTAAAAAATTATCACTGAAAACATTTACTCGCCGGAAAACAGTCTATCAAAATCAGCGGCATAACGAGCAATCCACTCTTCAGCAGCCTCATCGCTGTCAAGAATACGCCCCTCCAGCTCCTCTACTTCACGGCGATAGTGTTCGATTTGGCATAGCTGCTCAACTATCCGCGCACGGAAGGCATCTTTACCAGGGTTAAACTGTATACCCAGCTGAAACTTCTCGCGTTTAGGCCTGCACCACATTACCGTGCCGCGACCGCTAGACTCTTCGGTAATAGATGGTACATAAAACTCTATTTTACTACCGGGTTTAATCTCTCGGGCAACTAAACAGGACAAGCCGGCCATACTCACATCATGCAAGTGGCCTCGGCGCGAGCCTGGCTCGCTAAGTACCTTGACATCCATATGAATGTCACTTGGATGGCGAACAAACTCTCTCATGACGGCGACTCCCACTCCTTCTAATTTCAGCACTAGTAGTAAGCCACAGGAGAACCACAGTCCATATCCGTAATTACCCTGAATTCAGCCCGTATTATCCTTATTTTTCGCTCTCAAGCCATGCCGAGAAGGGCGATTCGCGAGTCAGCTGTACTTTTGTTGCCCAACCTTTAATACCAATACCGTCACGACTCATGTCCAAATCATCGCCGTCCAATACGTTTTCACCAAATTTATACAGGGCGCTAAAGCCCGTTTCACAGGCCTTATCGTCATAGGCCGCCGCGCTGGCCCGAGTGCTTTCCTGACGTTCTAGGTAGCCCTGCCACGCTTTGCTACCGTGTCGGCCACGCAGTAATTTCTGACTTAACAGCGGCGACAATAAAGTTGCCGAGGCGTTATTACCGCCAAAACCTTTGGCATTCAAAATGGCGACATCTAAGCTGTCTGACTCGAACTCCATATGTTCTTTTTGCAAACGTAGATTGCTGCTGTGCACATCATCGGCGATATGATCAATAGTGCTAATTCCAGGAATGATATTGTCATTCCAAACGCCGAGACTCGCAATAAGTTGATCTCCTGATGAGGCGCCAATGCTATGACCGATATACGCTTTTATTGCAGCTACTGGCCACTTCTCAATACCAAAGGTTTTTGCTGTTTCATTCAGTATATGGGATTCAGTAACACGATTTTGCGGTGTACTAGTACCATGGGACTGCACAAAGCTGCGGTGTTTAATCGCGTCTTCGCCAATGATCCCCGCCGCTGAAGCCAAGGCTTTCGCCACCGTAAGGTAGTTGCCAACCCCTGGCGATGAAATGGACTTTTTGTAGCCATCTGCATTCACAAAAACATCTGGTACAGCGCCGTGAATTTGGGCCCCGAGCTCCATAGCAAGCTCATCGTCAAACAGCACTATAAATTGCGAGGCCTCAGAGATGGTAAAGCCACAATTACTACTAAAAGGTCGGCTCGCTCGACGGTGGTCCGGCTCGCTCAAGCCCTTGGCCGCATCCAGCTTCAGTAAATCTGCGTCAGAGGCCAATGCCCCCATAGTGTAGTAACCATCAATAATTCGGGGGTCAACACCCGACTCAGCTACGCCAACAACCGCCACCCGCACACTGCCACTGCGGATTTCATTAACCGCTTGACGCAAATTGTAAAAGAAGGTCGCACAGGCGCCCAAGCTCGGCCCGCTCGTGCCGACACTGCCCAAAACATAGGCGCTAACAAAATCGGCGGGCATATCTGCCAAGCCCAGCGCGAGGTTTTTAGAACTTACTCGCCCGCCATTGGCCCGGGCGCCAAGCAGACCACCAAAACCATTATCGTCTAGCTGAGCCATCGCTGAACTCGCATAAACCCCCATTTGGTCCGGTCTTATACGATCCATAACCGTTTGCCACTCTATACCCATTGAGTTCAATGCGTCGGAAACACCGCAAATCGCCAACTGCAAGCCACGAGGATGGCTGCGCGAAGCATATAGCGCTGCCGGATCAAAACCCGTTGGAAACTGACCTGCGGATGACACTTCAATTTTTCTAGTGGTCGGTAAGAGAATATTACAGGAGTCTGTAATATGGACAGACACATTGCCGTCACCCAAGGCTTGCACCCGCCACCCCGCAGGCAGCTGATCCGGTAAATCTCGCGACCGCGTAACAAACTGCAAGTCACCGCCCTGCCCACTCAGTGCCATGCGTTTATTCCATGGCACCTGATCGACATCAAAAATATTGCCTTCAATTTTACGAATTAAGGTGTGCTCGCGGATATAGCGACGCTGAGCTTCGTCGTCAGCCTGCGCCACAGGCAGCCCCATAATAGCAGCCAAACTGCGGTAGGTACGCGCCGCTTTCACTTCTGGCAATGCATCGACCACCATCCGTCGATAACCGTGATGAAAGGAGCTGCGACCCGCAGGATTAACGCCGCCAAAACCAACTACTACTGGGAGCTTACTCACACCAATTCCTTAATTTATTAGCAAAGATTACCGGTGCTCAGTCTATTCCTGTCAGCATAATTAAAATAGAATATTACTGCCAATAAACCAGTTGATTACGCCAACCATGAAACAAGTCGCCCTGCTCGCCTTTCACGATGCACTCGCCACCAGCATCAGCCTGCCAATGGAATTACTCACCGCCGCCAATAGTGTTTCGCGGCTCAATCAGCGCGCCCCCCTAATGAAAGCCCACATTGTTGGACTCGACCCGGCCCCCATTCGCGTCTCTGGGGGCATGCAAATACTGCCCAGCGCGGCGTTAACGACCGATGACCACTACGACCTAATCATCATCCCCAGCCGCTGGCGTCACCCCCATCGGGGCGCCCCAACTCGACCCGAAGTTATTCGCTGGTTGCGCGAGCACGAACAGCGCGGCGCCGATATTTGCGCTGTTGGCAACGGCAGCTATTTTTTGGCCGAGGCGGGGCTACTTAAGCAGCGGGTTGCCACTACGCACTGGCACTATTTTGACGATTTCGCCAGCCGCTACCCCGACGTAGCTTTACAGCGAGACTACCTGATCACCCAAGCTGACAACATTTACTGCACGGGTAGTGTTAACTCCGCTGCCGACCTTGTCATTCACTTGATCGATCGCTATTGGGGAGCGTGGGTGGCGCGCCGCGTTGCCCAGCAGTTTTCACCAGAAAGTCGCAGACCCTTTTCCCGCAATAGTTATCGGGTCGATCGCAGTGATTTGCACAGGGACGAGGTTATTGCCCTCGCCCAAAACTGGTTGGCTAGGCATTTACAAGAACCGCAAAACATTCGGGATTTAGCCAGCCAAAGCGGGCTTAGTGAGCGCAGTTTCCACCGGCGCTTCCGCCAAGCTACTGGCCTGCCTCCACTGCAATATATGCAAAAAATGCGCATTGAATTAGCCCAAGATTTACTCCAAAACAGCAATCTTACCGTTGAGGAAATCGGCCAGCAGTGTGGCTATACCGACAGCAGCTATTTTTGTCGATTGTTTAAAAACCACTGCACAAGCAGCCCCGGCGAATACCGCCGGGCCGTACGGCGTAAATTATTTGACGTAAACGAGCCCTAAAAGGCCCTACCGGGGGCCGCAACATACGGTATTTTCTTGAAAAAACGCCTATTTTATGGCTAAATCCACCGCTTGTTTGCAGCCCCATTTCCGCGCAAATCAAAATACTAGCCCACAGCAACTACGCCCAGCTGAGTACGCTAACAGGCTAGTTTATGCGCTGACTGTAAAGCCCCTGCGGCCACCATTGATCTAAGTTTTACAACACTGGCAGCCGACCCTAGTCGGTCGCGCAACCCCTAGTACTGCGCTATTCTATTAAGTTCACTGCATAGCCAATCACAAAGCCCCACAAGGAGTTTTCAATGCCCGACATCGGTCGTGTAAACCGGCTTACCGTTAGCCGCCAATCTCAGGCCGGTTTCTATCTTGACGGTGGCAGTCTCGGTGAAATTTTTCTGAGCCGCAAGAATGCTCCCGAAAACTGCCAAATTGGCGATGTCATTGACGGTTTTATCCATCACCACAGCGATGGCAGTTTAATCGCTAGCAATAAGACGCCACTAGCGCAGCTCGGCGATGTAGCCATGCTTAAAATCGCGCAGATCAATGACACTGGCGCATTTTTAGACTGGGGCTTAGACAAAGAATTACTCCTGCCCTACGCCGAACATATGGGTGAAATCACCGCCGGTAAAAAAGCCCTCGTCAAAATTTATCTAGATAAAAGCTATCGCATTGTGGCCTCGATGAAGCTTGACGAGTTTATTGAAGACACCGCACCGCACTTAGAACGCGGCCAACGTTTCGAGGTGATTGTTGCCGGGAAAACTGAGCTCGGCTTCAAAGCCGTTATTGATAATGAATACTGGGGACTGCTCTACGATAGCGACTTAGTAAGACCGCTACGCAAAGGTGAAACACTAACAGCCTATGTTAAAAAAGTACGCGATGACGGCCGCGTCGACCTCAGCATTCAACCCATCAATATTGGTGGCAACGATATAAGCGCGAAAATAATTGCCCAACTTGAGGCCAATGACGGTTTCATCGCCATGGGTGACAAAAGCCCACCAGAGGCAATTTACAGTGTATTTGGGGTCAGTAAAAAGATCTTTAAACAAGCCATTGGTCGGCTTTATAAGCAAAAACGTATTAGCATTGAAGGTCAAGGCATACGATTACTAAAGCCCTAACACCATGTTTAGCGCACCACAGGGGAAGTCATATGGATAGCATCCAGTTTTTAAATGACAGTGTCATTCCCGTGCGACTGGCCGCGATCGACAAAGACGGTTTCCCCCTGATCTGCTCCCTGTGGTTTATCTACCAAGATGGCGAATTGCTTTGCGCAAGCCATGCCTCGGCAAAAATCATCCGCGTATTAAAAGTGAACCCGAACTGCGCATTCGAAGTTTCTGTCAACGCGGTGCCCTATAAAGGGGTGCGCGGCAAGGCTATTGTCACGTTAAAAAGCGACGCAGACGGATTAGTGTTAAGCAGCTTAATAGCCCGCTATTTGGGTGATAGCCAACCGAGCTTGAGCAGCTGGCTGTTGAGTAGACGCAAGGATGAATACGCGATTCATTTAAAAATAGTTTCGCAATCAAATTGGGATTTTAGCGATCGAATGAAAGGCGCTTAGAAACCACTAAACATCGCCTTTCATCCAAGCTACGCACTATTATTTACTGCGCTTGAATTTTTCACCAAGGCTGGCAAATAACACAAAGAACAAGGGTACAAAAACTGTGGCCACAAAGGTCGCCAGCAACATACCACCAATAACACCAGTGCCCAATGACACTCGGCTAGCCGCCCCCGCACCGCTGGCCAAAGCCAAAGGCAAGCAACCCAGAGTAAAGGCCAGTGAGGTCATTACAATGGGACGGAAGCGCAGGCGAATCGCGTCTATAGCCGCATCAACAACAGACATCCCCTGCCGTTGCTTTTGCATAGCAAATTCAACAATCAAGATCGCATTTTTACTCGCCAAACCAATCAAACACACTAAGCCGATTTGGAAATAAATATCGTTTTCTAGGCCCCGCATCCACGTTGCGGCAATCGCGCCCAAGATGGCAAAAGGCACCGCTAATATTACCGCAGCGGGTACCATCCAGCGCTCGTATTGCGCCGCAAGAATAAGAAAAACCATTAACAGTGCTAAGACAAAAGCTTGCCCACCAGAACCGCCGGAGGCCTTTTCTTGGAAAGAGCTTCCCACCCACCCCAAAGTAAAGTTACGACTCAGCTCTTGCGCTGCGACCCGCTCCAGCGCGGCAATCGCATCGCCTGAGCTAAAGCCTGGCGCGGGATTACCTAATACTTTCGCTGCTGGAAATCCGTTAAACCGACTCACAGTATCGGGCCCAACGATACGCTCCACTCGCAGCAAGGTTCTTAACGACACCAAACTACCGCTTACCGAGCGCACAAAAACTTTACTCAAGTCGTCTGGACTACCGCGAAAATCTTCTTCAGATTGCAAATTCACCTGAAAACTACGACCAAACAAAGTAAAGTCGTTTACATAAAGACTGCCAAAAGTTGCCTGCATGGTGCTGAACACGTCCGCAATAGGCACCCCCAGACTCAGCGCTTTCTCCCTGTCTAGAAACAAACGATATTGCGGGGTATTTATATCGAAGGTACTGTAGACCCCACGCAGTTCCGGTTGGGCATTCGCTTTTTGCAGAAACCGCGTCAACTGCTCATCCATAACAGCCATATCACTGTCACCGCGATTTTGCATATACAGCTCAAAACCACCCGTGGTGCTTAAACCAATAATGGGCGGCGGATTAAACGCAAACATGACACCATCGAGCAAGTCTTTACCCAAAGCCGGCAAGCGCTGCGCTACCGCCACCGAGCTCTGCTCAGGCGCGGTGCGCTCAGACCAGTCTTTAAGCATCACGAAGGAAACCCCAGAATTGGTCTTCTGCGCCGAAGACAAAATATCAAAGCCTGCAAACGTCATCAGCCCATTAACTTCATCTTTCTTAAGAATACGTTGATTCATTACATCGGTTACCGCCACCGTGCGCGACAGCGAAGCCGCCGGCGGAGTTTTGTAGACCATAATCACATAGCCTTGGTCTTCTGCTGGCACCAAGCCTTTCGGTACCGTTTGAAACAAAAACCCCATTAAGCCCATCAGCGCCGCAAACATCAGCAAGCCCAAAGTGCGATGGCTAAGCACCCACGTCGTCGCCGCTACATAGCCATTGCGAAGGCCGTTAAATCCGCGATTAAAGCCACCTAAAAATCCACGCTCAGCCGGTTTGTGATTTTTAGTTGTCAACATCATTGAGCACAAGGCTGGGGTCAGTGTTAGGGCGACAATACCCGACAAAATAACCGAAACCGAGATCGATACTGCAAACTGCCGATACATCTCACCCGTTAGGCCGGCCATAAAGATAACCGGAAGGAACACTGCGCACAGCACTAATACAATTGCAATTAAGGGGCCCGACACCTCCTCCATTGCCCGCTTAACCGCGGTATTTGCATCCACATGCTGCTCTTCCATGATGCGTTCGACGTTCTCAATCACAATAATCGCGTCGTCGACCACGATCCCGATAGCCAAAATAAGCCCAAATAAGGTCAACAGGTTTATGGAAAAACCGACAATATACAGCCCCGCAAAGGTGCCTATGATCGAAACCGGAATAGCTAATAACGGAATAATGGTTGCCCGCACGTTTTGCAAAAACAAAAACATAACCAACACAACCAGTAGCAGCGCCTCAAAGAAGGTCGCCACCACTTCTTTAATTGAATGTTCTACAAACACGGTAGTATCAAATGCGAGATCGAGATGAATCCCCTCTGGCAGCTTAGCCCGCACGGCGGCGATTACCGCTTGCGCCTCGGCGCCAGTCTCTAGGGCATTGGCGCCAGGCTGTAAATACATGGCCACTGGCACCGCTGGCCGGCCATTAAATGCCCCCTGAAAAGCATAATCTTTGGCGCCCAGTTCGACCCGCGCCACATCACCAAGGCGCAGCGTGGCACCGGAGTTACTCGAGCGCAAAATAATGTGTTCAAACTCCGCCACCGTCGCTAAGCGGCCCTGAGTGGTTACGGTATAGGTGAATGGCGCATCTTTCACCATTGGCTCCGCCGCAAATTTACCTGCGGCAAAATTAGCATTTTGCTCACTCACCGCGCGCGCCACATCTGCCGGTGTTAAGGAAAATTCAGCAAGACGATCCGGCTGCAACCAAATGCGCATTGAATAATCTTTGGCGCCCAAGAGCCGCGCATCACCAATTCCGGGCAGACGGCGCAGCTCGTCGACAATATTTAACAGCGCGTAGTTACTCAGGTAAATCGCGTCGTACTGGGGATTGTCTGAGGTCAGCGCGTAAATCATCAAAATGCTGGTCGATCGCTTGCTCACCTGAATACCGAGGCGCTTCACCGCCTCAGGTAAACGGTTCTCCGCAACCGCCACTCGGTTACTGACGTTAATCGCAGCCTGATCAGGGTCTGTACCGGTGGCAAACACAACACTGATACTTACCACGCCCGAGCTAGATGCTTGGGTAGACATATACAGCATGCCGTCTACACCATTTATTTGCTGTTCTAGTGGCGCAGCGACGGTCTCGGCAATCGTTTCAGCATTCGCACCAGGGTAACTGGCAGTAACGACAATTTCTGGCGGTAAAAACTCAGGGTACAAGGCAATAGGCAATCGCCCCATTGCGGTTGCACCAGCCAATAAAATCATTAGGGATAGAACGATCGACAGTACCGGGCGGTCGATAAAAAAGCGGGCGCTCACTTGGCTTCGCCCTCCGCAATCGAGTCTTTAGAAGCTGGCTGCTTGGAAACGTCCGTTGGCGCCAACAAGGCACCGGCCTGCACCCGCGACACGCCGTCAATAACAACCAAATCGCCAACATTCAGGCCCGATTCAATGATCACACCCTCTTCTGACTCCAAGCCCAAGCTTACATTCACAATTTCAGCGTGATTATCTTTGTCAACTCGGAACACATAAATACCCTGCGCACTTTGCATAATTGCCCGCGCTGGTACTACCATCGAATCTAAACTAACCAAACCATGCAAACGCACGCGTAAAAACTGGCCAGGCAAAATAAAGCCATCGGGGTTTGGTACTGTTGCACGCAGCTGCACAGTACCAGTCAACTTGTCGATTGCGCTTTCGGTAAAGTCGACCTGCGCGAGGTGAGGATAGGTGTCATCAGGCCCGAGGATGATTTCTACCTCACGCTTACCATCCTGAAATTCAATTTCACCGCTGCTAACCATACGACGAATATTCAACACTAATTTATCCGGCAGCGAGACATTGACTAAAATAGGGTCTAGCTGGGTAATTTCCGTCAACAAGCTATTGCTCGGGCCAACCAAACTGCCCTCCGAAAGCTGCTCTCGACTGGTAATACCAGCAATAGGCGCCCTTACTTGGGTGTAATCCAAATTAATCTGCGCGGCTTCAACTTCGGCTTTTGCGAGCTGCACTGCCGCTTTTGCAAAATCTAAATCAGATTCAGCATCGTCGCGCTCACGGCGGCTAATAGCATTAGTTTTAATCAGTTCGCCGGCGCGCTCCCAGCGTCGAGAGGCTGAAGCCAAGCCAGCATTGGCTTGCGCCAACTGGGCTTTGGCGCGGTTTAGCGCAACCTGAAAAGGCGCGGCATCAATCTGAAACAGCAGCTGGCCGGCTTTCACGGTCTGGCCTTCGGTATACGTTCTGCGCAATAAAATACCTTCTACTCGCGCTCTAATTTGCACTTCTTTTGAGCCCATAGCGCGACCGGGATACTGACCGCCAATAGGCACCGCATGGGCCTCCATGCGCTGTACGTTGACCGCGACAGGATTACTGCTGACGGCTGCCGGCGGCGCATCATCGCAGGCACTTAAGACCAATAAAGACATCGGCACGAGGAAGAAGAACTTAAAAAACGGAAGAGAAAATCGCACACCAAGAACCATCTGCTACCTCTGACGGAGAATTCGCATAATTCACACACTTTACATACATACCTGCATGTATGTAAAGTGTGTGAATTGAAATAAATAAACGATGACGACACCACGCCATTATGAGACGTTCAAAAGCCGACGCTGAGATAACCCGCTGCCGTATTCTAGAAGCCGCAGCAGACCAATTTGCCAAACAGGGCATTAACCGCACCCGTTTAAGCGACATCGCCACTGCCGCAGGAGTAACTCGCGGCGCGATTTACTGGCATTTTTGTGACAAAGAAGCTCTAATTACCGCGATGATCGACAGTGTGAGCGCACCGACTGAAGCGGCGATGATGGCGCTAAACAGCACCGACAACGAAGAGCTATCCTTAGAAACATTAAAAAAAGTCGTTGTCGACGCATTTACTCGTGTCTACGACATCCCCGCCTCGGCCCAAATCACCCGATTTATACTGCGTTACGCCCTGAGCGAGGAAGCCGAGTCATTAAAAACTCGAATCAATAACGATCGCAACATAGCAGTCAGTCGCATTAGCCAATTTATTGATAACGCTCAGCAAGCCGGACTGGTGAAACCAGAACTGTCAGCAGCCTGTATCGCCAATCATATTCGCGCCCACATCATCGGGCTTTTTCACCATCATCTCAGCATCCCCGCGCCCGGCCTTAAGCCCCAAGATGTCGCCGCATCAATGGATTTACTACTTAGCGGGCTCCGCAACTAAAAGCAGTCTTAACAAAAACTAAGCGCGCCCATCTGACACAACAAATTTATTAATTGCCAAAGGTAGCAATATTTCAAATGCCGCACCGCTGCCAAGCACACTACTCACCTTAATTTGGCCTTGTAGCTGCTGCCGAACAATATTATAGACCAAGTGCAAACCTAAGCCGGTGCCGCCGCCGCCTCGCCGAGTGGTAAAGAACGGCTCAAAAACTTTATTAACCGCATCTGCTGGGATACCCACGCCATTATCACTAAACAACAATACTATCTCTGAATCGCGCTTGGTGACAGTCAAGGTAATACGCCCGCTCTCCCCCTCAGGAAAAGCGTGAATCAAACTATTATTTAATAAATTAATAACAACCTGCGCCAAACCGCCTGGCACAGTGCGCAGACCAACCCCTTTAGGGCACTCCAACACAACTTCATGACCACTGCGTCGATAACTTGGCGACAAATGCGTAAGCACATCACTAAGGTATTCATGCAAATTTATGTCGCGGGTTTCAGCGGTAGCCTGATCAACAGAAACTTGTTTAAAGCTGCTAATCAAGCCACCGGCACGCTGAATATTTGCCAATACGATTCGTGATGCTTCCTGCAAACGCTGCAACAAGGGCCGCAAATCATCGGAATCCGCAAACATTTCATCTAAGCGCCGCAAATCAGCCTGCAAGGTCGACTCGGCAGTGATGGCAATACCAAGCGGTGTATTTAACTCATGGGCAAAACCCGCAACCAAACCACCGAGTGAGGCCATTTTCTCGGCTTCGACCAAGTGATCCTGAGTCTCCTGCAAACACTCCAGCATGACCTTAAGCTCTTCGCTGGCCACTTCTGAGCGATGCTTCTGGCCAGTAAGCACTAAAAACGACATACCTAATAGACCTGTAAACAATAAACCCGCCGCCAGCAGCCCCCAAGCCACTATCGAGCGCGTTCCCACTAAAAATGCCTGACTGGCTTCCACCTGAAATTGCCATTGCTGATCAGCCACCTGCAGTACTTTGTGGTACTGAAATAACGAAGCCCCTGTCGCGCCGCGACCACTCGCATCAGCACTGCGGTATAAGGTCGTGCCATTTGCGTCAGCAACCGATACCAAAACACCGTCTAAACTCTGGGGCGACAACAAAAAGCCCATTAAGTCATCCACCCGAAACACACCCGAAACATAGCCAGCCAAAATGCGTTTTTGATCACTGACGTGACCAAGCACAGGTAAATAAATAACGACGCCTTTCTGGTTTGCACTCTCCTGCACCAAACGAATAGGGTCTGTCACTGCCGGCTCGCCCGTAGCTGCAGCGCGCAACAATGCCTTGCGCGGGCGCTCTGCAGACGAAATATCATAGCCCAACGCGGCGACATTTTTAGCTAACGGCTCAATGTAGCGAATAACCACATACTCATCTTTGGGGTTTTGCAGAACCAATACACCGTTCTGATCGCGCCGAGTCACATACACCGCCGCCTGTAGATCCGCGCTGAGTTTAGCCTCCAAGGCCTGCCGATCACTGCCAGCAACCCGCGCATTCCAAGCTATAGCTTGAAAACCCGCATTCCTAGCCAATAGTCCTTGCGAGAAAAGTTTAAAATCTTGCTGGGTAACCTCGGTCGAAGCATCAAAAAAAGCTTGCACCGAGTATAGGGTTGCCAAATGAGCACTTATCATCGACTGGCTGTGCTGAAATACCTGCTCAGCGCGACTTTCAAAATCGGACTGCTGACGATTTAATTCCCAGCGACTCGCAGCGACATAGATCGCCACAATAACGCATGACGCTCCAATTAAAACAACCGACAGAATCTTTTGGCGGCTCCGCCAAACTTCACGAGGTTCCGCGAAAAACACAAATATTAGAGTGGCGAAGATCATCACCCCTAAGCCGTCGCCCACCCACCACGTAAACCAATTAAACAAAAAATTCTCAGCAGGTAATTTACCAGCCAGCCACAGAGCGCTCGCCCCTACGCTAGCGCCAACCAGGCAACTTACACCGCAAACAAAAACAATGAATCGCCACACTGAACGGGTATCATCAAGGGCGAGTGGGTAACCCACATAGCGGCGCAACAACCACGCTCCCGCCAAAGCCTGCACACTGGAACCCAAACCAATAGCAAAAGGGAGTAATAACGCGAAAAACGCTTCACCAAAGGCCAGCCCACGGAGTCCAGCCAGATCCAAATTTACCAATATTGAACCGAGCAATACCCCAGGCCACAGCCTATAGCCGTTTAACAGTATCAGCGCTAAGGCAATACCTGCTGCGGGCCAAATTGCCGTTGCATAACCAGGTGGAATAGCCAGTAACAAGGCGAGTTTACCGGCCACAAAATAGAGCACGATAGTCGCTACAAGCGCAGTGTGGTAGCGCTTAAACATTAGCAAACCATCGACGATTTACATAGTTATATGGGGATTTTTCGACCATCCTGGCGCACTCGTCAGTACTAGAAAAATAAAAGAAGCTTTAAGACACTATTGAAGAGTCTAACGGTTCACTACGCACTGCCACCATCAGTAGAACCCCCTAAACAACGCTACACTGACTCTAGCCTTGCTAAAATATAGCCATTCTAGTAAAAAACCGGCTCAGTAATGCACCGGTTTCAGCTTAACCTCAACCCCGTCATCATCGCCACAAATGGCGCTATCACCTTAATTTATGAGCGAATTACTAGTATCTACCCACCTTAGGTAACGCACACTTTTATCGCTTATTGAGGCCAGTTGTAATATCCTAGGCCGTTTTATCCCATAACAAAATTGTTAACCACAATGGATCTACAAAGATGCTCATAGGAATCCCAAAAGAACTCGCGAGCGGCGAAAACCGCGTAGCGATTATTCCGACAGATGCCAAAAAGCTCATTAGAGCCGGCGCCACGATGCAAATCGAAGCAGGCTTGGGCTTGGGTAGCGGCTTCAGTGATCAGGAATACATTGATGCTGGCGCTACTGTTAGCAGCGATCGCAACGCTATCCTCGCCTCTGCAGAAATTATTCTGCGGATCAGTAAACCGAGTATAGATGAAATCAGCCAAATGAAAGCCGGCTGCATCCATATTAGCTATTTAGACCCATTTAACGAGCACTCACTGATCAAAGCTTTCCGCGATCAAGGTGTGAGCGCGATCAGCATGGAAATGATTCCACGCTCTACTCGCTCTCAAAAAATGGATGCTCTAAGCTCACAGGCAAGCTTGGCTGGCTATGTGATGGTATTGCTAGCGACCACCAGACTGCCCCGCATTCTGCCCATGATGATGACCCCTGCCGGCACCTTAAAGCCGTCTACGGTGTTCATCATCGGCGCCGGTGTAGCGGGCCTGCAAGCGATTGCAACCGCCAAGCGTCTCGGCGCTAAGGTTGTCGCCTTTGATACCCGCTCCGTCGTTGCGGAGCAAGTGCGCTCACTGGGTGGCAAGTTCCTCGAGATTGATCTCGGCGAAACCGGCCAGACCAAAGATGGCTACGCTCTTGCACTGACTGACGAGCAGCTAAAGCTTCAGCTCGAAGGCCAGAAAAAGCAAATTGCAGAATCTGACATCGTGATCACCACGGCGCA
Organism: Zhongshania guokunii; assembly: GCF_040892635.1. Taxonomy (NCBI): domain Bacteria; kingdom Pseudomonadati; phylum Pseudomonadota; class Gammaproteobacteria; order Cellvibrionales; family Spongiibacteraceae; genus Zhongshania; species Zhongshania guokunii. Next base: position 71,468 of record NZ_JBFRYA010000007.1, on the reverse strand, counting down.
GCTATTCGGCCGCAAACCCCCAGTACTGGTCACCAGCGACATGATTAAAGGCATGAAGCCAGGCTCAGTAATTGTCGACATGGCAGCCGAGAGCGGCGGCAACGTTGAAGGCTCAGTAGCCGGTGAAACCGTTGTTGTCGACGGCGTAACGATTATCGGCGACGGCAACTGGTCCAATTTCGTCAGCCGCGACGCCAGCCAAATGTACTCATCCAACCTGTTTAATCTGGTTGATGAAGGCTGGAACGGCGATGACAAGAAAATGGTTATCGACATGGAAAACGATATTCTGCAGGGCTGTGTGATTACCCACGGCGGCGAGATCGTCAACGAAACCATTCAAAAACTGATTAACTAGGAGTAGATGATGGAAATAGCAGTTTATCTTGCTTTCATCTTAATGCTGTCAATATTTTTAGGCTTTGAGCTGATCAATAAAGTACCCGCAACCTTGCACACACCGCTAATGTCGGGCTCTAACGCGATCTCGGGTATTACCTTAGTTGGCGCATTGACCTCAGCCGGCGCTGAGCATTCTGGCCTTGCCACCATTCTTGGCACTATCGCTGTTGCGATGGCGACTATCAATGTAATCGGCGGCTATATGGTTACCGACCGCATGCTAGCTATGTTTAAGAAAAAAGGGAGCGCTAAGTAATGGGTATTGAATTACTGGTGAACCTGTCCTATGTGGCAGCTGCCGTTCTGTTTATTTTTGGCTTAAAAATGCTGGGCTCTCCAGCAACAGCGCGCAAAGGCAACCTAGTATCAGCGATCGGTATGTTTATCGCTGTAGTAGTGACCTTACTTGACCAAAGCATCATTGATTTCAAATGGATTGTCGCTGGCATCGTTGTTGGCGGTGCAATCGGCGCACTGGTTGCGCGTAGAGTAGAAATGACCGGCATGCCGGAAATGGTTGCCCTATTCAACGGTTTTGGCGGTGTCGCCAGCTTATTCGTGGGCTGGGCTGCTCTCTATGGCTTTGAAGCAACCACCTTTGAACTGATCACCATCGTATTGTCGATTCTGATCGGTGGCGTTACCTTCTCAGGAAGTATGGTTGCCTGGGGCAAGCTCAGCGAACGCATCTCCGGTAAGGCTATCGTGTTCGGCGGTCAGCGCGTGTTTAACATTATGCTGATCCTCGCAATTCTTGCGTCGGCAGTCATGTTCACGTTAAGCACTGGACCAGCCACTTCGATTTACTTGTACTTGGTAATTGGCCTGTCACTGCTGCTGGGTATCATGCTGGTTATTCCAATCGGCGGTGCCGATATGCCCGTGGTTATCTCACTGCTAAACAGCTACTCAGGCCTCGCGGCTTGTGCGGCGGGTATCGCCATTAACAACATTATTCTGATCGTGGCCGGCGCCCTTGTTGGTGCCAGCGGTATCATCCTCACTCAGATCATGTGTAAGGCAATGAACCGTTCACTGAGCAATGTTCTGTTTAGCGGATTTAGCGCTGTGTCTGCCGGTGGCGCCGCCGCCAAGATTGAAGGCGAAGCTAAGGCGATGACCGCAGAAGATGCCTACTACGTACTTGAAGCCGCAGCGAGCGTTGTTATTGTACCTGGTTACGGTATGGCGGTAGCACAAGCTCAACACGTGGTTAAAGAACTGCAAGAGCTGCTGGAGAAGAATGGCGCCGAAGTCGTTTACGCTATCCACCCGGTTGCTGGTCGCATGCCTGGCCACATGAACGTACTGCTTGCCGAAGCGGATGTATCCTATGACCTATTGCTGGAAATGGATGCGATTAACCCGCGCATGGAAACCTTCGACGTGGCGATTGTTATCGGTGCTAACGATGTAGTTAACCCTGCCGCGCGTGAAATGGAAGGCAGCCCGATTTACGGCATGCCAGTCATTAACGTGGACATGGCCCGCAACGTGTTTGTGATGAAGCGCTCTATGGCTTCTGGCTTCGCCGGTATCGACAACCCTCTGTTCTTTAAAGAGAACACGCGGATGCTGTTTGGTGATGCAAAAGAAATGCTAGGCAATATTATTAAAGCATTTAGCTAAGCTAAAACTACGGCATAAAAAACGGGCTCCTATGAGCCCGTTTTCATTTCCACATTATTACGAAACTATAAAAGCAAGTCAGTCATCTAGCCTTTGAGACAGCGCGGGCAAAATATCGTCCAACAACTGTTTCAAATTACGCAAAGACTCAGCATTAACACCCAATTTAGCCGCTAACGTTGTCGGTATCTCACTGCAATGCTGCTGGAGTGCTAAACCCGCCTCGCTGAGGTAAACAAGCACCACTCGCTCATCCTGCTCAGCCCGCCGCCGGTGAATGTAGCCCTGCTGCTCCAGACGCTTTAGCAATGGCGTTAGCGTATTGGTATTAAGAAGAGCCCTATCACCCACGACCTTTATTGAGCACGGCGCATGCTCCCACAAAATCATCATCACAATGTATTGTGGGTACGTGAGCCCCAGCGGTGACAAATGCTCTTGATACAAGCGCGTGATCAGCCGCGAGCTTGCATACAAGGGAAAGCACAGCTGATTATCCAACTGCAACTGCGGTAGTACCTGCCTGCCCTCCGCCACTACATCACTCATGCCGCCAGCGCTGCCTCAATATCTGCCGCTATGTTTTCGGGCTTGGTGGTTGGCGCAAAACGCTTTATCGCTTGACCATCTTTACCAACTAGGAATTTAGTGAAATTCCATTTCACCGCATTACTCAAAGTACCCGGCGCAGCCTTTTTCAAATAGGCAAACAGCGGGTGAGCATTTTTGCCATTAACATCAATTTTTTCGGTGATGGGAAAACTAACGCCGTAATTCATCAAGCAACTGCCTTCAATCGCGCCGGCATCACCGGGCTCTTGATTGGCAAATTGATTACAGGGCGCACCCAATATAACCAAGCCGCTATCTTTATACTTTTCGTAAAGGGCCTGCAAACCTTCGTACTGTGGCGTTAAGCCGCATTTACTAGCGGTATTCACTACCAGCACAACCTTGCCCTTGTAGCTAGATAGATCAAGCTCCTTACCCTGCAAACTGCGTATTTCAAAATCGTAAAATGTGCTCATAGTGGGCTCCGTGATAGAAATATTGGTTCAGGTAGAAGTGCCTAACTTAAATTAGCTAGGGTAATCAAAACCAATGACATAGCCATTAAACCAGTATTTTGTATCGCGCACAAGTAAATCGCACACGATACAAAATAAGTTTAGACTCAAGCTTTTCAGATTTACGCCGCTATAATGGGGTACATGCAACGTCACTGAAGCCTATATGGTCATTATCAACCCAAGCAATGCCACCCAACCGGCCGCGTTTAATCGCCCCGCTGGACCGGCGCCGATACTGCCCACTGACAAGGTACTTAACGCCGTGGTCATGGGGCAGCGTGCCGAGCACCTCTATGAGCTCGCCTCGGGCAATCTTCGACTGATGGCCGAAAGCCAAACCGCCCTGCGCCGCGGCGAGCAATTACTGCTGCAAGTTACCGGTAAAGACAGTCAGCAGCGACCCACCTTACAGGTTCTTGGTGGCGCGAACACCGCAGCAATAACGCCCCTGTTAAAAACCATGATTCCACAACAACAGAGTATCAACCATCTGTTGGCGAGTAGCGCTCAGCTGAGCACTGCCACAGCACCACCACAGCTCAAAGCTATAAGCCAAGCGATAATGGATATTTTGCCGCTGCGCCAGCAAGTAAGCGACCCTACAGGGCTTCGAGAGGCTATTGCCCAAAGCGGTTTCTTTATGGAAAACCAATTAGCTGCGGGCACCGCGCCACCCGGCGATTTAAAAAGTGCCTTGCTGCGAATGGCGCAACGCCTCGAAAACCTCCGCCTAAGCAGTGCGGCAAAACCCGCAGTAACTACCGGCGAACATAAAAAGCTTCTGCAAGATTACAGCGAGCTCGCGCGTAGCTCTGGCGCCAAGCCCGCTTCTGCGGGAGCGGAGTTAGCAACGGCTTTACTCAATAACAGCGGAAAACCCGCTACAAGCCTAAGCACCAGCTACGGCCAGATGCCGAAACCTAGCGACTTACCAGGCGAGCTGCGCGCCCAAGGTCGCCTTGCCGCAGAGCTACCAGATATAAAAATTGGTCAGGAGGCTGCTTTAAAACAGCTATTGCAAGAAGCCCGCGGCGCCATTGCCAGACTAGAGTCACATCAATTACTGCACCTCCAACAAAAAGACCCCCAGCAAGCCCAATATATAATTGAACTACCAGTTCGCAACGACGATGGCGTGGATGTTTGGCAAATGCAATTACAGTGGCAAGCCGCCCGCGACCACCCTGAAGAGAACGAGCAGCATAAGTCTGACGAAAGCGACGAAAATCTGCGCCGCTGGTTAATTAACTTAAACTTCGATCTACCCGGCCTCGGTCCAATAAATGCCCGCGTGCAGCAGCAAGGCAGCACGCTTGCCATCACCTTTAACTCCGAACACAGCAAGACCCACGAGCTTATTGCTGCTCGCCAACACGAGCTTAACCTGCGCTTAGAGGAACAGGGAATTACCGCCACCGAAATACAATCTCACACCGGCATCAGCAATGCGGCAAACTCACCACTAAGCAATCAATCCCTGCTGGAAGATCAAGCATGAGTGATAAAGCAGGCGAAGTAGCGGTATCTCTACATTATGATGGTGACAAAGCGCCGGTGGTCAGCGCCAAAGGTGAAGGCGAGCTCGCCCGCCAAATACTAATGATAGCCACCGAACACGACATACCTATATACCGCAATAAACAGCTAATTCAGCTATTGGCTCAGGTTGAGCTAGACAGTGAAATTCCTAGAGAGCTGTATATCGCAGTGGCCGAAATTATTGCCTTTGCCTATAGGCTAAAAAACAAAGAGCCTACGCCAAAACCAAGCCCCGCCCCCACAGGCGAGGCTGCACACCAAGACAATACCGACGAACAATAGCTGAAAGCCCCTTAGCCTAACAATTAACGGGTAAGCTTCCAGGTAAAGCGCAATTGAGTTGTCGCCGCAACCGCCTCGCCATTCAGTAATTCTGGCTCAAACTGACACTTGGATAAAGCCGACAAGGCTCGGTAATCGAGACGACGGGTACCACTGCTTTCAACAATGTGGCCGTCCTGCACAATTCCCTGCTCATCAAGCAAAAACTCCATAGTTACCGTGCCCTGCTGCCCTAAGCGCACCGATTCATCTGGATACTGAGGCCGCGAACAACTATCCCAATCGATACTCGCCGCACGCTTAACAGGTGCGGCCGGTGACACAGGCGCTGCCGCAGCTTGCTGTGGCTTAGCCTTTTCCTGCACTGCTGCCACCGCTTGCGTACGCGCCTTTTCAGCACTTCGCGCCCGAATTTCAGCTGCCTCTGCAGCGCGAGACGCCGCCTCTGCCGCCGCTTGCGCCATAGCTAGTGCCGCAGACTGCTCCTGCAATGTTGCCAACTGTTGCTGCTGAAGTTTACTTTGCTCGTGCTGGCTAAACTCACCGTCCAAACGCCGCTGCCACTGCGCCAACACCGCTTGCTCTTCAGACTGCAGCGCATCATCGTTTTGCGCGACGGACAGCTCAAACGTCGCCAACTTCGAAGATGGCATTGCAACACTCTGCTCGCCGCCCGGCGACAGCCACGCCGTCAACCCAGCAGCAGCGCAAACACCCAGTAGCGAAATCGCTATAACCGACTCCGCCGACTGCCCAAACCCTGTTTTTCTTGGTGCGACCACCGCGTCCATCATTTCACTCACTAGCAATCTCCACTATCTGTACAGCTACGCTGTCAAACCAAATAATCGCCCGATTCGCTTAAATACCCCGCGACTATCATTCGCGGCTGGTGGCGCAGCCTCGGCAGCAAGACGCAAGGTTTGCGCGGGGTTTTTTTGTAGTATTTCAAAACGGCGCATTGCTAAATTCACACTGCCGCGCAATAAGCCTTCGCTGATTGGTTTATTTAGAAAACGATAAATTTGCCCACGATTGATGAGATCAATCCCCTGCTCCGCATCTGACTGGCCAGTCAATACAATCGCAACCAAACTCGGGTGGTGCTGGCGCAAGGCGCTAAGTAGATCAATAACCCGTTCGCCACCAACAGTTAGCTCGGTGATAATCACCCCAATCTTATGTTTCTCTAACACCTCGAGCCCCTCGTCGAGGTTCTTCGCAGAATACACCGCGCGCTCGCGACCTAACACCCGCTGCAAGGTATTACGGGTGGCCTCGTCGTCATCAAGAATCAGGGTGCCAATATCGTCTACGCCTGGCACATACACTTTTTCGGTGGGATCTTCTTCTGCGGCTAATTCAACATGATCAACGCTTGACGCCTTAACCGCAGCAGCAATGGTTTGGCGAAGATCAACATTCGACCAGGGCTTATTGATAAAGCGAAAAATTTCGCCGTCATTAATTGCTGCCAAAATGGCACTGAGATCAGAATAGCCCGTTAACAACACCCGAATTGCACGGGGCCGAAGACTCTTCGCTGAACGCAGCACCTCTACCCCTGTCATTTCTGGCATGCGCTGGTCGCTGACCACTACATCAACATCGCCGTCGCGCAAAATCTCTAGGGCTGCCTCACCCGAGCCCGCAGTGAGCACATCGTAATCGCGACGAAACAATGCTTTTAATGCCACCAGAATTCTCGGCTCGTCATCAACAAATAGGATCCGCGGCTTGGCTGCCGCCGCTTCCGTATTGGCTAAGTCATCCATATTATTCTCCAAGCAAAACTACGTCATCTGCAGGCGTAACATCCGCCACTTTAGCGAGATTTTTAATAGGAAGGCGCACCACAAACTCAGTGCCCATACCAAGTTCTGATTCAACGGTGATAGTGCCGCCGTGATCTTCAATAATGCGGAACACAATCGACAAACCTAAGCCCGTGCCCTTGCCTACCGCCTTGGTAGTAAAGAACGGCTCAAAAATATGGGCTTGGGTATCCTGATCCATACCACTGCCATTATCGCGAATAGCGACCTCAACATTTTCACCGACTTGGCGAGTCGTAATCTGAATAAGGCCGCGACCATCCATCGCTTGGGCGGCGTTGTTAATCAGATTGAGAAACACTTGGTTCAATTGCGATGGCGCACAGCTAATCTCGGGCAAATCTGCGAAATTGCGATCAACGTTAATACCGTCTTTAAGCTGGCTATTACAAATTTTAAGAGCGGTATCAATACCCGCATTTAAGTCGAAGAGCTGGGATTGGGAGCGATCTACGCGGCTGAAATCTTTAAGACTCATCACCAATTCAGAAATTTGATTTAGGCCATATTCAACATCGGCCAGCAGCACATCAAACTCCTCTAGACTTTCAGCATCGACCTCCTGCCCCATGCCTTGCATCGATTCACGAATGATTTCGACATTACTGCTGGCATAACCGAGGGGGGTGTTAATCTCGTGAGCCACACCCGCCACCATCTGCCCCAGCGACGCCATTTTTTCAGACTGGATAAGCTGTCCTTGCTGCATTTTAAGATCATCAAGGGCCCTGCTTAACGCTTGGGTCCGCTTATCTACAATCTGCTCGAGATTGCTATTGGTGTCCTGCAGTTCATTATTGGCACTATCGAGTGCCGAGAAGCTTGACCGCAAGCGCACCGCAATTAAACCAAAGGCAAGCAATAGTGCCACCGCGTATACCGCGAGGGTTTGCCGGTAGCGGCTTGCAGTATTCTGCAGACCTTGGAAATGATTTTCGTAGGTGTACTGCAGAGTCTGTAAGGATGGCCCCGTTGCAATTTGATCGAACTGGCTAATCAATTTTTGCAAATCATCACGACTCTGGCGCAATAAAGTAACCGTTTCTAACAAATGTCCCAGCGCACCTCGCGCTGCATCACTAGCAAGCTGCTCGGTTGCCGCACTTACCTCGGCGTATAACTCATCTAAGAGATAAGCATTATCCGGAGCTGATTGAATACTGTATGCCGTCGCCCCTTGGAGCATGGCCATAATATTCTTACGAAGCCGCTCAGAACTATTTACCTCCGGCACATTAAGAACGGAGATGCCCGCCACCCGCATTACTGAGAAATATTGGGCCAGGCGCGCCAAACGCGCGGAATACTCGTTAAGCAAGCTTAATTTTTCAGAAGCTTGTTCGCCGTAGTGCGCCAGGGCCTCATCAATATCTGCGTTCAAACCACCTAAGCCCGCTTGGCCACTGCGCAGAGAGTTTTGGGTTACATCGAAACGCTCTCTTGCCAGCTCAAGTTCCCTAGCGCCAGACTCCAGCGCCAATCGCGCCCGCAGAATTTGTTGGTTCAGCTCAATATCGGCCTTAGCCGCGCTATCAATCTGCTCTAAGCGAATAACGTGTAAACCCGTTTCCAAGGGATTGCGCAGCATTTTCCACAACAAAAACACAATCAAGCCCAATGCCAAAGATATGGCTAGCAATACCAGCATGCGCTGCATACTAAAGCCCTTTGGCGCCGACAATTTCCGGTGGTAAATGTTTTGTGTAGACCCAGTCATTTTTCTTCTTATTGTTTTAATCGCCGGCACAATATCTCCTTCAAGTCAGTTTCTTGAGAATGTCAGCAGCACTAATGAATATTTTAATACTAGAAAATTTGAGTAATCTAATCTCTCGAGGATCTTCGTAACGTTATTATTAGAATGTGTAATAGAAACGCAGAATAAAAGGTAGCCACTTAAAAGTCTAGAGGCAATAACTACCAAGCAGGCCAACTAAAAGTAAATTCGAGCCTAGCTGTCTAGCTATCCACTTCGCTAAGGAGCTAAAATTAATGCAAATCGCAATGGACGCACCGTAAAATGAACACTCAAAACAGCACACAACACACTCGACGACTCCCCCTTAATGGCGCGCCCAACATCCGTGACCTAGGTGGATATCAAACCGACGATGGTGGCACTACACGCTGGCAAAAACTACTTAGAGGTGGTCGCCTTTCAAACCTTAGCAATAGTGATCAGCTCATTCTGGCGCAATTCGACGTCCGCGTTGTGTGCGATTTTCGCAATCCCAGCGAATACCAGCAGGATATTAGCAAGCTAAATAACATGCCTAAAGCGGTTATTCACAACCTCAGTATCAGCCCTGGGAATCACCAAAACATTATCGACATCAGCAGTATTGGCGCAGACCAAATGTCCGCCTGGATGCAACAAATAAATCGGGAATTCGTGCTGAACCACAGTCATACCTATCGTCATATGTTCGAGTTACTGCTAGACAATGACGACGGCGCATTCCTTTTTCACTGCTCCGCCGGCAAAGATCGCACCGGTTTTGCGGCCGCCCTAGTTCTTTCGGCGCTGAATGTATCCCGCGAGACAATAATGGACGACTACCTACTAACCGCCCAATACTACCCTCCCGCTGGCGAAATGGAGTATCTCGCCCAGAAATACACTCGCAACAACCCCAATATCGACATGGACTTATTTGCAACGCTCACATCAACGCGCCCAGAATTTCTCCAGGCCGCATTTACCGCCATCGATGAGCAGTACAGCTCTACAGACGAATATTTAGAGCAGGCGCTCGGACTGTGCGCGAAGAAACGGGAACTGCTAAAACAGCGCTATGTAGAGTAAGCTAAGTCACCCACAAGCAGCCACCAACGTAATAGCGGGCACCCCAACGGGCGATAGTTAATTTCGGTATCTAACTAACCCACCCCCTGCATAGCCAGTTTGCATGTCATTTCCCTTTTGTTATTTCAACATATGGACTGTATGCGCCATGTCGGTCACACTTTGACCAATACACTAAATGAAATACATAAGGATCAATCAAATGAACTCCTCTGTCGTCATTAGCGGGGTGGGCCTGTGGACTCCAACACATAGTATTAGCAATGAAGAGCTCGTGAGCAGCTACAACGCTTGGGCGGAACATTTCAATCTTGAGAATCAAAATGCCATCGCCGCAGGAGAGCTTGAAGAAAAGCCGCTTTCCAGCGCCGATTTCATCGAAAAAGTGTCCGGCATTAAAAGTCGCTATATTTATTCTAAAGAAGGTACCTTAGACATAAATCGCATGCGTCCGCTGCTAGATGCCCGCCGCGACGATGAAGTCTCCCACCAAGCAGAAATGGCTATTTCTGCCGCCAAGGCAGCATTACTGGCCGCAAATAAAACCGCCGCCGACATTGATATGGTGATCGTGTCCTGCGCCTACACACAGCGCGCATATCCGGCCATCGCCATCGAAGTACAAGCGGCGCTGGGAATCGACGGCTTTGGCTTTGACATGCTCGTTGCCTGCTCCGCTGCCACCTTTGGCTTACAAAGAGCGGTTGACGCAGTTAAAGCAGGAACATCAAAGGGCGTGCTCGTCATCAACCCAGAGCTCACCTCCCCCCAAGTTAATTATATGGACAGAGACTCACACTTCATCTTTGGTGATGTCGCGACCGCCATTGTGGTCGAAAGCAGCGAAACGTGCGTGTCTAACCACGCATTCGATGTGCTTAGCACAAAAAGTGTCACGTCTTACTCCAATAACATTCGCTCCAACTTTGGCTACGTAACGCGGACCACAGACGAAGACCCCTACTCAGCAGATAAGCTATTTCACCAAAATGGCCGCAAAGTATTTAAAGAAGTTTGCCCAATGGCAGCCGATCACATCGAAAGTCATTTGCAGAGTCAAGGCATTCAAGTGTCGGAATTAAAACGCTGGTGGTTGCATCAAGCCAATATCAATATGAACCTGCTAATCAGCAAGCGCTTATTAGGCCGGGACGCGACACTTGAAGAAGCGCCAATTGTTTTAGACGAATATGCAAATACTGCTTCAGCGGGATCTATTATTGCGTTTGCCAAACACCACGAAGATTTAACTACTGGTGATATTGGCGTAATTTGCTCGTTTGGAGCCGGTTATTCTATTGGCAGTTTGATTCTTAAAAAGCGATAAGACCCACAACTGGGTAGTCCAGCGTATTGCAGGGGGCGCTAGCAAACTCATGTGCTAACGCCCCCTGCAATTATCGGCAACACATCGCAGCTTTGTTTAGGTAAAAAAAAACAGCCACCTAAGTGACTGTTTTTTTCAAATATGGTCGGAACGGCAGGATTCGAACCTGCGACCCCCACACCCCCAGAGTGCCGTGAACAAAGCTATAACCACATGATAAATATGCAATACAGCCCTAAAACGCACTTCCCCACATTGCCAAACCGGCAGCAATATCACCCTATTTTCACGTATTAAAAATAGCTGTATATTCGTACAGCCATGATTCAACTCAGATACCGATACAACGCCGTATTCAAATCGGTGCGCGAAGGCGACGCGCCGAATCACGAGGTATTGCCCGTACTAACTAGGGACGGCGATTTCGAGCGCGTGAAGTGGCTTGGCTTTATAGACCTTGAAGATGCGAAGGCAATGGCGAACGCCAAGCCCGTGAAGTTCGATATTCACCAATACAGCACGTCCGTCGGCGCGATGCCGAGATGGCGATATATGCCCGAGGGTATGGCAGTGCAGGGCTGCTTAACTAATTTGGGAGTTTACGCGGTGGCTGAAGATGGCCGCCCGAGAATGGTAGAGACGACGAAGCCAGGCTAAATTGTTATATTTAGCCTGGCAACGATCAAGGAGGATCACATGCTAGTCATATCACTCAAAGTCGGCGAAAGCATCCGCATCAATGACGACACCATCATTACGCTAATCGAAAAATGGACTGGTGAGGTCGCGCTAAGAGTCGAGACTGATCAGGTTATTATCATCGATGACACTAAACCGCAGTTCCAGAACCTGTACGGCCATGCCTAAGCAATACCGCACAAGCCCTAAGCCGTTGATTCTGCGCACAACATGCCACGGCAGGCTGGAGCAATATAGGGTCGGTGTGGTGGAAAGTGTGGGGCTCAACTGTTCCTAAACGTCGATACTCGCCAACGCGCTCAATTTAGCCTGCACATACTCGTAATGCTCATCCATTTCCCCAACGCTTAACGCACGACTCCACACCGCAGCGTGAGCTTGCTTAATTTGCCCTACAAATGCGGCCGCGCCATCTTTACCAGCGTTGATCTTGCTTTCTATTATTTTGCGCGGGCCAGTATATGACGCCGTAAGGTTTATCGATTGGGCAGGTATATATAGTCGTATCTGGCCCGCAACGTCATCAACGCTCGCAAAAAGCATATTCCAGTTAGTGTTCCCACTAAATGCAGGACTAGTTGTGACGCCTACTAAGGAATTAGCCGCATCATAGATTCGATAAATCAATTTATCGAGATTACTTATGTAGACCAAATTCATAGGCACGTTAACCGTTCTTGCTCCGACAACGACCGGCTTGTCCGCCCATGTTGATTCGCCTCGAAAAGCCACCGCCATTGTCATTGACGCAGTATCAATCATATCTAAATCTAAGCCGCCTGCTGGGCCAAAGGTTGCGTATCCAGCGCTGTATGACGGAGCCCCATTAATAACACCCACACCCACCTCAGAAAAGTCCTTGGCGGTTTTCGATGAGTTATCACCGATCCAATGAAAGCCCTTAAGACCATCAAGCACGGGGCCAGAAAAACCAACCGCCGAACCAACAACGTCGCTCTCTACCTTAATTACGGGATTCATACGATTTCCTCATCAAAAAATACACACCAGCGATGCAGTGGCTTATTTATGCCAGCGGTGTCGAAAATAATACTATCACCCAGGCTGTCCCGCAGATTCGTTCTTGCGCCCGTGACTGGGCCTGACAAATTGCCGGGGGTGCCATTAAATCCCGCTCGAATATGACCGCCAGAAGGGAAGTCGGTCGCAAACGTAAATTTAACTTTGTCGTTACCCACGACTGAAACGCTTGATATAGCCAGCGGATCACCAACCTCATCTACGGCATCAAATCCATAATCATCAGCAGCAGAAACCAACGTGGTATCGAGTACGAGCTGGGTGTCAGTTGCAAACTTAGCAATGACATACTTGCCCTGAATTACCCAGCTAAGTGGACGCAAGCACTCCCAGCCTATGCGGTCAAAAAACACGCGCTTATAAGATAACCCGTAATACGCCCCCATCCACTTATAACTTTCAGCGGTGAGATGCAATCCGTCTACAGCATAATCAAATATGTAAGAAGGTGTGGCTATAAAGAACCCATCTTTAGCCTTGTGAGCAGCCAAATGCGCCAATGCGATTTTTGGATCTTGCTCATCATAGTAATTGTGAGAAGATACTTGGTAACCAATCATTCCTCGCTGATAGGTCAAGCCTGTATAAGTAGCCGCATCAATATCAATTTGTGCGCGCAATGCCGACAAGCTAGCAAGGTAGCTTTCGATAGTCGTGGAGCCATTATCATCAGCTTCACCCTGAGTCCAAAGCACAGCGGGTAAATCGAAAGCTAGCCCCAGCTCGTCAGCTCGCTGCGCCCCATAATCCAACGAATCCACAATACGCTGATAATATTCACCATCCGGTGAAAGCCCCGCAATACTTGTGCCCCCTCTGCCATTTGCCGCCGCCAAGAATTTAAAACCTTTATTTCCATATGTCCGGCCATCTTCAGCGACTAGCAGCTCAATAACGCATTCAGCAGCACCTGAGCACGGAGTCTCGCCATAGTTTGCATTCACATTTTCTGTCAAGGCGACCAACGTGGCGTGAGAATCCTCAACTGACAGCCCCCCCATCTCAGGCCGTATACCAACATTAAAGCGCAGGCTATCAAAACGCTGAGTCGTTGTGATTGCCGGAAAGCCCTCCGCCCCAATACTCAATGATTGCCCGTAGCTAATCAGCGCGAGTAAATCAGAATAAATTAGGGGCGGGGAATATTCGCTATCTTCTTCACCACCGCCTCCCTCAGTAATATCTACACCAGCAACACTTAAAGCAGTTAATTTTAGCCTGCCCTGCTGATCAAGAATCGCTATTTTTTGCCCGTATTGGTTCTCTATAACTAGCGCATTATCATCGGACTGACGCCCGTACACAGCCTCTATCTCAGATACCGCAACCCCATCAATTAGCGTCAAATCTGTAAATGTAGCAACCGGCCCCGTTTCTACTACGTAAATATCCAACGCCCCATTCGCAACGCCGCTAGGAATAGTAAAATACTCTCCCACACCTCGGTTCGCCGCAATTGCAATAGATACGGTCGCGCCAGTGGTACCCGCCGCCGAATCAATATCAGCAACAGCGGTGCCGGTGTAGTCCTTACCAGGCACAAGAATTGACGCCTCGGTTAATTCGCCGCCAGAAATAACAACTAATATTTTGCCGTTGCTGCCGGTTGAACCAGTAACATCGACAACATACGTCGCATCAGTGCCGCCAGACCCTGCGCCGGTAATAGCTACCGTTTTTAGGCCATTGCTCAGCGCGTCAGCTGTGCTGTCGTATTGGTTAGCCACTCCAGCCGCAGCGCCAGCAGACCCAATCGCGCTCTCAGCTGCCGCCTCAGCTGCCGCAGTCAAATCAACAATGTTGCCGTAGTCATCTACGATCTGCTTAAACCGCTTATCAATACTCGGTTTAGTCGTTTCGTCATACGTTACGTCTGTGTCTTCGTCGGCAATAAAAAGCTGTTCCATTGCCTCGGTAACCGCCGCGAGTTTCTGGGAGTTTTCGTATTCTGTGGCCATTGATTTACTCCGTGTACCAGTTGTCCCAGGCATCATCTAAGTTGCCCAGATATTCATCGATTGTGTGTGGGTAGAGGTAGGCGGCCAGCAGGCCGTATTCATCAAACTGACGGTCTTGCACTTCTATGTTTGCGCTTACGTTGTAGAGGTTTGCGTTGCTCATTTGCGAAACGCGATAAGTGCCATTTACAAAGCGCACCACACCATCTTTAAGGCCTTCGCCGTCGTGGTAGCTGCCGTTAAACCAATCTACTTTGTTGCAGCGCACGTTGATAAAGTGCTCAAAAATGACGAGCTGGCGAGGTTCTAGAATAAAGCTGCAATCAAATACGTCGTCCCTAACATCTGCAACAAGGCGCTGGCGAGCGCGGCCAGTGCTGGATTCGCTGCGCAGCACGCCGCCATTGTTTGGTGTGAACGAGTAACCGCGCTGCCACGTTGGCAGTATTGATGGCCACGTTTCCATTAACTGATCTCCGGTGGCGTGTTGTCGTCGTCAGCGTAAATTTCGGCTATGTATTCTTCGGCTACTACCGCAACGCGAGGCTTACCGTCAGCAAATCCGTTGGGGTTTATTTCGCGCACGATGGCGCGGGTGCCCCATTCGTTTTCTTCGCCAAGGCTAAATAACGTGGGTTCTTTGCTGCGATCTAGCTCAAAATCAAAGTCGAGGTTTGACGGCTCAAGCAACACCATGTCGTAGGCCGTGGCGCCCGCCTCAACTTCAAACAGGTCAGACATGCGGCCAGTGTTTTTGCGAAAGGCGGCGTAGTATGTGCCGCTGCCAAACTCTAATGGGCGCTCGGTGGTTACTGTGTCTATGCCATCAAAGCCGCGCACCACGCCATATTGCTCAGCGTCTAAATCACTTGCGATGGCAATAGCGTCACCGGGTAAACTATTCAGCGCATCTAGTTCGGTTTCAAAATTGAGTGTTGCGGGCTTGTAGTAAAGGCGGCGGCGCTCACGCATACCAATGCGCCATGCTTGAGTGGCGGCTGTTACGCCAATGATTTGCAGGCGCTTAGGGTTAAGACCCAAATCACCAGGCAGGCGGCATTCAATAACCGCCGGCTTGCCGGTGTCTGGCTCAACATATTCAACGTCTATGCCGTCTGGCTCAGCGTCGTTATACCAGCCCTCATTCCACACCAAGCCCTCATTCATCATTACGTCTGGCGTATACATGTGCTTAAAGTCATCGCCGGCGGCAACACGTATGGCAGTGACTTTGCCCTCGCGCGGGATCGGCTCTGCAAAGCCCGGCGCGAGCATAATTTTCAACGCTTCCCACAATGTGGTTTCGTCGGTGAACTCGCCGTTAAGCTCATCACCGCGACCCGCCCACAGGGTTTCTAGCTCACCGAAACGATCCCAATCAACCGCGGTTAAGGCATCATCGCCAATCATTTCGTAGAGCGTCCACGCAACAAATCGGCTTATGCTGCTAGTAGCGGAATAAGCGAGCGCGGCGTCGTTTTCAATATGGTCTTTTAGGTTTGCTAAGGTCGGCAGCATGCGACTATCGCCGCGAATGTTAATTTGGTTCTCGCCGCTCGCTGCTAGCGTGTCGGTGCCTACAAGCCGCAAGGTCATTGCAGTTACGTCGGCATAGCTGTCGTTTTGTTCAAGGCGCGATTTGACGCGCACGATAGTTAGATCCTGCCCAATGTTTCTGTCTATTTCTCGGTTACGACGACGGAAACGTATTTTCGGGTTATATACCGGCGAACCAAAATCATCGCGGTAGGTGTAGCGCAGCGGCGACTGATCTTTAGCGGTGGTTACAATCAACTCAGAAATTGTGCCGCTGTCGTGCTCTAATTCAAAATCCCAATACATCGACAGAGTAGTAATTTTGCTACCACTACCAGACACACCCCACAAGCCACGCGGATATTCATAATCTACTTCTACCGCATAAACGGCCTCGCCCTCTGGCGCCATTTGATACCAGTTTGACCACGGCCCCGCATCGACGCTAGGCACCAACGCTATCGACGCATCTACATCAAAATAACCCTCACTACCAAAACCCACCCAGTCAGGATCAATATCAGACGGGCTTGAAGACAACAGCCTTTCAACAGTAATGCCGTAAGGTATGCTTGGATCTATTGCCGTTATTAGGTAATAGCCTATAACAGCCTCAGGACCAGAGCCGGCATAAATCACATCGTCTACGTCAAAATCTGCACTAGATGCCGCGCCTTCCTCAGTTTGAAATATTTCAGCATCAACAAAGTCGTACAAATACGCTGGGTCTTCCGCTGGGTATTTAAGATCTAAGCCCGCAGTCCCGCGACTACCGCCAATCTCTTTACTGGTAAACCAATTTTGAGCGGCATCGTCTGCGCTTAAATCTGCATTGGGCGCGTAAAAACCCAGCACAGCATCATCACTGTATTGGCTTATCGGCGTCTCGCTGATATAGACATGCTCCGCGACGGTGTTATAGCGACCCACCCCCAAGCTGTACATGAGGTAGAGCACTTCTTTACCGTCAACAAAAGCGCGCCGAATACCGCTCAATAAATCGGGGAAGCGCGGAAAGCTACCAGCTATGTGTGGAATAATTCCATTCACCCGCGCGCGGTTTGCCCGCACGCTTAGGTTGTAGCTGCTCGCACCCGCCGGCGTGTTGTCTTGATAGCCCTCAAGATTACTCACTACATAAAGCGAGTAACCAACCGCCAATGCAATAAAACCGTAATAAATATAAGGCAGCGCGGCATAACGCGCCCGTATTGTTAGCGCCACTACATCGCCGTCTTGCAGCACATAAACGCCATGCTCCGCGTAGGGCCAAGGCTGACTATTTAACTCTGCGGAATAAGGCGGCGCCGGCAAGTCTACGTAACTTGGCACATTCGATTGCAGCCATGACTTTAGCGTTTCGCCGACAACAGAACGCCTGCCCAGCGAGTTACCAAGCTGGTCGTATATAATGAGTTGCGCCATTAAATTAGCTTCTTATGTATCCAGAATTGCGTACCGCCAGCGCATTGCTGGCCTCGCCGTTTGAAGTGCTCAATACTTTCTACTACAGTTCCGGTGTTGCCACTGGTGTGCCACACCATGCCGCCGTAAACCACGCCCACATGCACAAACACCTTGCCCACGTACTGACACGCCAGCGCAAAGTCGCGCGGCTTAGTCGGTGCAAACAAGGTTACTACGCGGTTATGCGCCTTGGCCTTAGCCAGCGTATTGTCGGCAGTGACAACACCCACCGGATAATCATCAGCTGTTAACGGCGTAAGCGCCGCCAAAAACTCTGCGACAAAATCAGAACAGTTACGACCCGGATCGCGGTACTGCCACAATCTAAAACGGCGCAGCGGATCAGACATACTTAAGACCCAAATATTCTCGCGAGTAATAGCGCTTTTTAGGGTAGGTAATATCAATCATTAAATGAAACGAGCCCTTAATGCTGGCCACGTTACGATCAACCGTGGTATCAGTCACCAAGGCTTTATAGATGCCGCCCGCTGGCGCGGAATAATCGCTAGGCAAATATTGGCGCAATTCAATTTGTACGCTTTCACCTGTGGCTCTGTAGTGCTGCTTAGCGGCTTTAATCTCACGCCGCGCACGCTGGCTTACGTTTTCTAGTTTTATATTTAAATCTTCTGCACCCTCTACGCCCGCCTTGGGCCAGTCGATAGCCGCGCCGCTGGCCTCGAATAACACCTGAGTTATGCCGTCTTCAAGCGTGGCTTCAATGTCGTAGTAGCCCTGCACAAACGCTATAGCACCATCTGCCAAACCGGCAGATCGCAAAATAACCGTGAGCACCGGCGTTTGCGTCGCGCTGGCAAATGCCATTTCCAATGCATCAGACATTAATAATTACCCTTTGGCTTAACATTGGTTTGGCTTTGCAGGGCGCGCATGGTTTTGGTTGACTTGCTAGATACTTCATTAAGAATGACGCGGCGAATATTACCGTCCACTTCATCGCGATCTGGCTGAGAAGCCACACCATTTATAAATATACTTACCGGAGCGCCACCGGCAACACTCTCGCCACCGCTAACCGCAGAACCACGCTGATCAAGAAATCGTGTTAGATCGGAGTTTTGGGACGGGCTTAAAACACGCTCACCCTTGTCGAGTAAATACGTGGACTCAGACGGTACATAATCTAAACCGCCGTGAGCGATACCAGCAACGGCCTGCCCGGCAACAATACCAACCGAGGCATAACCTAAAGCCCTTGTAGCAGCAGATAGGGCCAAGCCAACAGGCCCAGGGAATGCCGCAAGGGCGCCTGTTGCCGCCTGCTCTGTAGACACTATCATCGACGGTATCGCAGCCGCTTTCTGAACTAAAAATAGCGCCTTATATAAAGCTGAATTCTCTTTACCAGACTGAGCCAGCATATCTGTAGTAATCGACAATTGCTGCGCGGTAAAACCCAATATCATTTGAGCCGTTTGCTGCTGAAAATCCTTGCGCTTTAACGCCTCTTCTTCTAATTTTTTGGTTTTCTCATCTTCTATGTCTGCTAAATTAAGCTGGTGCGCACGCTCGGCTTCGTATAGCGCCTGATTTTGTTCGTTAGTTATCTGCTGAGTAACCGCGCCTTTGCTGCGCAACAATTCGTATTCTTCTTCCAGCCTTGTCTTTTGGCGCTCAAAGCGAAGATTCTCAAGCTCCACATCCATGCCGTCAGCGCGCAACGCCTCTTCATGAATCTGGGCATAATAGTCACGCTGCTTATCGATAAGCCCTTGCAGATCAGATGAAATCCCCATTGCCACTTCTGGATTTTTCTTTGCAACGCCAGAACCACCAACCTCAGTAGACGGCATTACAGGAGCATCATTCTTATACGAGCCAACCAAATCATTGGCGACCTTCAGCTTTTGATTCAATACATCCATTTCTTCTTGAGCTTTTTTGAGCTCAAAGGCAGCGCCAACGCCACCACTATTTTCCACTCGCGCACGCCACTGATCAATTTTCTGCTGCTGTTTATCAACTTGCTGCTGAATTCGATTAACGTCATCCATTGCAGGCCCATGCACCAGTGCGGCAATTTCTTCGCCAGCCCACTTGGCCATTTTCACAGCACCAGCAATCATTTCGCCGGCTTTTGCAAACCCTTTTATTAATGCAGATGCTAGCGCATTAGCAACCGCTACTGTTTCTGGGTCTTGCAGTATTGCAGTCAACCCCTCAATACTTTCCTTTGTATCGTCTAAGCCATCACCCGCTTCAAAAAGATCGGCAAACGCGTTAGACAAACCTTTAATAGCGCCGCCAAAGGTATCGCGCGCTGCCGCAGCACTGCCGCCAAACTGGGTTTCTAGTTCGGCCAAAATAATCTCTTGGGCTTTGGCTTTTTCGCCTGTTTCTACCAGCGATTTAATAACGTCTTTTTGCGCATCGCTAAACTGGATACCAGATCGCGTAAGCGCAGTTAAGCCCGCCACCGGATCATTTAACGCCTTACCAATTTGCAACACTGAACTGTTTAAATCGGTACCCATGCGGCTAGACAAATCCAATGCCGCCACCGTCGCCTTTTTAAATTGCTCGCCTGCAATATTGGTAAAGGTAACAAGCTTGGCTTGCGCATCAATGATTTGCTCGTCACCAAACAAGCTTACTTTTTGCAGGTCTGCAGCATGCCTAGTCATTTCAGCAACCGTTAATCCTACGGTGCCGCCGGTCGACTTCCAACCCTGCTCAAGCTGTTTAACCGCTGCCTCTTGGGCCGCAGTCGCATCAATGACTTTTTTGGTAAGCAGGGCAATACCCGCTGCAGCTGCTAAGTTGCGAAAGACCTTGCCAACATCGCTAACATCGCGCTCAGCTTGCTTACGCCACCTGCTGGTTTCCTTGCGCGACTTATCTAAATCACGCTGATAGCGAGCCGTTTCGGCCTCCATCCTTACGAGTACTTTACGGAGCTCGTCAGACATTCTTCTTCACCGTGGATTTAAGATAATTTCGGAGATCAGTCAACTTCTTGCCGCCGTCCACAGTCGTTTTTGTGGTGAGCATATAGTCAGACATTCTTGGCCTGCGCTTACCTTTCGGCGTATGGGCACTGGCATAGATCATGGCCAACATGGCCGCGTGCGCGTTGTCGCGGTTTGCACCCCAAGGCTCAACGGCATACAGGGCTTGCATTGCCGCAAAGTCAGACGATGGCCAGCGCCTAATTACATCGGGCTCAATACCCGTGGTGGCAACTAAGTGCCAGAAGAATCGGTCTCGGGCGCTGGTTCTGACTTTTTTTCTAGTGACTCCTGCGCACGAGCGGTAAGCCCAGAGACATCCATCACCTCTGCGCCCAGCTTAACCAACTGAATAGGCGACAAACGATTACTCAGCTGCACCGGCGTAAGTCCAAAATACTCCACCACGCACTCGCAACCGAGCCACGCCCACAGCGATAGCTTGTCTGCAAAATCAGACTCACTAATGCCACCGGCGATGAAATACATTTGGGTAGACATTGGCACTACATTCACGGCGCCAATGCCTTCGACCGTACGCCCTACCGGATTTACAAAGCCTTGCTTAAGGCGGCGATTACGCCGCCAGCGTCGCCACCAAGCCATTACGATGAAGACTCAGTAACATCATGGTCGTCATTGCGCTTGATGTTGAAGGTCTGCATATTAAGATCGCCGTCACCGTTCGGGTCGGTTACCGTTGTGGGCGCAGACACCACCAAATACGGCGCCTCATAGGTTTCTGTCACCGTGCCATCGGTAAGAACGTGCTGGCAGTTAATCGGCGTTTTAGCACGGTGCGCTGCACGCAGCAGATCCTGTGCCGCATCCTCGTAGTCCTTCTTCACTTTTAACGCGATGGTTTCACCATCTTCAAAGCCAAGACGATACTTTTTGGTGTTGCCGGTGTCAGCGGTAGTGCGATCGGCAATTTGCGCCGCCTCAGAACCATCTAGATCCGGCACCTCCATTAGCGCCATGGCCGTAAATACTTCCGGCTCCTCACCGTCACCCACTTTAAATGTATAACCTTGTGCAAATTCCATTGTTTAAACCTCTTGGTAGGTAAGAAGGAGCGTAAAACTCCGGGCAAATTGCGCCGCCTCGCCATCACGCGAGTCGAAGCTGTTAAAAAAACGAGAGAACATAATTTGATAACCGCCAAAGTTGCCCACGTAATCTCTGAATACAGATTTAATTTGGTCGGCCAATTCAGCCGCGGATGCAGGTGTAGCCGCCCAGCAATCAACGGTTAGCTCTAACTGCTTTGAATTAAGGGTAACGCCGGTAGTGCGCGTCTCTTCATCGTCATCGGTGGTTAGCAAAACAAAGGGCAAGGCCAGCGAAGGATCTGCCGACGTACGGACAACCGTGGTGCCAGGTAATTGCGCGATGATGTAAGCGCGAACCGCATTTTCGATTGTCATTTCTTCCTCGTCTTTTGCAGCGCTTTATCTAAATACTTACCTATGGCGTCATAGAACCGATTGATCGCTTCATCTTTTTTAGAGTCGAATGCATCCGCCAGAAAGTCATCCGTCGGAAAACTACGCGATCCGTTTTTGGTCTTTAATGGCTTTGAAACAGCACTAGAAAACAGAGCGCCATACCACGCCTCACCAGCCGGCCGAACCGATGCACTAGCAAAGTTTTTAGACTTACTAAGAAAAGACTTTTTACCTATATTGCGACTCAAAAAGCCGGGGCCAACAAGACGCCCTTTATACGTTCTGTGCGCATCGTCACCTTGTGGCGCATTAGCACGCGCCTCTTTAACAATAGGCGTAACCGCAAACGTAACAGATTGACGCAGAGCTTTACCGCTCGCAGCTGCACCCAACTCCTTAAACATTTTATCGAGCTCATCAAAGCCCTCAGTTTGCTTGCCGGTCACGGACGGTCACCAATAGCTGCTGATTCAGGTCGCGCACATTTTCAATACCCACAATCGTCATTACGCGACCTTCAAAACTCCTAAGCGCTTTTGTTCTATCTAGGTCAGATCGGTAACGCATGCGGTAAGTCACCGTGTCATAACCAAACTCACCAGCCGCCGCCTTGCGCGTACCTGATGATTCAGTGAGCTTTTCAGCCCATATCTTTGGCTTGACCACCTCAGACCAAACACCATTGATATTGCCGCCGGAATCTCTACCTTGTTCAAGTAAAAATAATCGATGCCGAAGCGGGCCCAATCTCATATACCCAACCCCACGCGATAAAAGTGCAACAAACGCGACACCGTTGGTAGCTCGGCTATAGAGGCGCCGACAACAAACTGTTCGCGGTTTTGATCAAACTCAGAAATTAATATTAAAATTGCTTGGCGCACCGACTTGGGAAATATCTCTGATGAGGATTCCTCACTGCTGCTGTCGGCCTCGCCAACCCACGGAATAGGCCGACCAAGGTAGTTGCTGGCGTAGTCCACGGCGGCATCTAGCAAGCCCTCTAAATAAGGGTCTAGCTCAGAATCAGCGTCCAGATCCGCTATGCGTAGGTGACGCTTTATGTCTTGTAATTCAATCAGCATAATTTAGCTCAACTTGCCAAGGACGCGGTTTGCCATGGAAATAAACGCAGCGGGTACCGGCTGGCACTTGCTGCTTACAATGTACTTTGTAAGATCTGTACTCAGCGCCAAATACTGACGGCCGCAGCCCTAGGTGGTCGCGGATAAATGCCTGATCGCCCCACATATTGCGCGTGCGATACCGACGCATAAAATAGTGCGGCCGCTTGGCAAAGGTGTCGTACACATGGCGCGGCGCGCTTTGCCACGACATAACGCCGCTGCCAAAATCACCTTGGCGATAAACATCGCGGAGCATAGAAAAGCGCGTGCCGATTTCTGGCAACTTGCCAACAACCACGGTATCAAGGTCTAGGTACAGCGTTGGTGAATCGCACTGCTTGAACAGTTCTAATTTGCTCCACCACCCTTCCCAGCCATGCTCCAACGGAATACGCGTCACACGAACATGATCAATGTCGACATCGCTCAAACACACAATGGGTAGATCGTTATAGGCGAGTATGGTGTCAGCCAAAGCCGCCACATGCTCAGGGCCGTATTCTGGCCCCTGCTTTAAAACGCAAGCGATTTGCATACAAACACATGGTGCTTAGGATTAGCCACCGCCTCTATAACGTTAAAGTATTGCTGCAGTTCTTCCGCCCACCACGCTAGCGGCTTGACAGTGAGATGCAGATGCTCACCAATCTTGTCACCCTCATGGCATACAAAATTAGCGATCTGAAAATACACTAGCTCGACATGCTCACTAATCTTTTGCAGGGTTAGCGGTATGCGATCTGTCGGCACATGCTCAAGCACATCGGCACAAAATCCGTATTCAAAACGGCCTAGATCAACCGGCAGCTCCCACAAGCAAGACGCAACAAAGCGGCCGTCAAATTCGCTGCAGGCATTATGCGCAATATCAACAGCAGTCACATTAAACCCCATGCCCTGCAGGGCCGCAGAAACACGCCCCGTACCACAACCCAGATCGACAACACTAGCACCAGGCATCGGCTTTAAACGCGCCAGCGCGTCGGTCAAATGGCGCATGCCAGGTGATCTTTCGCGATAGCTCTCGCAACCCCACATTTTTTGATACTTGGCTTTTTCTTCTGCCGCTATTGCGTCAACCATTCCATACCCTCAGCAATACTCATGGCTGGTAATTTACTTACCATGGCACCGCAATTGATTACGTCGATCTGCGACAAGGCAGACTCAAACAGCAATGGCAAGTGAGACAGGTCATTGGGCCAGCCACGCCCTACCCGCTCTTCAGCACTTGCATCGACACCTACCAGCGCGACCCGCTCAGCGCCCAAGTGATACGCCAAACCCAGCGCACCGTAAGCACTGTTGCCGGTGTTAATTTGCCCCGCCTCTTTATTCAGCCCAAGGACTGCACTCCACCGCCACAACCACCACTCAGGCGTACTACGCGCAGGCGCTTCACCACGCCTAGCAATGCGCTTGTATCGGTCTATACCTGCAGGCAATACGATGTAGTCGCTGACAGCGGCGCAATACTTAACGCCATGGCGACGCCGTTTCATACGCCGCATATTGTCGGCCGACGGATCTAGGGTGAACCAGTAATCTGCACGCGCCAGCCATTCGATAGCGCCATTAACAGCAATAACCGTGACACCGGCAGGCGGCACAAAGCCTTCAGCAGATGGCCCACTGGCCACAATCACGCATCGCATAGGGCTTGCTCCAAAGGGATTCGCGGCCACAGGTTTAGGGCGGTGTCGCGGCTTGCGTTTATAACTTCTACACCAGCAAGGTACTCAACCGATGCTTTATACTGACCTAGCCATCGCGGCATTGAGCCTGCGTTACCTAAACCTTTAGGATGGTCGCCATGAAAATGCACGACACCGCTGTTGCTTTTTTGGCAGTCGTAACCCACCAGCACTATCCGCTCGGCGCCTAAATGCGCAGCTAATTTAATGGCTGCTGCGCCGCTATTGCCCGCGCCACCAAGATCTATAGTGGCGGCACCCTTAACATTTTTAGAGCTGGTGTATCGCTCGCCTGCAAAGCAGCCAGCAACATCTTTTACATGCATACGCCACCATGCGCGATCCATCGCAAATAAAGCATCCGCCCAATTTACGAACTTAAACATGGTGTTTGTTACAATAACTTTTCTGTCTGCGGCTCTTTCGCGCCAGAGCCTGATTGCCTCGATATCTTCTTTCGTGACGCTGGGGCCACTGGCGATGCAGACAACGTTGCGCCAGCGGCCACCTTGGGGCCCGCCTTGGTTTCGCGAGAAACGTTTATTGCGATCTCGCGCACCAAACCACCCCGAGATAATTCGTTTATGTAGCCATTTTCGGCTTCTATTTTTCGGCCAACTTTTACCTTTTCTTTGGTGTCTGAGCGCATAAATGGCCTTAACACTACCGCCACTTTCATAATGATTACTCCTAATAAAAAAGGGCTGGAATTTACCCCAGCCCTTTTTATTATTGCGCTACAACTTATGACGCGCCGCTTAAGTTACCGTGAACAAATGCCAACGGACGCTTAACCGCCAACGCTAGACGCTCCTCAAACAAGATCGAGACCATGTTATTGATGAAGTCGTCTTCGTTCTCTGTAGACATATACACAGCAGCTTGCATGCGGTCGTAAATAGCAGCCGCCGTTGAGAAGGCACCTACCATAAATTCACCCGCATCAATCGCATCACTTTCAACGACTGGCAAACCCCATAAGCGAGCAGGAGCACCCGTGGTGACAGCGCTGAATAAGTAGCGGTTCTCGCCATCTTTCAATAGCTCAATTGCTGCCCAGTCAGCAGGGTTCATTACAATGCCGGTCGCGCCGTAGAAGGACTGACGAACCTGCAGAATAGCGCGACGAATAACGTCGACCTGCTGATCACCACTTTGAGTACTGCCAACATTGTAGGCAGTAGCCTGCGGAACAAGACCCAGCAAGTTAATACCAGTACCGTCACCCTGCATTAGCTGGTCTTCTTCAACTTGACGCAGCATCTCAAACCCTTCGTTGTCGATCTCTGCACGAAGACGCGCAAAATCGCTTAACACTTCGGTAGAGGTTTTGAAGTAATGCGCAATCTTGCGAACGGGCGTTTCTTTGCGGTCGTAGGTAATATTAGATTTTGGCTTTAGACCGGTTTCAGAAACCATATCGGCATTATTAGTGCGCACATTTGTTTGCACCCACTCAACCAAATTTGAACCAACCGGCACAGTAGGGATAAGGCTACGCAACATGCGAGGACGGTATGGATCTGACACTATTTCTGGGTCGCGGAAAGACCAAATACCATCGCCGGCAGAAGAAGAACCACTGGTGATATCTTTAAGCTCTAGCAAAGGCGACTGGCCTTTATGCTTTTGCTTACCAGCAAACTCTTTGAAGCCGTCGAAGTCGACAAACATTTGACCTAGCGTTTTTTTCTCTTCGGCATCGCTGCCATCACCACGCACAGAGCGCTGCTCTAACTCACCAAGGCGAGCCTCAAGATCAGAACCTTTCTCTGACAATACAACGATTTCATTCTTGGTAGACTCAAGCACTTGGCCATGCTCTTTTATGTCTGTTTCGGTTTTGGCAATTGCTCGCGTTAGCTCATCGGAGTGACCCTTAATCGCGTCGAGCACCTGTTTTTTTACATCGCCAGGCTCACCCACTTCACCACGCTGCATTGAGGTGTGCGGCCCAACATAACCAGCAGGAGCGCGCTCGGCCAAAAAGCCAGCGAATACGATAATAAACGCAGCAGCTGCAATAGTATTGAGCGCCACACCAAACGTCACCGGGACCATAGCGGCCACCGCGATCGACAACAGCACGAAAGGTGCTGACAATTTAAACTTAAACATAAATTACTCCTGTGCGCCCCCACGTGGGGCAGATCTGATAGCAGACAGAATGTCGGCCAATTCATCGTTCGCCTGCGCACCGGACTCACTCCGAAGCAAATGCGACAAGCCCTTGCCGGCGACAGCAGTGGCTTGCGTTTTTGAAAAGCCTGCCTCACGCAGGAACCGTTCAAATTCTTTTAGTGACGGCAAGTCGCCATCTTTAACCAGCTCTTTAACATCGGTTACACGAGCCGCCTCATTGGCAGGGAAAGTGACTAAAGAGACTTCCCACAAATCTAATGTCTTAAGAGTGCGAACGCCTGTTACCGTGTCATAACTGTCTTCACGAGTATTGAAACCAATCGACAACCCAGAGATTGCGCCCATCTTTAAAAGTGCATGCGCCTCTTGACCACGAACCGTGTCCAGCGCCAACTTACCTTCCACATAAAGACCGATGGCATCTTCTTTAACCAAGGTGTAAATCCCTATTGGTTCGCTGGCGCGATGCTGCCACAGCAGCGATGGAAGCCTATTACCAAGACTCTCTTCAAACGCCCCAGCAATAACAATCTCGCCGTAGGAGTCTTCAACACCGAACACAGACCCATATCCGGAAAATGTGCCGTCGTCGCTAATGGCCTTGACTTCAAACGATACGTCTTTAGTAAGAAGACCAGCTTTAGACTTAACTTCAACAGGCCCAAAGCCCTTCTTAGCTCGCTTCATTTTCTTCGTCTCCTAGCCAATGACGTAAGGCAGCGCGAACCACTTGAGACTGATCACCAGACCCAAGCTGATCCAACGGCACTAAATTTGATTGCACGGTATAAATATGACCACCGGGCACGTCTGGGAAATTCTCTAAGCGCGCCACGGTACTTCTGTTGATGTAGCCGTTCTGCAACGCAGAGGCGTAAAAATCCTTTCTTGCTGTGGTGTCGCCACGCAGCAAACCCTCTACCGTGAACTCTGCGTAATACCGCCGCTGTTCGGCAGGGGATAACAGACGATCATATATTGATTGCTCTATGCGCTTTAGTAGCGGCGTTAATCCGTACTTTAAAAACCAAAGGTTTAATTGCTCAGACGAGCTTGCCCAGCTCGATGATTTATCAGAGGCACCCACCATCACAGGTGGCACACCAAACCAGCGGCATATCTCTTCAACACTGTATGACCGGGACTCAAGTAACTGAGCGTCGCTAGGGTTAATGCCCAGGGTTTTGGCTGTCATGCCACCCTCTAATAGAGGCGACTTACCCGCATTCAGCGACCCCGATACCTCTTTAAGATTTTCTCTAAACTCATTCCGTTGATCCGGCTTTAGGGTTTTCTCCATCGAGAAATAGACGGCCTGCATGAGCCCGTTTTTAAACGTGCTATTAGCGACGTTGTTGGCAGCCAAGCCCGCCCCAAAAACCTCGGCGCCGTACTTGATAACGCTCATACCAAAGCGGCCATCACGGGTAAACCCCGGCACGTGAAACACGTCATCCTCTTGGAGCACTCTCCGCTTGCCATCAGATGCGGTATAGACAAACTCATACGCACCGCTTTGCAATCGGCGCCACGTCACTCTGTCCGCAGGCATCAATTCCAGCGCAACAACGCGGTCGCCAATACGCCGCTTTTCAGCAAAACCGTTGCCCTGTAAAAGCACGTTTACGACGAAGGCTTCCCAGAACACCACCGAGGTCATATCTGCATTTGGCTTGGTGTGTATCAATCGCGCTATGGGAAGTGAGTCTGCCTGCACACGGCTGCCGTCGGCCTTACGCTCATACATACCCAAAGGCAGCGTTGCAATGGTTTGAGAAACTAACCGAGCGCACGCCCACACCGCAGATAAGCCAAGCGCTTTCTCAGTAGACACCACCTCACCAGAAGCCGAGGTAACGCCATAGTAATCAGCCCAGTTCTCAGCATCACCAAGGCCAAACCCCAGCCAGTTGAGTACTGCCGATTTGATGCGACCCGGCTTTTGCGCCTTGCTCTTCATATAATTATCGGGTCCCTTAAAAAGTCGTCGAAGTCTTGGTCATCATCACTCGGCTCAAAGGCGCCGATAAATGCGAGCAACGCAGCCACGGCCCCGTCGATCTTGCTCTCGCGGCTTTCTTTCACCGGACGCATCATCTTGCCGTCTTCGGTTTCTTTGGCCACCACGTTGCCGAACATCCACGCTAGGCATGGATTGCCGTCATGGTGTATGCGGCCCGCTTTAAGCAGCCGTTCAAATTCGCGCATGGGCGCTGAGAAATTGGTGTAGGTTTGGCCGACTTTGACTGGCTCTATGTCGTGCAATTGGCTAAGGCGCTGCGCTAAGTGCGCGGCACCGTGCGGATCGTAGAAGCATTGCGGAATGCTGAATTGCTCCGCGTCTTCTTCGATGTTTTCTTCTACTTGGGTGTAGTCGATGGTTTCGCCGTCGCACTCAAGTAGGTGACCAGTGCGAACCCATTCGCCGTAGTGGTCGTGCTCTCTTACCTTGGCCTCGGTGGTGTAATACCGGCCAAAGAAGTAGTAATGATCTTGCCCGTCTATCTCGCGCCGAAAGCATTTAACGTCTGCGGTTAGGTCGTCGGTTTCGGACAAGTCCAAACCTAAGCAAGCTTTCTCGCTTATAAAGTCGTCGACGCTTAGCGTTTGATCCGCAGCGCGGTTCCAGTCGAGCATGTTGAGCCAAGCATTCTTAGCGGTTACCCAAACATTGAAATGCTTGGTTAAAACAATGCTGCGCTTGCGCGGGCTGCGCATGGCGTCTTTTACGCGGGCGCGGAGGTAGTCCCAACCCACAGATATACCCACATTAGGATTGGCTTTTTCTATGCCAATGTCGGTCATCCATTCGGTTTCGGGATCGTCTACGGTGTAGATCATGCCGTAGAGTTCGTCGTTTTCTTCACCCTCTAACATGCGCTCTACTTCGCGCTGCGAGGAAAAACAAGGGCCAGCAATGTTAGAGCCAGCCGTGGTAATCATTAGCAATAGCGGTTGCTCGCGAGCACCCATGCCAGTGATCATTGTGTCGTACAGCGTGTCGTCTGGATGCTCGTGAACCTCATCCAGTATTGCGCAGCTGGGCGAGGCACCGTCGCCGGGCTTGCCGATCACCGGCTCAAAGCGCCCGCCATCGGGCTGGCACACAACGCGGCCATTGCCGTCGCGCCCTACCTGATCACACTCAAGGCGTTTGGCATGACTGCTTACACCATAGCGGCGTCGATAGCTGGCTTTTTTTGCCGCCATTTTCTGCGCGGGACGAAACACTTCCCACGCTTGCCGCTCAGTGGTAGCGCCGCAATACACCTCGGCACAGTATTCACCGTCTTCTACCAGCATATACAAGCCGACAATGCTGGCCTTTACGGACTTTGCGTTTTTACGCGGCACGCATAAATACACTATGCGAAAGCGCCGCAAGCCGCTCTGCGCATGCACCCAGCCAAAGATCATGGCAAAGTTAAACTTCTGCCACGGCTCCAATTTTATGCGATTAGCAGCACCGACTTGCGCCGCCCACTTGCCCTTTACGTGTGGGAACAACTCGCCAAAATTGATAATGCGTTGCGCCTTATCCAGGTCAAACACATACGGGAAGCCGTCTGTATTCTGACGCTGCAGGTCGTTAAGGTGACGCTCTACCGCTAGCCGCTCCCACTTACACGCGGGGCGCGTGCCACTGATCACAGACTGACAATAAAGATCGATGTCAGATAAGTGATCAGATGCCGCCGAATTCGTCATTACCATCAAACAATGTGCCCTGCCGGTCGTTAAACCTCAGCTCAGTGGCAGGAGATAAACCAAGCTGTGCAACAAGTGAATTCCACTTGCGCCAATCGTCGTTTAGCTGCGCCACTTCTGGGCGGCTTTTCCACTGAATGCCGTGGCGGCCAGTGGTCATATACACCCACTGCTCTTGATCTAAATCAATCCGCGCCGCATCCATCCGCGCTTTAACGATGCAGTACTCAGCAATGAAATCGACATAGTGCGCACGAAGCCGACTCAAGCGGCTAAGCTCAGGCGCAATGCGATTCCACACCAGCAACTCACTCTCACTCAAACCCGCAGGCCTAAGCTCTTGGGCGCGCTCAATATGCGCCGCTTCATTCTCGGCGGCTTTCTCGACGCCCTCATCGAAGGCAGGATGTTTAGCCACCTGATTTTCGTTGGGATATCTACCCGCCATAACCACCTCACTTCACCCCATGACATTTAGCCAAAAGTGGTGAATCTCCTTTCAATTCCCCTCACATAAAAATCTCACTGGGGGTGCGGTGTCAGTCGAACGCGCCCCGAGGTTTCGACCCACCCCTCCCCCTTTGGGCCTCGGCGTTGGTCTTGGCCTTGTCGCATGACTGACAGATTGTTTGCAGATTTGAATCACTCTCAGTGCCACCCTCTGCAATGGGTATGATGTGATCGCACACGCCATGGCGCGCCCCATGCAATGCAACAGGCTCTAACTCACCGCGTTCTAAATGGATTTGACAAAGATAATTATCACGCTCAAAGATTCGCTGACGTTTTGAACGCCACTTGCTACCACCACGACCAGACGTTGCGCCTACTCGCTTACGCTCAAACGCTTTGTTCTGAGGGCATGCACCCTGATGTATCGCCTTGCAGCGCCCACACCAGCGCGGGTTCTTAGCAGGCATTAATCCGCTGGATCATCCAGGTATCGGACTACTACCGGATCATCAGAATATTCATCGTCAGCCGCCATCGCCGCAATCAGCGCTTGATTGCTTTCAACAAGCTTCCGCACAGACTCTGTCTGAGCATTGATCGCAGCAAGCAAGGCCGACAGATCATGATGAACACCAACCCTAAGGCCACCATCAGCAATCACCAGACCAAAACCCATACGCTCTACAGCAGGCCGTAAGCACTCACCCAGCTTATCAACACGCTCAGCGCTCAAGACCGTATCAGTAGACAGCACCAACAAAGACTTACTCATCACTTACGTCTCGCCTTATCTGCCGACGGATTAAACGCCAAGCGATCAAGCCACCGCTGCACCTTCACAACAACACGAAAGGCTTCGTTTACATACTCATCGTCACGCGTGCCTGGTGTGATGCCGGTGATCTTTGCAATACCCTGCAACAGCAAAGACGCAGCACCCACACCCGTTACCGCATAGCCGATATACACACCTACCGAGCCAAGCAAACCAGCAGAGCCCGCCGCGCTTATCGCAGCAATAGCCGCATCTGAACCAGCATCAGCAAGCGCAGGCAATGACACCAACGCAAGCACACCAGGCAAAAAACACATCACCGCCGTGATAACGATCGACAGCGTAGAACGCGATTTCATTTTCATAAGCCACCTCACCCAACAACCAATTAATTGCGCAGCTCGCGCAACACCTGCTGCATATCCCCGCGCATTTGCTTAACTTCATCGCGCAGCTCTTTCATTTGATCCGACTGGTTTGCCTGATTTGTTTTAATTGTTGCCACGTCAACCTTGATCTCTTGAACGTCCTTGGTCATGGCCGCCGTCTTAACCTGCAGCGCTTCTGTCGCCTTCTGCTGGGTATCATCTGCAGACGTGAGCGTTGCAAAGCTAACCCCAACCATAAAGATCGCCACAACAAAGCTCGATATAAACTGCATATTAAAAAACTCGCCCCTCGCCGCCCCAACCGTCACAGGCTTGGCTCGACCAAACGCTTAAAATTCTGCACATACTCATGCACAGTGGCTTTGCCCAGCGG
This sequence comes from Zhongshania guokunii, assembly GCF_040892635.1. Taxonomy (NCBI): domain Bacteria; kingdom Pseudomonadati; phylum Pseudomonadota; class Gammaproteobacteria; order Cellvibrionales; family Spongiibacteraceae; genus Zhongshania; species Zhongshania guokunii. Next base: position 38,796 of record NZ_JBFRYA010000007.1, on the reverse strand, counting down.
CGTGTTGTAATAGATTTTGTAGTATTTGGCCTGTCCATCCAGATCAGACGGCAGCGCCTCTTTCACGCGCAAGTAATGCACCCGAGCGAATGCACAGGCGTAAGAAACATTCTTAAGTAAATTGTTTGCTTCAAAGCCCGCGCAACCAGACGCACGAAAAACCGCAGCCGCCATCTCTGGCTTGCGATTTAAATAATTACTCACAATATCGTTATGCGTTGCCGGCTCCATTTGCCACAAGCCAAGCGCAGGGCCACCACCAATTTGGTGGATATATTCAAACCGACTTTCTTGCGCAGCCGTGCCCAACATCAACCGCTCGGCTGCCTCGCTATGCGCATCAAGCTCACGCAACACAGGGCGCACCACGTAATCGCGCAATTGCTTTACGTTGAGCATGGCAACCCCCAAAAACAAAAAAGCCCTCAGAACGAGGGCAAACCCAGATGGTGTTTTGCAGAAACGAAAAAGCCCAGCGCGATGGCTGGGCTTATTTGGCAGTCACGTATTGCGACTGTAACATAAACATAGTGGGTATTTTCTCAAAATTCAACAAGACAAAATGTCCATGCCTGTGGGTAACTCAATAAACCAAATACAATTCAAATAATTACGCACTAAAAAATAATTTAAAAAATCGCCAATTAGCGACTTGATTACGCCGAAAGTGCCAACATCAAACGCTCTAACTCAAGCGCATTCAAGCGCGCGTCCTCACGCAAAACCGCATTAGGCCTAAAATACCGATCAATCACCAAGTGCAATTCATCAAGCCGCCGATACATCACACACACCGCAAAACCCAACACGCCCGCCTTTTCTGCCGCCGTGTGAAACACATCCACATAAAACACCTCTAGCAAGCGTTTATCAGCCTCGCTTAACTGCGCAGACATAAACCGGTCTAGCCTTTCGATGTCGCCGCGCATGGGCGCCCTATTTGCCACCCGACTAGCCCGCGTTGCCACACCATGCGCCGTAGCACCCGCAGACAAACCAGCGCGCAAAACCACCGCTGTGCGCTTGTCTGCACCACTGCGCCGCGCCCTGCTTAACTCTGCAACTGCTACCGGCCCAAAACCAGACGGATAGCCAAGCCCCGCCAAATCGGTATCACCCAAGCGCACACACTCAGCCCACTGGCCCAATAAACGATCTATCCATGCAATCATTCGTCACCCCCAACGCCATCAGCCCAACTACGATCAAGATGCTTGTCGATAAATCCTTTTTGACCCTGTTCAGCACTTGCAGCAGCCCGCCAAACATGGCCAAACATGCGCCACTGCTGAACACAATGGCTAATGAAATGCGAATCCCAAGAAACCTTCTCAGCGCCGCGATCTCGCCAATAAATTTGATACTCGCCCAGCTTCTCCTGCGCATAGACCGGATCAACACCGCGCATTTTCAGCATTGCCCACACTTCAGACGATGGCACCCACTGATCAACCTTGTTTTGATAACTCGACTCCCGTGGCCGAAAATCGATCACCGCCGCGCTAGTAGTTATTATGTTATTTACCGGAAGTACGGAGGTATGACGCTTAGTGCTATTTTCAATATGCTTCTGCTCTATGTCGATGCCACCCTTTGCAACATCGCTATCATGCTGATTTAAAATACTATTATGTGGTTTTTCTTGTGTCGCTTGCTGTGTCGCTTGCCCTATGACGCTTGTATGACGCTGCTCACCAAGACGGATTTTTGCATCATAGTCCGCAAGCGGCAATTTAAACACCATGGGATCAATACGCCGCCGCTGCTCAAGCTTTTCAACAAGCCCATGCCGCTCAAGCAATTGCAGCAAGGCCCGCAACGCAGACTTAGTGGGCGACTGAACAGCCCCAATTGCACTACCCCTATCTGGCGTCACCTCCAAAAGCTCTTTAAAGCCTTGATAGCTAACACGGCGCTTAACACCCACCAAGCCAGTCTTAAAATCCATAAATGGCCGCAAACCGCAAATATAGAGCACCCTTGCCTCGGCCCTTAAGCCCCTCAAGGCCACCTCTTCGTCATCAGAGATTCTTGCAACAAATGCCATTACCGCACCGCCTTCGCGAAGGGCAATCTAAAAACAAGCTCATACTTAGACTGCGTCGTTTTAACGATCAACTCCGCAGCCTTTAACTGATCCAACATATGCCGAATTTGCCCCTTACCATAAATATCTGGTGCGCGGGTAGAGCCACGCCTAGGGACATACTCCAACGACTTTGCCAAGCTATTCATAGTGATAATTTTACTTCTGCCAACCACAACAGCAGGCATACCACCAACAGCATCGCCATAGTCCGCACGTTGCAAAATCTCTATATAGAGCCATCGCGCTGCCGCAGGCACCTGATCTAACGCCTCAAGCTCATCTTCATTCAAAAATATTCCACTCACCCAACACCCCCATCGCGCTCAATTAATAACAGCGACGTCTCAAGGCTGCCCAGCAACGCCCTACACTGCACCGCCGTCATACCGTCGCACGTCGCTGCTTGAGCGATTAAATTATGAGTGACCATTAGCCGATTATTTGCCACCGTTTTATACAGCTGAGTCAGCATACGCTGGCGATCTAGCTCAGCATGCAAAGCCTCAGCCGCGTTTAGCGCGCCATGTAAAACGCGCGGGTCAAAATCACTACAACTCATACCGCAACGCCCCCAAAACCATGTGATATCACCCACATGATTTTTCAGCTAAAAGAACAGTTTCCGGAGTTCTGAATAAAACCTCTTTCAGCCCAGCAACCTCACTTTCTAAGCACCGAAAATAAGCATCAAGCATCACTCCAGACAACTTCACGTCGTGCCGCTGATGCTTAACCATCCACTCAAGCTTACTAACCCGCTCAGCCACACTAGGAGCCAGCACGCAGCCAACCACCGATTCATCAATCATCACAACCCCCAATCTGCTTGCCGTCTGGTGTGGTCATTTTAGACCAATGCACCGGACCGCTTTTACACCAAAAAAACCAATCTTTACGCCAGCGCGGCCCTGTTATAAACAGCGTCCACGCAGGGCCATCTAACAAAATAATGCGGTGCTTAAACGTAGCCCCACGAAACACCGGCCAACCGCGAGGAATTACCCGCAACGTCTCGTAATCGATTTTCTTGCCCAACGCCGTCCAAATATGCGTTTCATAAAACTCACTAATTCGGCCCTTAAGCAAAAAACTCACACTTGGCCAAGGGTGATCATGCAGCGCGCGGTCATCGTCTGAGCCGCTGTATTTATGCAACCAAACATTAAAAATAGGGTTTTTAGGGATCACATGCCAGCGCTCAAGGTAATTCTCGCCAATCGTTTTTCTGGGTTTAATCACAAAAATACCTCGTCAAAAATTTGTGCCGAACAGCCCCGACAGCCTCACCACTACCCAGGTGACGGGCTTTCTTCTATGCTAGAGGCGCCAACCAACCAACACGGAAGAACTTACTATGAACAACCAACAGCTAAGCGAAGCACTGCAGGCACAAAATCAAAAACTACTCAACCTAACGTCGCAACATAACGCGCTGATCTACATTTTCACGCAAACCCTAACAATGACCCTGAGACAACACCCAAACCCCGCCAGCGCACTGCTAGATATGCAGACCCACTTTGCCGAAAAAGCCGCAAAATCAGGCGTAACCGCAGACGCGCCGGACAAAGGCTTTGAGCTTGCCGAGCGCATTTTTACCGCCGTTAAAGCCAGCCTTTAACTCAGGGCTCAAAACCCGCTCACCATAAGCAAGCAAATAAGGGCTTTCGGGCGGCAGCCCTTCTAGCGCGCGCATGGCCTCGCTAGACTTGCGCGCAACCTCAGCAACCACAACCTTTTGCATAACGCTACGCATTTCATCTACATCAAAACCCGCGTCAGGCATGGTGCGTATCGTTACAGTAATTAATGGCCTTTTTTTACTGCCAAATCGCCGCGCGCACTTGCGCAGCCGGCAAAACCTACCTGCGCTCATTGCGGCACCCGCGCTGCATACAAATCACTCATACCCACATCACGCGCCATGCGCTCTGGGTTACACGTAGTGCCCGCCACCACCACCAAGCCGCGATCGATCAAATTGCGCAAACTATTGCGAATCGTGCCTTGGTGAACCGCCTGCCCCACAATCTTGCGAATCTCATAAATAGAACCGCCGCTGTCGCCATAACGAAACAAAGCCTTATGCACCTTGCGCTCAATGGGCGAAAAATACTTAATGGCTTGAGGTGCCGGAACCGGCTGAGGAACTACTGCTGCCTGAGTTTGCATACTGCCTCCTAACGATCAACGCGGTCTAACACCGCCAATTAGCGACTTATTGAAAAACCCAATATGGGTTAAGCTGACTTCAAAGTGATCTTGCATGCCGGTATTAAGCGGCAACATTTTCGTTTAAAAATAGAACTTCGAAATTCACGTTTTTATCGAACTGAACTAAAACGGCGAGGATTTTCTTTATGTCAGAAGCGTCCGGCGTACGAGCCCCAGTCTCATACGAAGACCAACGGCTTTGCCCCCAACCCGCCAACTTAGCCGCTTGCAGCTGGGTAAGCCCAACCTGCTTTCTATGCTCCGCAATTCTATTCATTGGTAGCTCCTAAATGCTTACCACTAGAATAATCGCGAACCGTGATAATTGTCAACACATTGCGCGTTATGCAAATATCACGCTTAGTGGTAAAAATACAGGCATGAACATACCGAGCAGAATCAAAGAACTACGAAAAATCAAAAAGCTTTCGCAGGCGGCGCTAGCTCACGCCTGCGAGTGGGACCACCAAAGCCGGATATCTGGCTACGAAACAGGAGAACGAGAGCCATCACTGACTGACCTAGAAGCGATGTGCGCCGCATTTGGAATCGATATGAGCGAGTTTTTCAACGATGGCACTGCCGAACCAAAAGCAAGCTACCAAACCGGATGGACACCAAAAGACCAAGCGAACAAAGAAAATGACGTCTCCCAAGGCCCAGAGAATAGAGGCTTTGTACCTGTAATTTCATGGGTGCAAGCAGGGCAATGGCATGAAGCCGACGACCCATTTCAACCAGGATACGCAGAAGAATTGATACCTTGCCCAAAACCCCACAGCCTGCAAACCTACGCACTAAGAGTGCAAGGCGACTCAATGACTGCCCCAATAGGCCGCAGCTACCCCGAAGGTGCAATAATTTACGTTGATCCAGAGCTACGCGGCGGCGCGATAGTTGGCGACCGAGTGATCGCCAAACTAAAAAACGAAGACCGCGTAACATTCAAACAACTTGCAAGGGATGGCGATAAAATGTATTTAAAAGCGCTAAACCCGAACCACCCGCCAATATTTGACGAATTCAGAATACTAGGAAAAATAATTGGATCATGGATTGATGGCTAAATATAGCCAAGGAGGCCTCATGAAAAAGCTAATACCAACAATACCGCTATTGTTTATTTCAGCATGCGTAGCGCCATCAATAGACCCTAACCTACCGCCATTCACTACACTTACTACCCCAGACCAAAGCAACGGCTATCAATACATCAAATCATTTGAATTCAGCCAACCAAGCTCCGCCAACGCAAAACAAAACGCCACATACTGCATCACCAAACACGTATCATACCAACAAATAACACAAGGCCAGTCGGCCGCAAGCATGTGGAACGGCCTAGCAACAAGCAACCATAAAAACCACAGCTTAGACGGCGGAACCGTCATTAAATACGACGATGGAAACGGGAACCTCCTCGCGCAAGGCAGAGAAAGAACACAATTCAACTCCGGCATGGTAACAATACCCATCAACATTGAATTTCAGCTCGAAGTAAAGATCACAGACACCACCACCCTCATCTTCGACAAACCAACATCCACACTAGGCAGCGACCTGACACTAAAACCCATAGGCAGCTGGCCTGGCGCGCAAGGAATAACCATAAGCCGCCAAATAGAGTCACTTGCAGATAAAATATACGACTGCCTCCAGCAATAAACCGCAACCCCAATAGAAAAGCCCACACAACCCAAAACAAACCTCTAAAAAAAACCAAAAGGCCCGCAGAAAGCGGGCTTTTTTTTGTCTGCAAAAAAATAACTTCTAAAATATCGCGCTACGTGTTGACAACATAATCACATTAAGCGATATTTCAACCATCGCACAACGCGTTTTCTCAAAACCACGAAACCGGAGCCGATCATGAAAACCACCAAATCACTCCCAGAGCTGTTTTTCGAGTTCCACGGCCTTTGCCATTGCAGCGCACCGTTTGAAGCCCTGCTTTTGCAGCGCCTGCGCGCCACCGGCAAACCTGCCAACGACCTAACCATTGGTGAAGTGCGCAACATCACCCTAAAAGCCCAGGGCGCGGTGGCAGCATGAACACCCAAGAGCATCTTAAATATCGCCCCGGCATGGAGCTATGCCCGCGCGAAGGCGAAGCCCTAGTGCTTGCCGCCCTAGGCCACAGCACCAAAGAGAGCGCACGCATTATGGGCGTAGCCGCCTGCACGGTTAAAGCCTACTTAGACCGCGCCCGCGAAAAGCTCAATGCCCGCAACATTGCCCACGCCGTGAGCATTGCATGGGAACACGGCTTGTTGGCCAGCAAATACCTTTGCGTAGTGCTTTTAATTATTTGCTCACTCAACGCAGGCAATCAAAACAATATCGACCTGCGCACCAACGGCCGCATGGTGCGCACCCGCAGTGGCGGCCGCAAACGGGACACTGAGCTAGCGTTTTTACCGCCAGACCTCAACAGCCAAGGCGCAGAGCCACCCCAAGAATACCGCTACTTAAAAGCCCAGCAATGGTGGGCATTAATCAAATTTGCACGGAGCGCCGACGCATGAACGTTAACCAAGTGATCGACGCCGCCCGCACTGCCATTGTCGCCACCGGCATGGACGTAAAAACCAGCAGCCGATCAAGCACAGAACTGCTTTTAGGCGTGCGCGGCAACCACCGCCACCGCGTGTTTGGCCCCGCCACACCACTAGTGTGCTGGACACAAGCCTTTGAATACGCCACAGGCAAACCGTGGTGGAAGCTGCTCACCCAATGGCACCCCCAGTCGCCCCCTATTTTTAAACCGCAGCGCAATAACCGCGGTGAATTAAAAATGCTCGCCGGCACCCCGCTAGAAGTTGAAAAACAACTCGCCGAGCTCGAGCAAAGCAACCGTCTGCTAAGCGCCACGTATTCGCCCCGCCGTCGCGGCCAAGTGGTCACCATTACCCATGCCGAGGTGCTGTAGTGAGCCTAGAACAACAAATTGCCGACCTGCAAAGCACAGCAAACACGCTTACGCGGCTAATGACCCAGCTCAACAATCGGCAAATAAAAACCGAAAACCGCGTATCCGCAATGCAACGGCGCATTACCCGCACCAGCGAAATGCGCCACGACATGAACACCACTCGCCAGCAAGTCGCCACGCTCAGCGAGCTAACCGAAAACCTCAATCGGCAAGTGCACGAAGCCGTAGAGAGATTTGCGCCAAAAGAGGCCAAAGACAATGTTACGCACATTAAAAGAAACGTGTGAATTGTACGGCCTGCGCCACCGCGCCGTAAGCAATCGCCTCAAACAGCTGGGCTACATCAAAACCAGCAACAGCGGCGACGGCTTAGTGCCCGACTACACCCGCAAGGCCACCGCCGATCTTTTTAAATCGCGATACCAAAATTTTTACATACCCGCACCCAGCGGCCGAATAAACAAACAACGCACCGTCGTCGCCGTAACCGACGCCGGTGCCGAACTGGTCTGCAAGCTATGCCCAGACTTAGCAAAACCCGTAGAGCAGGAGCGCGCAGGATGATCACAACAGACGCCATCAAAAATATCGCCGTGCTGTACGCCATGTTTAGCGTGTTTATCAGCCTGTGCTTAATACAAACCACACTCTACCGCAACACCAAAAAGCACCCCATTGGCATCATCGCAATCGTATTCCTGGTCATGATTGTTACATGGCCTCACTTTGCAAAAAAGCTCATTAAACAATGATTTTTAAAATCGCCACCATCACCGCAATCGCCCTAGTTTGGCTGTTTGCATGGCAATGCTGCCGCATGGCTAAAGATTAAAAAAAGCCCCACCAACCCCAGAGGAAGTAAAAATGACTGATAACACCACCGAAGCCACACCAATCACCGCCATTTTTAAAATGGTGTACTTAGCCGCTTTAGAAGTATTTATGGCGCGCAACGATGTGCGCTATTACCTGAACGGTATATGCGTAAAACCCTGCTCGGAAGGCGGTGTATTACTCACCGCAACCGATGGCGCGCACCTGCTAATGATTAGAGACAAAAGCGGATTTGCATCACGTGAATTCATCATACCGAATATGTCGCACGTGCTAAAAATCTGCAAACCTGCACAATCTAAAAAATCAAAAATCCTTAGCGATACACCGTCCGCTATCGTAATTGACGACAACCGCCTAAATATTGTTACCGAATCATTTTGTAAAATTGAACGCGCTGAGAACGAGCTAGGCGAGTATCAAGACCACCTGCACAGCGCTTGGCCATTCAAGGAGATCGATGGAAAATATCCAGATATCGAACGCATACTGCCACGCGAAACACCCAATATCAAAAAAGCAACACCAGATCCAGCGGTGCAGATCAACAGCAAATACCTTGCCGACATTCATAAAGCTATGTCGCGCCTATGCCCCAAAACGAAGTACGTCACCACCATTGCTCAACGCGGAAAATACGACCCCCTTGTGGTGGTTATTGGCGCCCCAGACATAGAGGCCTTCGCGATCATCATGCCAATGCGCTACGACGAAACAGAAAACTGTGCCGTGCCGAACTGGGCATACAACTCGCCATCACCAGAAGCCACCAAAGAAACGGCAGCAGCCGCATGAAACCCTTTGCCGTATTTGAAGGCACCACCGACGAAGACGGCAAGTTTTCAAAATTCGACATACCAGGCAAACGCCGCCACCGGTTTCGCGTGGTGATGTGGATCAAAGCAAAAGACGGCACCAAGTTAGAAAACGATTTTTCAACCAAGCAAGCCTGCCGCTTTACAGATTTTATGGCTCAGATCGTGCGGCCAGCGGTAGACGAAATTATAAGCGAAGCCGCCCAGCACGGTGGCACCAGTCGCTACGGCTTTAGCTGTTACAAATGGGGCTGAACATGAAAACAGCATTAATCATTTTTGTAGTGGCCATTACATGGGCCTTTGCTTATAGCGCTTGCAAAATGGCAGCAGACGGAGACAACCAGCAATGAAAAACAGCCTACTAGACTTAAACAACCACCTATTTTGCGCCCTAGAACGCCTTAACGACGAAAAATTAAAAGGCGACAAACTAACCGAAGAACTCAACCGCAGCAAAGCCATTACCGGCATTGCCCGCGAGGCCGTGGCCAACGCCAAAGTCATGCTAGAAGCACAAATAGCACTCGGTGGCGGTAACCGTCCGCTGCCAACCGTATTTGGTTTGGAACACAAATAATGCGCTTCACCTACAGCCAACAACACATCGAATTTTTGCGCAAAACCTACCGCAAAATGGGCAAGGCCGACACCACCGCTGCATTCAACGCTGAATTTGGCCTATCACTCACGCTGTCGCAAATTAGCGCCGCCCTCAAAAACCACAAAATTACCTGTGGCCGCAAAAAAGGCGAACTACTAAAAGGCCAGTTGCGCGTCCACACTCAAGCGCAATTTGAGTGGATCAAAAAAGAGTATCGCCAAAAATCACTAGCCGAGCTCACCGCCGCGTATAACGAAAAATTCAACGCCACCAAAACGCAAAAGCAGATCCGCAGTACCCTGCGTAACCACCGCATAAACAGCGGCCGCACCGGTCAATTTGTAAAAAATCAACAACCATGGAACACCGGCACCAAAGGCGTTATGAAACCCAACAGCGGCAACTTTAAAAAAGGCCAGCGCGCACACAACTGGCGCCCGCTGGGTAGCGAACGCATTAACGCCGAAGGCTACACGGAAGTAAAAGTAGCCGAGGCAGACCCACACACCGGCGCGCCAACCCGCTTTAAATTAAAGCACCAACTCGTTTACGAAAAGCACTTTGGCCTTATACCAAAAGGTCACAACGTGCGCTTTAAAGACGGCGACCGCACCAACTGGGACCCAAGCAACCTAGAACTATTCAGCCGCGCCGAACACGCCATGCTCAACAAAATGCAATACACCACCGCGCCGCAAGAAATAAAGCCCACGCTCAAACTTATTGCCAAATTGCACCACGCCGGCAACCAAAGATTAAAGGTAGCGTAACCATGAAACTCACACCCGCTCGCCGCTGGATAAAAGAAACATTTGAGGCCGGAGTCACCGTCGACACCGTGTGCGCGTGGGTAGAAAAACAGATCATTCCCGGCGTCATCATCGATGGTAAAGCCTTTGTCGACGCCGACCGCGCTGCCGTATTACTAGACACCTGCACGCGCATACAAGCACAAACCACACAAACAACCAGCACCGGCAACAGCACCATAGCCAGCATCATGCAAGGAGCAATGACCAGATGAACACAAACGCACTCATACAACTTTGGAATCTAACCCAAGAGCACCCAGGCACATCTGGCGCCCTCGCCGCCGCAGGCGTACTGCTAGGCCTTTACAACGGCAGCCGCTTTCCCTGCGACCTAACCGAACTGCGAGCGCTCGACGGCAACAACCTCAGCGCCGCAATAACCGTCATTAGCAACGACGCCCAGCGCTGCCAAATGGAAGTGCACGAATGGCTAAACCGCATCACCGGCCGCAACGACTTTGGCCCCCGCTTTGAGCACCTCGCACACCAATACAAAGAATTTAAACGCGGCCGCTGCAAAGTGAACCAGCTAGAACCAATCACACCCCAGAGCCTAAAAATAATACCCAGCCAAAAGGCACGCAGCGCAGAGTCACAGCAAACACAAGACCGCCTAAGTGCAATGACCAATTAACCTTTTTATTAAATGGCGGCGACCTCTGCCGTCCGGTTTGAATTTTTTGTTAGTTTTCGACTAACTACAGGGTGATATATGAACGCCAATTTAGAAATGATATTCATGAAGCAAAAGCTTGCTGACTTTGAGGCGGCGGCAAGTATGCAGCGTAGCCGAACAATTAATACTCTTATCGACTTACGGGTAATGCTCCAGGATGGCGACTATGACGAAGCGTTGGAAATGCTCGATGAATTAGTAGATGGCGAAGAAAACTAACCCACACGTTCACGCGGCATCGCGTGCAACTGATTGTTATATTTTTGGAGTTTGATATGTGCGAAAGAGCAAGACGAAAAGAAGATATGTCTCCTAATGGGTTTCTTGAGGTTTTCATAGACACCGACAACAACGACATTCATGTGTCGGTATTCAGCGAAGACCACGGCGGCGAAATGGTATTTGCATCCGTTGAGTTTTGCTGCGTAGGCATGGGCGGTGGACAAAGTCCCAGAACGCGAGAGGCGTTAAGGAATCTTGCCGAAGCGATAAAGCTAGACAATGAGGAAAAGCCCGGACGAGCAGTAAAAATATAACCTTGCGATAAAACGCAAGTGAAGCAAAGCGTAACGCAGTCGTTTTTGATTGCGTTGTTATAAACCGATTGGTGCACACTATGACCATTAAGCATTTTGTAAATCATAAAGAGCAGATGAGCCAACTTGGAAAACATAAGTGGCATGTGCCGAGGCTGATAGAACTTGCGAAAGATTTAGAGGTAATGGACATTCCTCTTGAGCACATGAATATGTATTACAAGTACGAAAATTTAACGCTCAGAGAAATGGTCGGCCACATGAAAGCGGTTAATGACGCCGATTTAAAGTACCCAATAATTATTGATGAAGACGGTGAAATAATGGATGGAAGGCACCGACTTATGAAAGCAATTCTTGAGGGGGAAAGCTCTATTAAGGCTGTGAGATTTAAAGAAAATCCATCGCCTTGCGAGGTGGCAGATTAGGTTTATAACCCAGAGTGAAGGGGCTGCGCTTTATGCAGTCCCGAGCGAAGCGGACTTACACGGCATGTTATGTGCCGACACGGAGAAAATGATGAAGCGATTTTTAACAAACAAATACCCCGTTAACTACAACGGCAAAGACACGCTCCCAACAGGGACGATTTTCACAATTGGAGCCATTAACGGGACTATGTTTGAGCTGGTGCCAGCAAAGAAGGTAGCCGACTTGGATTACCCAATTATGGTTGACTGCCAAATGCTTGATCGAGGCTTTACTGAGCAGGACCACATAGGCACATAACCCCATAAGCAGGCGAGGCGCGCTGTTTGCGCCGTCGCCCTGCCTTTGATTGTTATACACAAACGAACGGAGACGATTATGACCGGCGATGAAGTTAAAAAAGAAACAATGTGCGGCGCGAAGTACAGTGATATAGAGGTAGCTAGCATGGTGCGGATGCTGATGCGCAATCAGCTCAATCATGAGGCTGTGTGCACGATGGGGCGCGACAGAATCATGTATCTCAGCCAACGGATTGAGAAGCTGCAGGCGGCGTGGGATGACCTGATTGGGAATACCGAGGAAGCAGACGCATTCGGGAACGTAACAGTATCAGCATGCGACTATGACGCATTTCATCGCCTGCTGAAACAAGGTGTATAACCTTTTTGTTTTGCGGCTGGCGGTTAGCCAGTCCGAAACAACTGGTTGTTATGCCTATTTTGCACTATTTACTAAAATAGTTTGAATTAATGCTTGAAACACTTAAATAGTTTTAGTATTATATCACCATGCACTGAGGGAATGACCCCAAAGGCAGGAAACTAAAAGGTGACTAACATGAGCAATTTTGCAAACTACAAAAATGGCGAAGTAACTATTAACACTTACCGCTTCCCAGATGCACAAGTAACAGACGTAGCCGACATTTTGAATGCAGTAGAAACTGAGTCAGAAGAAATACTGGTAGCAAGCATTGATACTGACGAAGAGTTGGCGGCGATTGAAGCATTAAAAAAGTAACCCCGTCTCAACAGTGCAAACAGGCAGGGCTTAAAAGCCTTGCCGAACTTGTTGAGGCGACTGCTACGAGCGAGCAGACATTGATTAATTGGCAGCGCAACAAGCCGAAATTATTTGCGGTGGTTGTTGCCGGAGCCGTTGCTTTGAGAGAGGCATAACACAGCATTATAAAGACCACACAAGGTAGGAGGCCTTAAATCAATGACTTACAGAGCATCGAAAAAAGCAAGGAAGCTATGGTCAGAACGCAGCCACGCAGCAAAAGAGCGCAAGCGACTAGCCCAAGCAATTGAGCCATTGCCACTACTGGAAGACGATCACATCACAATCGAGGTGCGCCGCAAACTCACCGGCGAAGTCGCCCTATTTGAACTGCTACCCGGCAATCGATCAGACAACTACAGCGTGTACTGCAACAACAAGCACCTAGGCGTTATGGGAATCACAAAAGTCTGCGCAGGCATACGCAAAGCCCTGCCCCGAATTTGCCCCTATATTTGACACCAGAGGCCCAGCATGCCCAAACTAATTACCCAACCGGCACACCCGAGCACCGCAGACATGGGCAAAATTCGCATTGTAGACGGCCACGCACTGCCGCCCAACCTATACCAAAACCAGCGCAAAGAGCCGGGCAAGTGGCGCTACAAACGCCCAGACGGCAGCTACTACGCCTTTGCCGCAAGCATTAGCGAGGCCATCGAGGCCGCAAAAGGCCTCAACGCCCAATTTGCAGCAGGCAGCAACGTAACGCCTGCAGCCAACCCACAATATGGCCGCCTCTCCATTCGCCGCCACGCCGAAGACTTTATAAGCGAGCGCGAAAAACGCGAGCCCACGCTAGCCAGCAAAACCAGCTGGGACAACCGCAAAGCCTACTTGCGCTCATTCGCCGCGCTCAATGCCGGTAAATCGGTGTCGCAACTGACCCTACTCGACATACAGCAGTGGTGGGACAAACTCACCGGCAACGCCCAGCGCAGCCGCCGCGCCGAATTCAGACGCTTTTTTAACCACCTAATTGCCCGCAACCTCTGCCCCAAAATGGACGCAAACCCGTTCAGCAGCAGCGATGCCGTGCCACGCGTCGAAATGTCTGCCCGCCCCGCCAAAATGCGCTTACGCCTCACCCTTGAGAACTACTGGCACATCTACAACAAAGCTGGCGAGCTGGGCTATGAATTTGTTCAAATCGCGATGGGTATCGCCCTGGTCACAACCTTGCGCCGTGGCGATATTTGCGACCTAACGTGGGATAACAACATAACCGGCACCCTGCTGCGCAAGCAGATCAACAAAAGCCACGCGCAACTATCAGGCAATTATGAATTCACAGGCGGCAAGGCAGCCCCCGCCAACCTATGTTGGAACATGGACCAACACCAACTGCTGCGCAAACTCATTAACCGCGCCCGCGAGCTCGCCATGAAAAATGGTCGCTGCACCCACGTCATCAGCCACAAACTAGAAAAACGCTACAAGCGCAAAAAAGTAGAACGCGAACACCACTACCAAATCCTGCCCGACTATCTCACCCGCGCGTTTGCCGAGGCCCGCGACGCAACCGAGATATACAACGGAATACCCACCGCAGCACGCCCAGGACTCCACGAAGTGCGAGCACTAAGCAGCGACCTCTATCGCAAAGCAGGCTACACCACCGGCGAGATCCAACAGCTAATGGCACACACAGACGAGAAAATCACAGAAGGGTATTTGGCAGGACACGAAACCCAATGGACCGACATAGCCATAGCCATGCCAGATCAAGTAATTGGCGGCGCATTCTAACCATCAAACCTACCAACCCAAAAAACCAAAAGGGCAGCCCCAAAAAGCTGCCCTTTTTTAGTTTTGTCCAAAAGTCAGAAAGTTTTGTCCACTTTTGTCCAAGCAAAAAAAACAGCCACCTAAGCGACTGTTTTTAATATAGTTTTGGTCGGAACGGCAGGATTCGAACCTGCGACCCCCACACCCCCAGTGTGGTGCGCTACCAGACTGCGCTACGCCCCGATTTGAGGGGTGGCATGATACCCCAACGTATTGATTTAGTGAACTATCTTTTGAGAAGTTTTGCGACTTCTTCTAATTCACCGAGCATTTGCCGAATAACTTGTCGCGCCTGTGAGGATTCTTCTTTAGCAACTTCACCAGACATGCGCTGCCGAGCGCCACCAATGGTGTAGCCCTCTTCGTATAAGAAGCTGCGAATCTGGCGAATCATCAACACATCTTGATGCTGATAATAGCGACGATTGCCGCGCCGTTTTACCGGTGTTAGCTGGGGAAATTCCTGTTCCCAATAACGGAGAACATGAGGTTTTACGCAGCACAGCTCACTGACTTCACCAATAGTAAAGTAGCGTTTGCCTGGTATGGGCGGTAATTCGTCGTTATGACTTGGTTCCAGCATAGTCCTCTACCCTGGATTTTAATTTTTGGCCGGGCCTAAATGTCACCACGCGACGAGCAGAGATTGGAATCTCCTCTCCCGTTTTGGGGTTACGCCCGGGGCGCTGACTTTTGTCACGGAGGTCAAAATTACCGAAACCGGAAATCTTCACCTGCTCGTTATTCTCCAAACAGAGGCGAATCTGCTCAAAAAACAACTCCACGAGCTCCTTCGCCTCACGCTTATTAAAGCCTAGCTCTTCGTATAACCGTTCGGCCATTTCTGCTTTAGTGAGGGACGTCATCACACTAGTTCCTTAAACTTGCGCCAAATGCCTCCTGCAAGGTTTGCACAACTGCCGCAACAGATTGATTAACCTCTTCCTCATTCAGAGTGCGTGATGAATGCCTGAACGTCAAGCCCACAGCCAAACTTTTTCTTTCAGGATCAATGCCTTTACCTTGATAGAGGTCAAACAGCTTCAAGTCACTGAGGCAATCCCCTGCCGCGCCTCTAATTGCCTGCAACACGTCAGCTGCAGGTAATTCGCGAGCAACGATCAAGGCCAAGTCCCGGCGCACCTCCGGGAATTTAGACAATTCACTGAATTTAGGCACATCGCGAGCCAATACTGGCTGTTGATCAATCTCAAACAAATACACCGGATTGACCATATCCCACTGGGCTTGCAAGCTGGGGTGCAAGGCGCCAATACGGCCAATTAGCACGTTATCGCAAAACACATCGGCGCACTGACCTGGGTGCAGGGCCGCATAACTGCCCGGCGCGAAGGTAATTTCACCAGCAGCAACAGACAGCAAGCTCTCTAAATCGCCTTTGAGATCATAAAAATCGACTAATTCGCCGTTTTCATTCCAACTTTCAGCAGTGCGTCGACCAGTAATAAGTGCCGCTAGCGTTGGAATTTGCTGCAAGCCGTTATCGCCCTTCACAAAACGCTGACCCGCTTCAAAGATGCGAATACGCGGCTGCTGGCGTTTGGCATTGTGCATGGCGGTTTTTATCAAACCGGGCAATAAACTGGTGCGCATAACCGACATATCGGCAGAAATTGGGTTGAGTAGCTCAACACCTTCCACACCCTCGGCCATCGCCTTATGCATTGCGGGATCAATAAAACTGTAAGTCACCGCCTCTTGATAGCCACGGGCAACCAATTGCTGGCGAAGCGCACTCAGACTGCGCTTGCTTTCAGTTGCCGGGCGGATAGTCAGCGCATCTTGAATCGGCCGCACCGGCAGGCGGTTATAGCCGTAAATCCGCGCCAGTTCTTCGAGTAAATCCACTTCAATAGTGATATCAAAACGCCAGCTCGGCGCCGTAACGTCCCAACCACCCTCTACACGCGCTACGGTGAGACCCAAGCCCACAAGAATAGACTCTACGTCGCTGGCAGCCATATCCATGCCCAGCACTTTGGCAATGCGCTTTTCACGAAGCAGAATCGGCTTGCGCTCAGGCATGGCCGCTGAGTCGACAACCGATACCGGCCCTGGCTCACCGCCACATATAGCAACTATCAGCGCTGTAGCGCGCTCTATGGCCCGTGCAGGCAGCTCAAAGTCGACGCCGCGCTCAAAGCGATGCGAGGAATCGGTATGCAAACCGTAAGACCGCGCCCGTCCCGCCAAAAGATCTGGCGTAAAAAAGGCGGCTTCTAAAAAGAGGTGCTGCGTGGATGGCGTCACTGAGGACACTTCGCCGCCCATAATACCGGCAAGCGCTAGCGGCTGCTGTTCGTCGGCGATCAGCAAACTGCCTTCACGCAAGGTCATTGTTTGGCCGTCAAGCAATTCCAAAGACTCATTAGCCTTTGAGTGCCGCACTACCATCCCACCGCTGAGTTTATCTAAGTCAAAGGCGTGCATGGGCTGCCCCAATTCCAACAATATGAAATTGGTAACATCAACAACTGCGTCGATACTACGTAAACCACAGCGGCGCAGCTTCTCTTGCAGCCACAATGGACTGGGCTTGGAAACATCAACATTGCGAATAATGCGACCCGCATAGCGAGGGCAATCTGCACCCGCCTCGACCCGAATTGGTAGCTGACTGTCGTTAACTGCCGTCACCGAAGCAATTTCTATATCAGAAAACGGCATTTCATTGAGTACGGCTGCTTCACGGGCAATACCGCGAACACTCAGGCAGTCGGCGCGATTCGGGGTTAAGCCTAGCTCGAAGATTGAGTCGTCTAAACCCAAAAATACGCGAATATCCTCACCGACGGGCGCGTCTAGAGGCAATTCCATCAGGCCATCGGACTTCTCCGCCAAACCTAGCTCTTCTTCAGCGCAGAGCATGCCGAAGGACTCAACGCCCCGCAGCTTGGCTTTCTTGATTTTGAAATCGCCAGGCAATACCGCGCCCAAGGTCGCCAGCGGTACTTTTATACCGGGGCGGGCATTGGCGGCACCGCAAACAATCTGCACTTCTTCGCTGCCGGCATTCACGCGGCAAACCTGCAATTTTTCAGCGTCGGGGTGCGGCGCTGTTGCCAAAATCTCAGCCACAACAACGCCAGAGAATACACCGGCTACCGGATCAATGGCGTCCACTTCTAGGCCGGCCATGGTAATTTGCGCCGCTAACTCGTCGGTGCCAACGGTGGGGTTAACCCACTCGCGCAACCATTGTTCACTAAATTTCATATGCTATCCGTTTTGAATATTGTCGCTGGGGCCGAATTATCTGAATTGACCAAGGAAACGTAGGTCATTCTCAAAAAACAGACGCAAATCGTTAACGCCGTAACGCAACATCGCTAAGCGCTCAACGCCCATACCAAAGGCAAAACCGGTAAAGCGCTCGGTGTCGATATTCACGTGCTCAAACACCTGAGGATGAACCATGCCGCAACCCATAATTTCCAGCCAACCGGTTTGGCTGCATACGCGGCAACCCTCGCCATTACACATCACGCATTCAATATCCACTTCCGCCGACGGCTCAGTAAAGGGGAAGTAAGACGGACGGAAACGCACATTTAATTCTTTTTCAAAGAAGCTACGTAAAAAGGCTTCGACCAAGCCTTTAAGATCGGCAAAGCTGGACTCTTCGCTGATCAACAGCCCTTCAACCTGATGAAACATAGGGGTATGGGTCAAATCAGAGTCGCAGCGGTATACACGGCCCGGACAAATCACTTTTAGCGGCGGCTCGCTGCTTTCCATCACGCGCACCTGTACCGGCGAGGTGTGGGTACGCAAGACCGTGGACTCGTCTACGTAGAAGGTATCGTGCATCGCCCGCGCAGGATGATGAGCGGGAATATTGAGGGCTTCAAAATTGTGATAATCATCTTCAATCTCGGGGCCTTCAACCACCTCAAAGCCGATGCTTTCGAAAAAGGCACTGATCCGCTCAATGGTGCGAGTTACAGGATGCAATCCACCAGCTTGCTGACCGCGCCCAGACAGGGTCACGTCAATTTTCTCAGCTTCAAGCCGTGCATTCACCGCGGCCAGATCCAACAGCTGCTTAGCGTCGGCAATCTGCGTTGACAACGCTTCTTTCACGCGGTTGATCTCGGCACCTGCAGCCGGACGCTCTTCAGCAGACAGCTTGCCAAGGCCCTTCAGTAGCGCCGTAATATGGCCTTTCTTACCAAGGTACTCAACCCGCACCTGATCCAAGGTCGACGCGTCTGTGGCGGCACTGATTTTTGCCGCAGCTTCAGCCGCCAGCCCTTCTAGATTATCCATGCTGCGCTCCCAATCTCCGCGCTAACGCCCCGCCGCAGCGTGGCTAAATTTACTGTGTCAGAAACAAAATAGGGAAAGGGCACAAGCCCTTTCCCTATAGTAAAACAAAGCTATATGGCCGCTACGCAACGGCCTATCGCTTCTTAAGCTAAGGCTGTTTTCGCGCGTTCTACGATAACAGCAAAGGCTTCTTTGTCATGTACGGCCAAATCGGCCAATACGCGACGGTCTAAAGCGATATCTGCTTTTTTCAAACCAGCGATCAAACGGCTATAGCTCAGGCCATTAGCACGTGATCCAGCGTTAATACGCGTGATCCACAAAGCGCGGAAAACACGTTTCTTGGCACGACGGTCACGATAAGCGTATTGACCCGCTTTAATTACCGCTTGTTTTGCAACACGGTAAATACGTGAACGGGCACCATAGTAACCCTTGGCTTGTTTCAGAATCTTTTTATGACGACGGTGTGCGGTCACACCACGTTTTACGCGGGGCATAGAATATTCCTCTTAATCTTGATGACGTTAATCAGATGGCGCGCAACATGCGGTCAACCAGAACTTTGTCCGACTTATGGACAGCACTAGTGCCACGTAGCTGACGCTTACGTTTGGTGGTCATCTTGGTCAAGATGTGGCTTTTATGAGCGCTTTTGCGCTTATAACCGCTACCGGTTTTCTTGAAGCGTTTTGCCGCCCCGCTGTGTACTTTCTGTTTTGGCATCGTTAGATACTCCGCATTCTTAATGTAAATTAAATCAAGTAGGCCCTAAGAGCTCACTACTTTTTCTTTTTCGGAGCAATGACCATGGTCAATTGACGACCTTCCATTTTCGGAAATTGTTCTACAGAACCGAATTCAGCAAGGTCTTCTTCAACCCGCTTCAACAGCTGCATACCCAATTCCTGGTGGGCCATCTCACGACCGCGGTAACGCAAGGTTACCTTGGCTTTATCTCCGTGTTCCAAGAAACGTGTCAGGTTGCGCAGTTTTACCTGATAGTCTCCATCTTCCGTACCCGGGCGGAATTTTACTTCCTTAACCTGAGTTCGAACTTGGTTTTTCCGGGCCGCAGCTTGCTGCTTTTTGGCCTCGAAAACATGTTTGCCGTAGTCCATGATCTTACAGACAATTGGGTCTGAATCAGTGATCTGAACTAAGTCCAATGTCGCTTCTTGCGCGGCTTTCAATGCCTCCGCCAGCGGGACAACACCAACCTGGTTGCCCTCTGCGTCAATTAAGCGAACTTCATTGGCTTCAATTTCTTCGTTTATCGGCGCTCTTTTGCTGCGCCCTTTTGCGTTATCGCGTTTAATTGCTAGTTCTCCGAATTTGCGCGGCTGCGTTTAGCTACGCTGTCTGCGAGGAGTTTACTGAGGTCATTTATGGACACTGACCCCAAATCTTCGCCACTACGTGCACGTACCGAAACAGTCTGGGTTTCTACCTCTTTGTCACCAACGACAAAAAGAAAGGGAACCTTCTGAATTGTGTGCTCGCGGATTTTAAAGCCGATCTTCTCATTTCTCAAGTCCGCATCGACCCTAAAGCCACAATCTCTCAATAAATCTTGCACATTAGTCACATATTCGGCCTGATTGTCCGTAATATTACAGACCACCGCCTGAACCGGCGCCAACCAGACCGGAAATGCGCCTTCGTAGTGTTCGATCAAAATACCAATAAATCGTTCAAAAGAACCCAAAATTGCCCGATGTAACATTACTGGTGTTTGACGCTGACCCGCTTCGTCAACGTATTGAGCACCGAGACGACCCGGCATTGAGAAATCGACCTGAATTGTGCCCAACTGCCAAACTCGACCGATACAATCTTTTAGTGAGAACTCAATTTTAGGACCATAGAAAGCACCTTCGCCAGGCAACAACTCCCAAGGCAAACCCTTACTGTCGAGCGCCAAGGCCAAGGCCTTCTCTGCACGATCCCAATCCTCTTCACTACCCACCCGCTGTTCTGGGCGAGTTGAAAGACGATAAATCACTTCGGTAAAGCCAAAGTCGGCATACACCTCGTGAAGAAAATCGATAAACGAGGCAACTTCTGGCTGAATTTGATTTTCAGTACAGAAGATATGCGCATCGTCTTGGGTAAAGCCCCGAACCCGCATAATGCCGTGCAGTGAGCCCGATGGCTCATTGCGGTGACATGAGCCAAATTCCGCCAAACGCAGTGGCAAATCACGATAGCTACGCAAACCCTGATTAAACACCTGCACATGACATGGGCAGTTCATGGGCTTGACCGCAAAAGTGCGCTCATCTGCACTTAGGGTAAACATGCCATCGCTGAATTTATCGGCGTGACCTGACTTTTCCCACAGGGAAATATCCACTACCTGCGGGGTGCGAATTTCTTGGTAGTCATTTTTGCGCTGCTTGTCGCGCATGTACTGCTCAATCGCCTGATAAACACTCCAGCCCTTGGGGTGCCAAAACACCATGCCCGGCGCCTCTTCCTGCATATGAAAGAGGTCGAGCTTTTTCGCCACTTTACGGTGATCGCGCTTTTCGGCTTCGGCAATGCGGTTTAAATAGGCTTTCAGCGCTTTCTTATTACCCCAGGCGGTGCCGTAAATACGCTGCAACATGGCATTAGCCTGATCACCACGCCAGTAGGCGCCAGCAACCTTGGTCAATTTAAAGGCATTTAATTTGCCCGTGCTTGGCACGTGAGGGCCACGACACAAATCCATCCAGTCGCCCTGCGCATAAACAGATATATCTTCATTTCCCGGCAGGTCTTTAATGATTTCGACTTTGTACTCTTCACCCAAATCGCTAAACGCCTTGACCGCCTCTTCGCGACTCATCACCTTGCGCGACACAGTCAAATCCGCAGAGGACAATTCAGTCATCCGTGCTTCGATTTTTTCTAGGTCTTCTGGGGTAAAGGCGCGCTCGTAAGCAAAATCATAGTAGAAGCCATCTTCGATAACGGGGCCAATAGTCACTTGCGCACCGGGAAATAGATCCTGCACTGCCATCGCCAGCAAATGCGCGGTCGAGTGGCGGATAATATCCACACCGTCCTCATCGCGCTCAGTAATAATACCCAGCTCGGCGTCATCAGAAATCAAATAACTGGTATCAACCAACGTGCCGTTCACTCGACCAGCAAGTGCAGCCTTGGCAAGGCCCGCGCCGATATCCATAGCAACGTCTGCAACAGAAACAGGGTGATCGAAAACGCGCTGACTCGCGTCGGGAAGCGTAATAACAGGCATTAGACTATCCTTTCAGTGGTGGCCCCTACCAAAGGTCACGTGATTTATAAATACAGCATATAACTGCAGAGGGTTTAAGCCCGCTATTATGGCCATAGCCTCAGCCCTAAGCAAGCCAAAACCCACCGCAAATCAAGCACTCAGCAAGCAAAATAAAACCACAACTGCGCGTCAAGCAGGAACAATACCTACCCGGAGTAAGTGGCGAGTTTTATAGCGCTCAACTATGCTTTGCAACACTTAAATCAGCGCACCACTTCCTCAAAGAGAGAAACCCCAATGAATAAAGCCCTTTGCATAGCCATCATTTGCACTTTCAGCCTACAAGCCAACGCAGGATTTTGGGACAGCATAAGCAGTATTTTCAGCTCACCCGAACCCACACCAAGCGAAGAAAACCAAGCAGCACAAAAAGCAACGGCGGACACAGCTACTACCACATCAATGTCATCCAGCACTGAGATTAATACAAACAGCGACATATCACTCGACGCTAACGCTGCAGCAGCGACTTCGTCGAGCAGCCAGACATCAAGCAATAGCATGATTCAAACTGGAATCCAGCTACTCCCCCTATTAACGCAAACATTGGGAATTAGCACTGCGCAAGCGACCGGAGGCATGGGCGCCCTACTGCAAACTGCACAGAGCCTTCTGTCCGGCGGTGATTTCAGTGTAATTGCAAACGCCATCCCCGGCGCTAGCGGTCTACTTGGCGCAGCCCCAGCAGCTAGCGCCTCGGCCGACGGCGGCTTACTCGGCGGTGCAATGAAAATGGCAACTGACTCCAACCCTTCTTTAAAAGCAGGAGCCCAGCTGGTTTCCCAATTTAAATCATTGGGTATGGGTGCAGAGATGATTCCTAAGTTTACTGATGTGGGTAGCAATTACCTGAAGCAAAACGGTAATCCAGAGGCGAGTATTTTGTTGGATGCCGCGATTTCCGGGACGATGTGATTTCGGGAAAGGCTTGACGGGAGATGGGAGACGCTAAGGGCGAAAAAAACGTAAGCTCCATGATTCGTCGCTTTTGCGTTTTCCGTCTCCCGTCTAGCGTTTTGCTTTCTCCGTTTGGCCGAGGCTATACAGCATTGAGCTGCGCCTGAAGGCTGGATTACTTTTGACCCTACGGGCGACCTAAAGGTCGTCCAAATTGCTGGCGCAATGAGTGATCAAAACTGGCTAGGGCCACTTCTGACCCTACGGGCGACCTAAAGGTCGTCCAAATTGCTGGCGCAATTTGTCGAAAAGGCTCCTTCCGCACATAACCTACCAAACACAAAAAAGGCCCACTATTTAGCGGGCCTTTTTTGTGTTTGGTAGGACTACCCAGATTCGAACTGGGGACCTCTACCATGTCAAGGTAGCGCTCTAACCAACTGAGCTATAGTCCTATAAAGGACGCGCATTATAGTCACGGTGTTTGCGTAGTTCAATAGTTAAAACTGATTTACTGGGCAGTAAAAAATCGCTGTTTAATTTCAGATAATTTATCACGAACATTAGCCGCCGCTTCAAATTCCAGATTTTTAGCGTGTTGCTGCATTTCCTGCTCGAGCTTCTTAAGGAGCTTACCGAGTTCGGCAGTCGACATCACCGCCGCATCCTGCAAGTAGTCTCCGGAAGGCTCAGCTACTTTGCGATTATCTTGGCGATTGTGCTTTTTGCCTTTTGAGCCAGGGATCGCGCCAGCGTCGAGAATATCTTCTACTGACTTTTTAACACCAACAGGCGTGATATTGTGTTTTAAGTTGTGAGCGATTTGCTTCTCGCGGCGACGTTCGGTTTCACCAATGGCACGCTCCATTGAGCCAGTGATGCGGTCGCCATAGAGAATTGCCTTGCCGTTGAGGTTACGTGCAGCGCGACCAATAGTTTGAATTAATGAACGCTCGGAGCGCAGAAAGCCTTCTTTGTCGGCATCCAAAATTGCCACCAAAGAGACTTCAGGCATATCCAAACCTTCTCGCAACAGGTTGATCCCCACCAGCACATCGAATTTACCCAAACGCAAATCGCGGATAATCTCTACCCGCTCTACCGTATCAATATCGGAGTGAAGGTAGCGAACGCGAATACCGTGCTCATCTAAATACTCAGCCAAATCCTCGGCCATGCGCTTGGTCAGAGTGGTGACCAATACCCGCTCACCCACATCGGTGCGCTTGGTGATTTCTGAAAGCAAGTCGTCGACCTGTGTGGTCGCAGGGCGCACTTCAATTTGCGGATCAATCAACCCCGTTGGCCGCACCACCTGCTCAACGGTACGCGCTGAGTGCTCAGCTTCGTAGTTGCCCGGCGTGGCCGACACCATAATCATTTGCGGCACCAAGCGCTCCCACTCCTCAAAGCGCATGGGCCTATTATCCAAAGCCGACGGCAAACGAAAACCGTATTGCACCAAGGTTTCTTTACGCGAGCGGTCACCCTTATACATAGCGCCAATCTGAGGAATGGTAACGTGTGATTCATCAACCACGACCAAAGCGTCTTTAGGCAAATAATCAAACAAGGTCGGTGGCGCGGCGCCGGGCTCACGTCCAGAGAGATAGCGCGAGTAGTTCTCTATACCATTGCAGTAGCCCAGCTCACGAATCATTTCAATATCGTAACGAGTGCGCTGCTCTAGGCGCTGCGCCTCCACCAGCAGATCGTTCTCGCGAAGATGCTTCAATCGCTCAAGCATCTCCTCTTCGATAAAGTCCACCGCCTTAAGCAAGGTATCTCGTGGGGTTACATAATGGCTTTTAGGATAAATGGTGACGCGCGGAAACTTTCCAAAAGACTCCCCCGTTAAGGGGTCAAAACCAGTAATAGAGTCGATTTCGTCATCGAACAACTCTACCCGCACCGCGTCTTTTTCGCTGTCGGCAGGGAAAATATCGATCACGTCGCCACGAACACGGTAGGTACCGCGCTGAAAGGCAATATCATTGCGCGTGTATTGCAGCTCTGCCAAACGACGCAGCAACTGACGCTGGTCGATTCGCTCGCCCCGCACCAAATGCAAAATCATTTTGAAATACAGCTCGGGGTCACCCAAACCATATATCGCCGACACCGAGGCAACAATGATCGCATCAGAGCGCTCCATTAGCGCCTTAGTCGCCGATAAGCGCATTTGCTCAATGTGATCATTGATTGAGGCGTCTTTCTCAATAAAGGTGTCAGAAGCAGCTACATAAGCCTCTGGCTGGTAGTAATCGTAGTAAGAGACGAAATATTCAACCGCATTGTTAGGGAAGAATTCTTTGAACTCGCCGTAGAGCTGCGCGGCTAGCGTTTTATTCGGCGCCATTACAATGGTTGGCCGCTGCAGCGACTCAATCACATTGGCAATGGTAAAGGTCTTGCCCGAGCCAGTTACCCCTAACAAAGTCTGCGCGTGGAGCCCCGCATTCACCCCCTCTATCAAGCCGGCAATCGCCGCAGGCTGATCACCCGCAGGGGCGAATTTAGACACTACTTGAAAAGGTTTAGACATCCACCATGCACTCGCTGCAGAAAACCACCCATAGTACCCCTCTACCTCCCCGCCCGCAAAGGTGCTAGAAGCTGGTTGCCACATCGCGCTAAGCACCCGAAATTGTTCATAAAACCACCAATACAATATTTTCTTCCACAAAGGGTTGACGCACTTAGGAAACCTCCTTAATATGCGCGTCCTCAGCTGTTGAAGCTGATCCGCCTTAGCTCAGTTGGTAGAGCAAATGACTGTTAATCATTGGGTCGCTGGTTCGAGCCCAGCAGGCGGAGCCAAATACTAAAGCCCTGATTTATCAGGGCTTTTTTATCTCCTAGCCTTCAGTTTGATAGTTGGTCAGCACCTAACCTATCAACTGACGAGCACACTGTGAGCACAGTAGGTCTCTACAATGCTTATAAGTGCCTGAGGAGAGAGCCTTCATGGCCACCATCCGTAAACTGCCTAGCGGCAAGTATCAAGCTATCGTTCGCCTGAAAAACCTCAAGCCGATATACGCAAGCTTCCCAACGAGAACCAAGGCCAAGCAATGGACACAATCCGTTGAATCCGACACCGCATTAGCGCGCAAGCTCGCCAGTGGCGGCAACATGTCCCTGCAGCAAGCAGTCCAGATTGAAACCAGTAACGGCTCCTACAAGTGCCTCATACCGTATTTCAATGATTGGATTGATCAATATATCGCCGACACCGCGATTCTCGACCTATCCTCCATTGGCCGCTTAAAATTCTGGAAGAAGAAGTTCAACGGCCGCTTGGTCACCGACATCAACCCGGAAGACATAGACGACGTGCTCCTTGATATTGCCGACAATCGAACAGGCTCTACCGTCAATCGCTACAAGAGCAACTTGTCGAGCGTCTTCCTCGCATTTAACAAAGACCGCCTTTACAAGCGACTCAAATTTCCAAACCCAGTTCGTAGCGAGTTTGTCTCCAGCTTCCCTGAGAACCCGCCAAAGAACCGCTTCCTGTCGCCGGGAGAGCAAAAGACATTGCTCGGCTTCGCCAGCGAGTCTCACTGGGACAGGCTTTACCTACTTGTGCTCATGGCCTTAACCACCGGTGCGCGCCGTGGAGAGCTAACTGGGTTGACCTGGAGAGACATCGACTTCACCCAAAAAACGGCAAAGCTAAGTAAAACCAAAAATGGCGAGCCTCGCCTTCTGCCCCTACTAGCACCAGTCATAGAAGAACTAATGCGATTTCGCCTAAATAACGACCATCGCATATTCCCCTCAACAGTAGACCCACACCGTGACTTCGACTTCAAGAAGGCATGGCACCTAACCCTACGGCAAAGCAACTTAGTCGGACTTCGCTTTCATGACTTACGGCATACGGCGGCATCCAATATGGTCAGCGCTAACCGTACGCTGTTTGAAACCGGCACCTTACTCGGCCACAAGCAAAGCAATACCACCATGCGCTATGCACACCTAGCCCACCACCACACTTCAAAAATGGCGGAAGACGTCTGGAAGCAATTACATGGATAAGAACCCCAGCACACTACTGAAAGATTTAGCATTGGACGCCTCGGTACTAGTACAACAAGCCGAGGGCGGCGATCATATCGCCGCGCGAGAACTCATCGTCCGCGCAGCTAAAGAAATAGACGAAGGTCGACTCAATGATCCCGACTTACGCCGCTTTATCGCGCAAAGTTTAACAGCAGTATTAGCCGGCAAAACCGCAAAAAGATCCTTTCGCCTAACAGAGAAGCCTGGGGCGAAGCCAAAACACTCTGCCGAATTTGAGGAACTCATAGTTCAAGCGATAATCGACGAAGGTATTTCCAGAAGCAAAGCCGAATCAAAGAATGGCAACACAGGGGGGTATTTAAGGGTCGCAAAGAAAATAGGCACTTCTGCCAGTACTGTCGAAAAATACTATAAAAAATTTGCATCTAAGATAGAAGAAGCCCAACGCATTCAAGACGAGTTTCGCCAAGAGGATTACCGCGAATAAGACAATCTGACGTATCCCAGTATTAAACCGTTTAATACTGGGATATTTTATCAAACTCATTCGAAACACACTGTTCCTCGCTGACCAGCTATCAAGCTAAACCAACTCTGAGGAACTCCAGCATGCACGAAAATCAAAACCACCCTACCCACTCCACAGGCACACCTGAGCAAACCGCCGCAGCAACCATCAAAGATTGGGTCACCATTAACCAATTCTGCGTTGAATTCCCTAACATCCCAGAGCCAACCGTGCGCTGGCAGCTCACCACCCGCAAAACAAATGGCCTCGCGCCACATGTAAAGGTGCTGGGCAAGCAACGCTTTATCAGCATATTGGGTTATGCAGCATGGCTGTCTGCAAGCTCACCAACTTACTAAACCCCCCGCACGCCCGCCCTCCAAAACGCCCTGCAAGGGGCGCCTACAATTGCAAAGGCAATACCATGACAGCATCAACATTGACAATAGAAGAAACCAGTGAAATAGATTCATTGACTGCGCCGGAAACCAGCGAGACTGTTGCCGCACCGAGCACTGTCACGGCCCTCCTCTCACCAATCAAACAACCACCCCAGACTATCTCTGCTGCCGTATTCGATAGCCAGCACAATCAAGTAGAAGTATTAAGCCTTTGCCCTGAGCTTGCTCAGCAAACACTCGACACCACCGCGCTGCCGCCGTTGAGCTACCTTAAAATTGGTAACGGCGATACGATACTCTTTACCACCGACCTTAACGATGCAGCCTGCCTACACAGCCTTGACCAAGGTCAAACCACAACGATTGCACCGGCGCATTCAGCTGAGTCTATTGAAGTGGCACAGAACATTAAGGCTAGCTTGCCAGACGGTAAATTCGTTCTCTTCTCACAACTTCAACACCGCCCCATGGTTCAGACAATCCGAGATACATTAGAAGCCGCGATTTTCTACCCTTCAAGTAATTTTGATAACTGGGCCACCGCAATCGCCACTAGAGGAGCAGACGAGATAAGCATTACTTTAAGCAACCGCATGACCGCCTCAGCCACCTCCGGACAATTTGCCGTTACAAACCAACATGTGCAAAACATCGAAGCTCAATGGTCAATATTCGACAACCTAATCATCAATCAACATATTGCCGTGATATGCGCCGCGCCCAACGCCGGAAAAACCACCATAATGAATTGGATCTGCGCACAGGTAAGTGACTTAGTCGACATCCAATATGTCAATGTCGACTGCTCTGGATCAGACCTCAAGGCCTACTTTAAATATGCCGAAGAAGGCGGGTTTCGAATGATAAACTTCGATGTCGCAGGTAGCACCAAAGAAGAGTTCTTTACTGCACTTATTGAAAGCCCATCACTGCATGGCCAGTTGTTTGTATTAGATACCTTCAAGCAGTTTGCTGACCTAATGAACAAGGCTTCCGTCAAGGCTTTTATGAGGCTCCTACGCCAGCTATGCAACAAAGGCGCTACCTTCGTTGTGCTCGCCCATACCAACAAACATTTAGGCAAAGATGGCCTACCTATATTCGAAGGTGTTGGCGACGTACGCTCAGACTGTGATGAGATGATCTACCTTATTGCTGACAATCAAGCCGACGGCTCCAAAATCGTATCTACATCGCCCGATAAAACACGCGGCGCCATCGCACCACTGACTTTTTCTATCAAAGCCAACAGGGAAGTATCGCTAACCGACTATGTAAATATCCAAGAAGAAAAACAAAAGCAGGCTGATCAATTAGCCATCACCGAAATTCAAAAAGCACTGGCCAACGGCCCAGTAAACCAAAGTGAACTAACGAATATCTGCAAGCTCACTGGACTGGGAAAGAACAGTGTCCGCCGCGTCCTCACGCAATATCTCTCTGGAGACAAGCCACTTTGGCTATCTGAACGCGGGGCGAAGAATGCATGGCTATACCGCCTAAACGACGGCACAACACCCTAGTACTACCTGAACGCTGACACTCAACAGGAACAACTGGATAGCATGGGAAAACGTGATAACGGGGAAAACAGGATTACTAGATTGGCCTGCTTCCCCTGTTATACCCGTTTTCCCTGTTTTCTTGTTTTTCACTGCTACCCATCCTCCTCAGTTATGCAGCCAAACTATAACTGAGGAGGGTCATGACTCAGACAACACCAATAGTATATTACTCGCTAGGGATTCAGCGCGACGTGGTGTAGACCTTTGTCCCGATACCCCAATCATGCACCACATCAAACCGATATAGTACCGATATGCTAACGCAACACATCTGCCGCTTAAGCGATGACTGGCCTCAAACTACGCTAGTAGTCAGAGATACTTCTATTTCAAGCTCAGAGAAGTACCCTGTATCGCTTCGCAGCCAGTTATACCAATGAACCAACAACACCCCCCACCTCCCAGCCCTTTACCCGACCGGGACAAGGTGTGGAGACCGTCGCGCAGCGGCGGAGGGTCCGCACCGCCAGTTCCGGTCGGGTATAGGGCGGCTAAAAACCCATTTTAAAATCATTTTTTAGAAGTCTCTCACGGCAGCTCAAATACCTAAGGCAAGTCTATTTAGCCATGCGTGCTGCTCAGTGACTACCTCGGATCACGCAAGGAAACCAGCTGACTAACCCCTTAGCTTTATTGGTTTCCAACATGTTGAATAGAAGTATCAAGACTCAAGCCATACTTCTAAACCTATATTCTAACTACTACTAAGCCAGTAAAACTGACGATACTCAGCCGATAAGCTATCTGCTTTCCGATCACGGGTTTCCTCAAAATTTGGCGCTTGCCTACGGAGGTGGCACTAGAGAGTCATTGACCTATCTGAAGAGGTACCCCCCCGGTCGGTTTATGCCACCCCTGAGTTCAAACACCCGCTACGCGGAAGTGGTGGATACATCATTCAATAAGCAGCGGAGTACCACCATGATTCAAATGTTCAGCAATCTATTCAGCATGATTGCCACCTTGTTCGGCGCAGCAGAGCGGGGCGCCAATGCCATCGATTCCCTAGCGAAATGGGCAGAAGAAGAAACAGCCGACTTTGAAAAGACGGCAGCCGTTCAACGTCAGGCCAAGCTAATTGCGATTAAGGCAGAGCTTAAGCAGGTTTCATAACTCACCCTCGCGGTGAGTTTTTTAAACCGCTACACATTACACATATAGTCAGTTCAGGCAGACAGTGTGTACTTGGCTTGTGCTGATAATCGAAGACAGAACGCTACGCGGAAGTGATGGATAAGGCGCTAGACAATCGAACGCCATCACTCATCGTAGGTACTACTATGCTCACAGATATTGGAATGACACCACACCCGCCGTACTACGCAGACCTACCACTTAATCAACAGCAAACCATAATAGATGCCATCGCCATACTCGAAGCCAGACTTCAAAACGGCGACTCGCTAACGTCAGCTATAGCAGTGAAGCAGTTCTGCCAACTTCATGTATCAGCGGAGAAGGACGAGTTCTTCTGTGCCTTATTTCTAGACAATCAACATCGGCTCATTGCCTTCGAGCGTCTGTTCAGGGGCACCATTGATGGCGCTAGCGTTCATCCAAGAGTCGTTGTGCGACGGGCACTAGAGCTAAACGCCGCCGCTATCATCTTTGCCCACAACCACCCATCTGGCATTACCACGCCTAGTCAACAAGACATCTCAATTACTAAGCGACTAAAGGAGTCGCTCGCCTTAATTGACGTGCGAGTACTAGACCACATCGTTGTCGCTGGCTGCGTGTCGACATCGATTGCTGAAGCCGGACTGATGTAGCGACTCGGCCTGCATTCACCAACTACTTAACCACCATCAAGCAAGCAGTTCATTAAGTTTAAGCCAATGGTTTAAGACTTAGCGGCACTGCATTGCTCAATCACCGGAGACACAACACATGGACATACGCGACAAGAAGGCCTTTGCAATAAGCTCACTAGTATTACTCATTGGACTATCAGGCATGATGAGCGGCGAAGGAGCCTTCGTATTCCTGCTACTCGGCATAGTGCTTTACTGGCTATACCGCTACTTGAACAAGGACATTAGCTTTATTAACAAACCATAACTACAAGGCTCACCCACTCGGGTGTGCCTTGATTTTTTACACAAGCAAGTCAGCACTTCGCCGCAAGTACAGAATGAAATCTGGGCAATGGCGCCCACCGAATAAAGAACTTTATAAAAGGGTTTTTCTGCTATACGTCGACTTGCCCGCCTCCGTGCTCCCGGCACTGCGGTTCACCTCACTCACCGGTCTAGTCCTTCGCTGCGACTCCGGCTGCGCCGTATCGTCGCAGGCTCAGGCCGTCAACCGATTCATTCGGCTCATCCTCGCTTGGGGCACTACGCGGGCCGCATCGACTAATGGGTGAGGGAGCGGTACTAGGCCGCCTCCACCTTATTCAATAATTTCTTAATGTAGGTATCCGGCCCTTGTTCAGGGAACAGGATATTCCAGCTTTCCATATCGCTAACCGTAGCTGCGCTACCGTCCGGCATTTTCCAACTAGCTTCGAGCACCGCTGAGTGCGTTTCTGAAACTAAGAAAGCATGCAGCTCTACACTACTGTTAGCCGGATTCTGCTCGCGGAGATCGGCTTCCATTTCTTTAATGGTTTCAAAGAAACGTACCTTGCGGTCGGATGGTTTATGGTTACGTAGGCCTTTAGGGTCGATGAAGATCACCTTCTGCTGACCACCCTTTACCAGCCACAGAATGAAATCTGGTTTAAAGCCACCGTCAATGAATACCCCAACCGAACCTTGGCCGGTCTGGTTTCTCAACAAGTAGGTATCGTAGTCAGCGAACAAGCCACTCTTGCATGCGACCTGCAGGTCTTTAACAAAATTGGCTTCACCTTTGTTTAGCGCCACCGGCGACACTTGAAACTCCAAGCCTTGTGTTGCAGCCAACAAAGGTTGGTATACGTGACGCTCGCACCACAGGAACTCAAGGCCGTCTTCGATCTTACCGTCCCAACTGATCACGTCGTTGTTCACTATGCGTTCACGGAGTTTATCCAAGCGCGTAATCAATGAATCATGGCGTACCCTGTCTAGCGTCAGCAGGTAGCTACCATGCGGTGTACTTTCACTTACGCCGGGCAGGTATTTGCTGTTTTCGTTGATTGCCCTGTATTCCAGTTTATCCGCTTCCCACTGTTTGCGACGAAAGCCGTAGAACATCTCACAGTACTTACGAAGCAAGGCAATAGCCATGTCATGCCATAGAGCTAAGCGTTCAAGATGGCCAGTGTCCATGGCTTCGTCTGGCGCGTATAAGGTATACCAGCCACTATCGGCCAGCAGTTGCGTTACGACCTCAGGCGTAATAGTGAGGTTCGACCAGCGCTTGTCTTGTTTGAAAGCCAGCAACTGAAAATACAACTTCTGCGTATCCAACAAGGCAAGGTGGACTACCTCTAAACGTTGCTGAAGCTGTCCTGCTGTGCGCGTAAGTGCCTTGTCAGTAGCAAACATACCAACATGAGGATAGAAGTCGAGAACGACCCGTGGCGGATTACAGAAGTACTCCCGCTCAGTTGGTGCTAATTGGCTTGGCGCCTTTAGTACGACTTGCTCTGCCAGCTCAAGAAAGGCCGTGCCAGAACCGCCAATGGCTTTGCCTGCAACGCCTTCTTTCAGTCTAAGTACATTGAGATCGTTCGGCATATCAACCATTGGCTGCAAGGGAATAACGAACTCCTCTAAGCCTTCATTGACGGGTATCTCCTCATCTTCCAGCTCTTTCCGAAACTGGGCAATGTAGTCTGCCTTCACCCCAAAGATATTAAGTGTCTCAAGAATGCCAATGTGGCGAGGGCGTTCAATGCCCGCCGCTTTCAACCCGGTTGTCAGTTCGGCAGACCGCTTCAAACTGGTTTGCCAACCTTGCAAGCGCACACCCCGACCAAACAACTGGATGATCTGCGCGCCTTCGTTCTTGCCGACGTTCATCAAGGTCATATTCGATACGCGCCAACTACTCCAACCCTCGGTGAATTTCTTAGAACCAAGCAGCAGGTTTACCGTTGAACCGGGCTTGTTAATACGATGGAACAAGGACTCACTGAACCGCGCGTCTTGGGTATGCAGCCCCGCCTTATCACACAGGCTAACCAGCTTGCTGTCGTCACCAACATTGATTACCCCAAACGGGACATCTGCAGTGCCCGCCATCAAGGCTATCTCACCGGCCACACCGCTTATATTCTCAATGTGAAGCCGCCCACCGCTGGAATGAAATACCCGCTCCAGAATATCCCGGTACAACACCGACGGGCTTTCATCGAGTTCCTTTAGGTAGTTGAGGCGATTGTGCAAAAGGTCACTGCCACCCTTGGCGACCATGCCGACATTTAGCAAAGTCTCAATAGCCGCAATACACTCAGCTTCTTTGTGTAGTACCGCATCAATGAACTGCAATACCTGCACGGTATCAGAGGCTTCACCTGTAGATAACGTAGCGGTAACCTTGGAACTCACAAACACCCAAAGCGGTCGCTGTAAGTTGAAATGCTTTAACGCGCTCTCTTGATCATCAAACAGCCTTAGCTGCTGGTAGTAGCTCAACAGGCTAGCAATTAAGTAACGAAACTCATCGTCGGCATTGGGGTTCTGCTGCAAGTTCAGTATTTGCGACTGCTTGCCGTAGCCATCACTGTAGAAGTGGCGATAGGAATAGTCGAACAATATAGCCTTGGTATAGGTCTGACGAAGGTTCTCGTGCTTAGCTCCCGCTTGAGCAAATGTCGCTGAGTATTCAAAAGAGAAACCAGATGAACAGAGCTTCTGCCGGTAGTCATACCAACTACCACCACCACTGGCGGTACCACGGTGCCCTTCATCGACCAGTAGTAAGTTACGCGAACCAAACGAGTCCACCGCCACGGTCTTAGTACTATCGCTGTCACGGAGCTTATTGATGTCGATGACGATAACGTCTTGCGCGAACAAGTCACCACCCCGAGCAGAGAACTCACTGGCCCGAATACCGGACAAGGCAAGGTCGCCCATGTGCTGACGGCTTAAACCTTCATTGGGTGTCAGCAAGATGATCTTGTTGATGTCACCCGCCTTGCCGTACTCACGCAGGTAATAGCGGTACTGCAAGATATTGGCATGCATGATCAGCGTCTTACCAGAGCCGGTGGCGCTCCAGTACGCCAGCATATTCAATTGCGGCCACAGGTCATCGTCAGGATTCATCAACTCCAATGGCTTGTGTTTAAAGCCCTGCTCCGCGATCCAGCATTCGTTCCAGCGCGTAATCTGTTGGTTTACACCTTCCAACAATTTCTCTGGTTTGGTAAACAGGTAATCCAAATACACTTCCGTAAACAGCAAGCTGAGGTACTGAAAGTACTTCCACTCAATTGGCTCATGAGCAGCTGCAAGGCGAGCATCGTTGATACGATCCGTCACCGTCTTAATGCGACGATCGTACTCCAGCAATTGCTCATCGCTGAGCAGCACACCTTCAGTTAAGTTATCCCGTATACGCTGCAGCAGCTGGTGTTCGCCACTGGCTGTGCGACCACTGGTTTCGCCCATAAGTTGAAAGCGATCCCGAAAGGCCTCCAGGGTTGGCGCCTCACGCTTGCCAATATCGTACTGCCCGCTAAGCGAATCAAAGCCAAATAATGAGAACAGCCACTGGTTCAGTACCAAGTGATGGCGGAACGGCAGCGTTTTAGGCTGTGCTTTTACCTTTGCCATATAATGCGCTCCCTACTGCACTGACTCTGAGCCCGCAAACATTAGGCGATGAAAGGTCTCTTCAATCAGCTGCAAGCGCGCTTGCTCCATAGCTTGGCCTTTGCGGTCG
Source organism: Zhongshania guokunii (assembly GCF_040892635.1). NCBI lineage: Bacteria > Pseudomonadati > Pseudomonadota > Gammaproteobacteria > Cellvibrionales > Spongiibacteraceae > Zhongshania > Zhongshania guokunii. The sequence goes on along the minus strand of NZ_JBFRYA010000007.1, from coordinate 3,200 downwards.
CGAGGTATAGCAATATTGTGGTCGCCGTTTACGTAGAGAATATCGATCTCATCGTCGGCGCTCTCGGTTAATCGGATCTTCAGCTTCTCAATCAGCACTGCATCCAGCACAGCATTGTCCCGCTGCATGCCATCGTCACCGCCAGCAATTACAGAGGGTAGGTTTCGCCACACCACCAGCACCGATTGACCATTGGCATTCTTGCCATACACAGTGCGGAACCACCATTTGCCTTCGGGTGAACGATTCACTTTAGCCTGCAAACGGCCATACTCGCCTTGGCTAAACTCAGCATCAAAGTGCAGTGGCGCGGCGATGTGCTCAACCCGCAAACCGAGCAAGTAGTTAAAGGTCTCTAACAGGTCGACGTTAACAGCCTTGGTTTCATCACCACCGGCAGAGCGAACATTTAATTGGTAACGTGTAGGGTCTAGGAACTGAGCAGTATTTAGTAGTGACGCAGAGCCGCGGCTTTCCACCTCCAGCATGTAATTCATTACATAGGCTTGGCGGGCTTGCTTGAGCGGTGACTCATCGCTGGCGTCAAGCAAAGACTGCTGGCCGCTGGGACGATTAAGCGCTAGGTTGCCTAGGGTGTCTTCATATGACTCCAAAAAAATATACTTAAAACTGTGGCTAGCTGCTGTATCTCTGACAGAACTGGAGCTGGGTTTACCCTGCTCCCAGATTTTGCAATATGCTGATTTAATAACACGCGGCTTGAGCACATTATGAAAGTAGCTTTCGGCTTCTATTAACAAGTAACCTCTGTTGCCCTGATCTTTTCGATTCGCATCAATAACAGACTGCCCAGTTGTACCGGAACCTGCAAAGAAATCCATTACAACGCCTGAACCCCTGACAACTTGCCTTAATAAACGCTCTATTAAAGCCGGGGGCTTGGGGTTCGATACCAGCCCCTTCTTTCCAAAATATCGTTCCAAATACGGCTCACCGTCTGCATACTGGTTAACGATGGAGGTTGCAACGACCAACCCCACTTCATGTAAAAAATACTTTTGTTGCGGTATACCTGATAAACCAAACCAAATTCGATCATCACAAACGTAACTTTCAAATGAAGGTCTATTCCCCACAGTTTTCTTAGGAAATACCCAACCACGTTTAGGCGCAGGATATTCTTTACCCGTAACTGGATCTTGAACTGAGTAATACCTGTAATTATCCGACTCTGATTCTTTTGTAGTTTGGGATTGCTTGCCAGATGGCATGGAAGGCTCTACCTTCCTCCAAACCCACGGGTTCGCACCCAATTCTTTCGCTTGACTAACTTCAACCTTTGATCCAGAAGAAGTTCTGTACTCGACATTGCAGTACGGATATATGCCTTTCCAGGGATCAGATTTTTCCGCAGCTGGTTTTTCAATTCCTCTTTCTTGCTCAGACGCGATATGCTCCTCTTTGTGACGCTTATAGAGTCTTTTTAATTCGTCTTCAATTTGACTAGGCTCTGCATAACTCTCACCCATTGCCTCCGCCAGCTCTGAGACTTCTTTATATCCTGCTCGTATCTCACGGAACGCTAATTTATCCGCAAGCAAAGCGTCCTTATTTTTAGCAAAAACTTGTATATATTCGTGGTTCGTTGAGTAAGCCGGTGCATTATTACTTACCGTATCCTGTACCCAGATTAGTTCCTCAACTCTATTACAATCGCCGAAGACTGAAGCCAACGCCCGCTCTAGCTGGCTCCTTTCAATTTCATTAATACTTGTAAAAATCACTCCAAGCTCTGACAACATTTTGCTACTTAACGCTAATCGACTTTCCATCATCGTCATCCACGACGATGACTTGTATGAGTCCTTATAAGCAAAGCCATCACTTCCGGTGTTATACGGCGGATCAATATAAATACACTGCACCTGCCCCCTGTACCGGTCCTGCAGTAAATTCAATGCTTGATAGTTCTCTGAATGCACCAGTAAGCCATCGCACTGCTCATCCAAGTCCTCGATAGTACTGAGCATATTGGCTAAAAAAGCCTCATCAAAGTTGGCAGTATCAAGCATCAGATAACGGTACTTGGGCTCAGCCAGCAGGGCGCTGTAGCCTCCGCACTTTTGTGCCGTTGCCAAATCTTTTTCCAACTGCGTTAGATCCAGCTTGTAGAGATCGGTCCAATCCTGCTTTTGGCGATCATTATTGAAGACTTCTTCAAGCATTGCGGGATGCTGTTCAATCCGGTCCAAGGTGAGGCAGTAGTGGGTGCCGGTAACAAACTTTTTCTTGAGCCAGAGCTTCTTCTGGAAATTCTCTAGCTGCGCTAGAAAGCTAATAATTTTTTCACCAAGGTTACGGATAACCTCGATTTTACTAAGCAAGGGCGCCAGTCGTGCCGGATCATGTTTCAGCGCTGCAATATCTGACCAGTCCATTAGTTCGTTCTTAACGTAGAAATCCAGCTCCCGCGTCAGAAAACCACCGAGGTCTTTATGAATAAAGTAGTCGAAGGTGTTCTTCTTGGTGTAGTTGTTAAGCTGTCCTTGCAGCGTACTATAGTCAGCGCGCTCACCATTGGCCTTGGTATATAGCCGGCCGAGTGCGACGTTCCATGGCGCTGGCAACTGGCCTAATTCGCCAAGCAGGCGCTCTTCAGCGATAGCGCGCAAGTGTTCTTGCGTCGGCGGCTTTTTCTGCGCTGCAGCACTGGCCTTGCTCTTAGCTTTATCACTCCAATCTGCTGAGGTCGCAGGTCGAAAGAAGAAACGCAACTGAAGTTCTTGGTGACGTTCACCATCTTCATTTGGTTCACCATCTATCAGTTCAAAGGGCGTATCTGCATCTAATACAAATACGCGTTTGTTATCGTCAGACTCTTTGTTGTTATCTTTGGCACCGGCGTCAGCATCTACCAGTTTAAAATGAACCCGCATTGGGTCTTGGCACAGACCTGCTTGCGGGTTCAAGCGAAAGCTGTAGTCTCGCAGGGTTTCGCTGCTTTTAATGTAGTACTGGTCTTTATTCGCCCAGTGCAGCACTACCTCTTCCCCTTGATAGGGAATTGCGTAGGTGCCGTCTTTGTAGACCCGGCGGGAGAGGAAATCACCTTCGCTGTCCCCCTGTGTCAGGCTAGTTGTCGCTTCTAATTTTCAGTTAGAGGCAGTAAATGATGAAAGCAAGATTTACCCAATCGTTCAAAATTCAAGCAGTGAAGAAGGCCTTCAGTCGCAGCAGCG